>JAFLDU010000102.1:6801-17927 GCA_017309145.1 Zoogloea sp. | reverse complement strand
CTCGAGGCGCTCCTGGCCCTCCTTCTCGGTCTTGTAGTGCGCCCGCAGCCCGGACAGCTCGATGACGTGGTCGACCATCTCGTGCAGGGGCAGTGCGCGCGTCTCCTGGCGAAGCCGCTCGATCAGCACCACGAACTGGGCCAGCGAAGCCCCCGGCTTGCCGGTGAGATGGGGCACGGTCTGGTAGAGCGGCGAGTTCCAGGTCCGCGCGGCATCCTGCAATGCTTCGAGCGACCGGGCACCGATGCCGCGGGTCGGAAAATTGACCACGCGGGTGAACGCCGTGTCGTCATCCGGATTGGCGATCAGCCGCAGGTAGGCCAGGGCATGCTTGACCTCCTGGCGCTCGAAGAAGCGCAATCCGCCATACACCCGATAAGGAACGCCGGACGAAAAGAGCTGGTGCTCAAGCACCCGCGACTGGGCATTGGAACGGTACAGCAGCGCGATGTCGGCCCGCCCTGTGCCATCACGCACCAGGGACTGGACCTCTTCGACGATCCAGCGGGCTTCATCGGTATCGGTGAAGGCCTCGTACACCCGGATCGGCTCCCCAGCCCCCTTGTCGGTCCATAGGTTCTTGCCCAGCCGCTTGCTGTTATGGGTGATCAGCGCGTTGGCCGCATCCAGGATGTTGCCCTGGGAGCGATAGTTCTGCTCCAGCCGGATCACGTCGGTGACCCGGAAGTCACGCTCGAAATCGCGCATGTTGCCGATCTCGGCCCCCCGGAAACGGTAGATGGACTGGTCGTCGTCCCCCACGCAGAACAGGCAGGCCCCACCCTCCCCACCCTCGGCGCTCGGGCCGCCGGCCAGCAGCTTGAGCCAGCGATACTGCAGCACATTGGTGTCCTGGAACTCATCCACCAGGATGTGGCGGAATCTCGCCTGATAGTGACGGCGGATGGGCTCGTTGCGCTCGAGCAGCTCGTAGCTGCGCAGCAACAACTCGGGGAAATCCACAACTGCCTCGCGCTGGCACTGTGCCTCATACTCCATGTAAAGCTCGACCCTGCGCCGCGTGTAATCGTCCCAGGCCTCGACCGCCGATGGACGGATCCCCGCCTCCTTCTGCCCATTGATGAAATGCTGCAGGTCGCGGGGCGGAAACTTCTCGTCGTCCACGTTGAGGGTCTTCAGCAGGCGCTTGATCGCCGCCAGCTGGTCTCCCGAATCCAGGATCTGGAACAGCTGGGGCAACCCGGCATCGCGGTGATGGGCCCTCAAGAAACGGTTGCACAGGCCGTGAAAGGTGCCGATCCACATGCCCCGGGTGTTGATCGGGAACATGGCGGAAAGGCGCGCCACCATTTCCTTGGCCGCCTTGTTGGTGAAGGTCACGGCAAGGATGCCCTGGGGCCCGCAGAAACCGCTCTGGACCAGCCAGGCGATCCGCGTCGTGAGTACCCGGGTCTTGCCCGAGCCAGCACCGGCCAGGATCAGGGCATGGCGGGCCGGCAGGGTGACCGCGGCGAGCTGTTCGGGATTGAGATTGTCGAGAAGCTGGGACATGGAGCATGCGGTTGGCGGAGCGGGCTGACATTCTAAACCCCCAGGGCCACTCAACCCAGCAGCTGAAAACACCGGACAGGGTGCTTCCGCAGTGTTGCAGAAACGCCATGGCCCCGTGATGAATTACGTAGGTCGCCGACAAAAGGCACTTGCAGGGAAGACAGCAAGTACCTAAACTGAAATTGTGCAATGCAGCAAACAAGACTACTGAGAGCACCGAAGAGCTAGCAAATACGTGCAGAAAGGCGAGATGATCCCATACTGCAACGCACCAAGAAGCCCGCAAGGGCCGCCAGCTCAACAACGGTCCCACTTGTTTGATGCCCCAAAACAGGAGTAACAGCAAATGAAGACACCGAAACTACTGCCGTGGCACGCCCGCAAGGCCGGCGTCCCGGTCGAGCGCGCCGAAGCCCTCTGGCGCAAGGCCCTCCGTGAAGCCACCGCCGACACCGGCTGGGTGGGCACCTCCGAGTTCTGGGGGGCGGCCGAAGCCCGCTTCCTCGAATTGCTCGCGGAAGAGCAGAGCACGCTCTGCGCTCCGCATGTCGAGACCTTCGTGCGCAGCCAGCACCGCATGGGCCTGCTGCCCCTGCTGGCCGCCGAACAGATGTTCTCGGCCATGTCAGCCAACTGGCAGCGGTTCTGCAACCAGATGAACAAGGCCGCCTGAAGGCGCCCTGCAACCGGGTTTTTCTCCCTCCTCTCCTTTCAAGGAGATTTCGACGGCGTCTGTTGCAAAACAGACGCCGCTTTTTTTCGTCGCGGGGCCGTCCCTGGGCGACAGCATCCTCCGAGGGCGCAGCGCCCCCCTCATCCATTCCTCCTGCACTGCCGCTCGAAGGCCCTCCCCCGCCTGCTGCTATAATCAGTCACTTTGCTTTCTAACCCGGAGTTTAATGTGCTGATTTCCAACGCGTTTGCCCAAGCCGCACCGGCCGCCTCCCAAGATCCGCTCGGCGGCCTCGGCGGCATTCTGCCGATGATCTTCATGTTCGCGGTGCTGTGGTTCCTGATGATCCGTCCGCAGATGAAGCGCGCCAAGGAACATAAAGCCCTGCTTGAGGGTCTGCAGAAGAACGATGAAGTCCTGACCCAGGGCGGCATCGTCGGCAAGGTGGTCCAGATCACCGACGCCTATGTTCACGTGGAAGTTGCTCCCAACACCCAGATCGTCGTCCAGAAGCAGGCCATCGGTGCCGTGCTGCCCAAGGGCACCCTGAAGTCGATCTGATCCGGCTCCGGCCCGGGGGCACTGCTCCCGGCCTTTTAACCGCAGCCGCGCCCGTCACATCTCCTTTCCGCCAGACCATGAATCGCTATCCCCTCTGGAAAAACCTCCTCATCGGGCTCGTCCTGCTGTGGGGCCTGATCTACACCCTGCCGAACTTCTACGGTGAGGTTCCCGCCGTCCAGGTCTCCAGCGGCAAGGCCACGCTCAAGCTGGACTCCGGCGCCGTGATGAAGCGCGTCGAAGAGAGCCTCGGCAAGGCCGGCCTCCAGCACGACGGGCTGTTTGCCGACCTGACCAGCGTACGCGCCCGCTTCCGCGACACCGACACCCAGTTGAAGGCCAAGGATGCCATCGAGAAGGCCTTTAATCCTGACCCGACCGACCCGTCCTACGTGGTCGCCCTGAACCTCCTGTCGGCGAGCCCCCAGTGGCTGACCTCCATCCACGCCCTGCCCATGTACCTGGGTCTTGACTTGCGTGGTGGCGTGCACTTCCTGCTCCAGGTGGACATGAAGGGCGCCGTCACCAAGCGCCTCGACGCCACCGCCGGCGACCTCCGCAGCCTGCTGCGCGACAAGAATGTCCGCCACGCCGGGATCAGCCGTGACGGCCAGAGCGTGGTCGTGAAGTTCCGTGAGGCCGAGGCCCAGAGCCGTGCCCGCGCCGTGATCATGGCGGCCAACAACGACCTGCAGCTCACCGAGGGCCAGGACGGTGCCGACTTCAAGCTCACCGCCACCCTGTCGCCGCTGGCCCAGAAGTCCATCCAGGAATCGGCCCTCAAGCAGAACATCACCACCCTGCACAACCGGATCAACGAGCTCGGCGTGGCCGAGCCGGTGATCCAGCAGCAAGGCCTGGACCGCATCGTGGTCCAGCTGCCGGGCGTGCAGGACGTGGCCAAGGCCAAGGACATCCTCGGCCGCACCGCGACCCTCGAGATCCGCATGGTCGACGACACCCCGGGCGCCCTCGAGGCGGCCGTGGGCGGGGCACTCCCGGCCGGCACCGAGATCTACAACGACCGCGATGGCCGCCCGATCCTGGTCAAGAAGCAGGTCGTCCTGACCGGCGACCGCCTCACCGATGCCCAGCCCGGCTTCGACGGCCAGAACCACGAGCCGGCGGTGCACCTCACCCTCGACTCCGCCGGCGCCCGCATCTTCAAGGACGTGACCCGCGAGAACATCAACAAGCGCATGGCCATCCTGCTGATCGAAAAGGGCAAGGGCGAAGTCGTCACCGCCCCGGTCATTCGCAGTGAGATCGGCGGCGGTCGCGTGCAGATCTCCGGCAAGATGACCTCCGAAGAGGCCACCGACACCGCGCTGCTGCTGCGCGCCGGCTCCCTCGCCGCCCCGATGGAGATCATCGAGGAACGCACCATCGGCCCGAGCCTCGGCGCCGAGAACATCAGCAAGGGCTTCCACTCCACCCTGTGGGGGTTCGTGGCCATCGCGATCTTCATGTGTGCCTACTACGTGCTGTTCGGCTTTGTCTCGGTGCTGGCCCTGGCCTCCAACCTGCTTCTGCTGATCGCCCTGCTGTCGCTGCTGCAGGCCACCCTGACCCTGCCGGGCATCGCTGCCATTGCGCTGACCCTGGGCATGGCCATCGACGCCAACGTGCTGATCAATGAGCGCATCCGGGAGGAGCTGCGCAACGGCGCCACCCCGCAGGCGGCCATCCACGCCGGCTACGACCGGGCCTTCGACACCATCCTGGACTCCAACGTCACCACCCTGATCGCCGGCATCGCGCTGCTCGTCTTCGGCTCGGGCCCTGTGCGCGGCTTCGCCGTGGTGCACTGCCTGGGCATCCTGACCTCCATGTTCAGCGCCATCCTGGTCTCCCGCGGCCTGGTGAACCTGATCTACGGCAAGAAGCGCAAGCTCGACAAGCTGGCCATCGGCCAGGTGTGGAAGCCGGGCCTCTGACGCGCCCTGAACACGAAACGGATACGCCACCATGGAATTTTTCCGCATCCGCAAAGACATCCCGTTCATGAAGCACGCACTGGTGTTCAACGTCATTTCGTTGATCACCTTCGTGCTCGCGGTGTTCTTCCTGGCCACCAAAGGCCTGCACTTCTCGGTCGAGTTCACCGGCGGCACGCTGATGGAAGTCAGCTACGCCGAGCCACCGGCCCTCGAGAAGATCCGCGAGGCCATGGCCAAGGAAGGCTACCAGGACGCCCAGGTCCAGAACTTCGGCAGCGCCCGCGACGTGCTGATCCGCCTGCCCAACCGGGAAGGCATGGAGACCGGCAAGGTCAGCGACAAGGTGCTGGCCAGCCTGCGGAGCCTGGACGGCCCCAAGGCCGAGCTGCGCCGGGTTGAATTCGTCGGCCCGCAGGTGGGCAAGGAACTGGCCTCCGACGGTGCCATGGCCCTGCTGCTGGTGATCGGCGGCATCGTGCTCTATCTGGCGATGCGCTTCGAATGGCGCTTCGCCGTGTCAGCCATCATCGCCAACCTGCACGACGTGATCATCATCCTGGGCTTCTTCGCCCTGTTCCAGTGGGAGTTCTCCCTTCCGGTGCTGGCTGCCACCCTGGCCGTGCTCGGCTACTCGGTGAACGAATCGGTGGTGGTCTTCGACCGGGTCCGCGAGACCTTCCGCAAGAAGCGCGGCCTGACCACGCCGCAGGTCCTCGACCACGCCATCACCAGCACCATCAGCCGGACCATCATCACCCACGGCAGCACCCAGATCATGGTCCTGTCGATGCTGCTGTTCGGTGGCGAAACCCTCTACTACTTCTCCCTGGCCCTGACCATCGGCATCTGCTTCGGCATCTACTCCTCCGTCCTCGTCGCCAGCCCGCTGGTGATGTGGCTGGGCGTCTCGCGCGAGCAGTTCATGCAGGTCAAGAAGGAAAAGGAAGAAGCAGTCGTCTGAAGGGGATCCATGTGACGCGGCCGCCGGCTTTCCATGCGGCGGCGCGGGATACATGTTATTTTGCGGTGGGCCGCAGTTCCGCAGCCCACGAACATCCACGGCGGCAAAGAGTCAGCATTGGCTCGTCGTCCACACAATCATCGAGGGAAGAAACATGGTTACAGGGAAATCGAAGATCATCTACACGCTGACCGATGAGGCGCCGCTTCTGGCCACGTGTGCCTTCCTTCCCATCATCCGGACCTTCACCGGCCCGGCTGGCATCGAGATCGAAAAGGCCGACATTTCCGTGTCGGCGCGGGTCCTCGCCGAGTTTCCCGAGTACCTGACGGACGAACAGAAGGTGCCCGACACCCTGGCCGCACTGGGCAAGAAGACCCTGGAGCCGGACGCCAACATCATCAAGCTGCCCAACATCAGCGCGTCCGTGGCCCAGCTCAAGGCCTGCATCAAGGAACTGCAGTCCAAGGGCTACGCGATCCCCGACTACCCGGAGAACCCCTCGACCGAAGAGGAAAAGGCGCTCGCCGCCCGCTACGGCAAGTGTCTGGGCTCGGCGGTCAACCCCGTGCTGCGTGAAGGCAACTCCGACCGCCGCGCACCGCTGGCCGTCAAGAACTACGCCCGCAAGAACCCCCACTCCATGGGTGAATGGAAGCCCTGGTCGCGGACCCATGTGTCCCACATGCACCACGGCGACTTCTACCACGGCGAAAAGTCCATGACCCTGGACAAGGCCCGCAATGTCCGCATGGAGCTGATCGCCAAGGGCGGCAAGATCACCGTGCTGAAGCCGAAGGTCGCGCTGCAGGAAGGCGAGATCATCGATTCCATGTTCATGAGCAAGAAGGCCCTGTGCGACTTCTACGAGAAGGAACTGGAAGACTGCCGTGAGTCCGGCATCCTCTTCTCCTTGCACGTGAAGGCCACGATGATGAAGGTGTCCCACCCCATCGTGTTCGGCCACTGCGTGAAGATCTTCTACAAGGAAGCCTTCGAGAAGCACGAGGCACTGTTCGCCGAACTGGGCATCAACGTCAATAACGGCATGGTCGACCTCTACGAGAAGATCAAGACCCTGCCGGAATCCAAGCGCGACGAAATCATCCGCGACCTGCACGCCTGCCAGGAACACCGTCCGAAGCTGGCCATGGTGGACTCCGCCAAGGGCATCACCAACTTCCACTCGCCCAACGACGTGATCGTAGATGCCTCCATGCCGGCCATGATCCGCCAGGGCGGCAAGATGTGGGGTGCCGACGGGAAGCAGTACGACAGCAAGTGCGTCATGCCCGAGTCGACCTTTGCCCGGATCTACCAGGAGATGATCAACTTCTGCAAGACCAACGGCAATTTCGACCCGAAGACCATGGGCACCGTGCCGAACGTCGGCCTGATGGCCCAGAAGGCTGAGGAATACGGCTCCCACGACAAGACCTTCGAGATCCCCGAAGATGGCATCGCCAACATCGTCGACATCGACTCTGGCGAAGTGCTGCTGACCCAGAACGTGGAAGCCGGTGACATCTGGCGCATGTGCCAGGTCAAGGACGCGCCGATCCGTGACTGGGTCAAGCTCGCCGTCACCCGTGCCCGCAACTCCAACACGCCGGCGGTCTTCTGGCTCGACTCCTACCGTCCGCACGAAGCCGAGCTGATCAAGAAGGTCCAGACCTACCTGAAGGATCACGACACCGACGGCCTCGAGATCTACATCATGTCCCAGGTCCGCGCCATGCGCTTTACCTTGGAGCGCGTGATCCGTGGCCTCGACACCATCTCCGTGACCGGCAACATCCTGCGCGACTACCTGACCGACCTGTTCCCCATCATGGAACTCGGCACCTCCGCCAAGATGCTGTCCATCGTCCCGCTGATGGCCGGCGGTGGCATGTACGAAACGGGTGCTGGCGGCTCCGCCCCCAAGCACGTGCAGCAGCTCACCGAAGAAAACCACCTGCGCTGGGACTCCCTCGGCGAATTCCTGGCCCTCGCCGTGTCGCTTGAGGACCTGGGCCTGAAGACCGGCAACAAGCGCGCCGTGCTGCTGGCCAAGACCCTCGATGCCGCCACCGGCAAGCTGCTGGACAACCGCAAGTCGCCGTCCCCCAAGACCGGCGAGCTCGACAACCGCGGTTCCCAGTTCTACCTGGCCATGTACTGGGCCCAGGAACTGGCCAACCAGACCGAGGATACCGAACTGGCTGCCCAGTTCGCCAAGCTGGCCAAGACCCTGACCGACAGCGAGGCACAGATCGTCGCCGAGCTGAAGACGGTGCAGGGCAAGGCGGTGGATATCGGTGGCTACTACAAGGCCGATTCCGAGAAGTGCAAGGCCGTGATGCGTCCGAGCCCCACGCTCAACGCTGCACTGCGTGCCGCTCAAGCCTGAGGTGACTGAGCGCACGGCTCACCCCGGGTGAGCCGTAGCCGGACACAAAAAATGGCCAGCCTGGAAGGGCTGGCCACTTTTTTGCCTGTCAAACCGGCTACGCGGATCTACATCCGTTCGATCATCGCATCGCCAAACGCCGAACAGGAGACCTCCGTGGCACCGTCCATCAGGCGCGCGAAATCGTAGGTCACGATCTTGTCGCCGATGGCTGCCTCCATCGCCTTGATCACCAGATCCGCCGCCTCACCCCAGCCCAGATGGCGCAGCATCATCTCGGCGGAGAGGATGATGGATCCCGGATTCACCTTGTCCAGCCCGGCGTACTTCGGTGCCGTACCGTGGGTGGCCTCGAAGCAGGCGTACTGGTCCGAAATGTTGGCGCCCGGGGCAATGCCGATCCCGCCGACCTGGGCCGCCAGGGCATCGGAGATGTAGTCGCCGTTGAGGTTGCAGGTGGCGATCACGTCATACTCGGCCGGCCGCAGCAGGATCTGCTGCAGGAAGGCATCGGCAATGGCGTCCTTGACCACGATATCGCGGCCGGTCTTCGGGTTCTGGAACTTGCACCACGGCCCCCCATCGATGGGCTGGGCACCGAACTCCTCCTTGGCGACCTTGTAGCCGGTATCCCGGAACAGGCCCTCGGTGAACTTCATGATGTTGCCCTTGTGCACGATGGTCACCGACTTGCGGTCGTTGTCGATGGCGTACTTGATGGCTGCGCGCACCAGGCGGGTGGTGCCCTCGATGGAGACGGGTTTGATGCCGATGCCGGAAGTCTCCGGAAAGCGGATCTTCTTGACCCCCATCTCCTCGGTCAGGAACTTGATGACCTTCTTCGCGCCGTCGGACTGTGCCGCCCATTCCACCCCCGCGTAGATGTCCTCGGTGTTCTCGCGGAAGATCACCATATTGACCAGCTCGGGCTGCTTCAGCGGCGAGGGCACGCCCTGGAAGTACTGCACCGGACGGACGCACTGGTATAGGTCCAGCTCCTGGCGCAGGGCCACGTTGAGCGAGCGGATGCCGCCCCCTACCGGCGTGGTCATCGGCCCCTTGATCGAGACGGAATAATCTTTCAGGGCATCGAAGGTCTCCTTCGGAAACCACTCGTCCGGACCATACAGCTGGGTGGACTTCTCCCCCGCATAGACCTCCATCCAGTGGATCTTCTTCTTGCCGCCGTAGGCCTTGTCGACGGCGGCATCGATGACCTTGATCATCACCGGGGTGATGTCCACACCGATGCCATCACCCTCGATGTAGGGGATGATGGGATTATCGGGGACAGCCTGGCCCGGGACGATTTTTTGACCGCCAGCCGGCACCTTGATCAGAGAAGTAGTCATTGCAGCTCCCTCACATAGGATTTCGTATCTTACGGACGGATCGGTCGAAGCATTGCGCCGGGTCTGGAACGACCCCTTCCGGCCGCTCTGGCGCCCCTCGAACGATTCACTGCCTGCCCCGCGGCCACGCTGCCCACACGGAGCAAACTGGGGGGATTATGGACGTTTTCCGGGCTGGGTCAATGCTGCACCGCCCACTGCCCATGGGCTGGAAAGCCGCGCCCCTCGGGCCTCTCGGGCCTGGTCATCAGCGCCGCGGGTGCTAGAATTTTCGAGCGCGAACGAGGCACCGGCCTGATCAGCAGCCACGACAACAGTCGCTCATGCGACGCGGGGGAGATGATGGACGTCACCAGCAACGAGAATCCGGTCGCCCTGGCCATCGCCCAGGCCATGATCGAAGGCTTCAACAAGCACTACCGGATCTTCCGGGAGACCTCCCGGCACGCCAAGGAGAGCTATGAAGCGGCGGCCTGGCAGGAGCAGCTTGCGGCGGTGAGGGAGCGCGTGCAGTTCTATGACGACCGGGTCAACGAGGCCGTCCAGCGCCTGCATGACGAATTCGATGCCGAATCCATCGACGACGCCACCTGGCAGGCCGTCAAGCTGCACTTCATCGGCCTGCTCATCAATCACAAGCAACCGGAGCTGGCGGAGACCTTCTTCAACTCGGTGACCACCAAGATCCTGCACCGGGAGTACTTCAACAACGACTACATCTTCGCCCGGCCGGCCATTTCCACCGACTACATCGAGTCCTTCCCACCGACCTACTCCAGTTACTACCCCCAGGACGAGGGGCTGCGCGCCACCATCACCCGGCTCATCGAGGACTTCGACTGGCAACGCCCCTTCGAGAATCTTGCGCGGGACGTGGACTACGTGATGCGCACCGTCGAAAAGCACCTGGAGGGCTGGCCGAAGATGGAGGTGAACTGCCAGATCCAGGTGCTGTACTCGGCCTTCTACCGCAACAAGACCGCTTACATCATCGGCAAGGCCATCAACGGCTATCAGGAAGTCCCCTTCGTGATCCCCGTGCGGCACGGCGCATCGGGCATGCTCTACCTCGACACCATCCTGCTCGACACCTGGCGCATCTCCCTGCTCTTCTCCCTGTCCCGCGCCTACTTCCTGGTGGACATGGAGGTGCCCTCCGGCTACGTACAGTTCCTGCGCAGCATCATGCCCAACAAGCCGCGCTCCGAGCTCTACACCATGCTCGGCCTGGGCAAGCAAGGCAAGACGATCTTCTTCCGCGACCTGATCGCCCATCTGCGCCACTCCAACGATCAGTTCATCGAGGCACCGGGCATCCGCGGCCTGGTCATGCTGGTGTTCACCCTGCCGTCCTACCCCTACGTCTTCAAGATCATCAAGGACGTCTTCGGCAGCTCCAAGAACATGGACCGCGCCACCGTCAAGCGCAAATACCTGCTGGTGCGGCAGGTGGACCGGGTCGGACGGATGGCCGACACCCTCGAGTTCTCCAACGTCGCCCTGCCCCGCAGCCGCTTCCACCCCGACCTGATCCTGCATCTCAAGGAGCTCGCCCCGTCGGTGCTCGAGGAGGACGGCGACGCCCTGGTGATCAAGCATCTCTACATCGAGCGGCGCATGACGCCGCTCAACCTCTACCTGGCCAAGGCCAGCGACGAGCAGATCGACGAGGTCGTGCGCGAGTACGGCCAGGCCATCGGCGAACTGGCCATCGCCAACATCTTCCCCGGCGACA
>JAFLDU010000102.1:0-6791 GCA_017309145.1 Zoogloea sp. | reverse complement strand
GATATAAAAGAGATTGATAATAGAATATAAGGATTAAAAACATAAGTATATGGATTAGATACAAAAATACAATTAAATAAATTTAAAAATTAAATTATATAATTAAGAGGGCGAACTGGCCATCGCCAACATCTTCCCCGGCGACATGCTCTGGAAGAACTTCGGCGTGACCCGCTACGGCAGGGTCGTGTTCTACGACTATGACGAGATCGAGTACATGACCGACTGCAACTTCCGCAAGATCCCCCCCGCGCCCAACGAAGAGATGGAAATGTCCGGCGAGCCCTGGTACTCGGCCGCACCGCTCGACGTTTTCCCGGAGGAGTTCGCCACCTTCCTGCTCGGCCAGCCCAAGATCCGCAAGGCCTTCCTCAAGCACCACCGCAACCTGCTCGACCCCCGGTTCTGGCAGGACGCCCAGGAAAAGATCCGTCAGGGGCACGTGGAGGACTTCTATCCCTATCCACAGGAACTTCGCTTCTGCAAGGTTTTCGCCGCAACATCCGAACCGGGCTGAAGCGCGCCCTCGTCCCGGGAACATCCCCGCCACGCATGCAAACCGCCGGCCTCCGGCGGTTTTTTCGTTGCCATTCAGGTAAACCCGAGTGCCGTAAACCCCAGTGTCGAAGCAAGCCGTTTGGCATCAACATGACTGCGGAACCCCTCTTCTGGGTGCTTCCATAATCAATAAAGGAGGAGACACATGAACAACCGCGTCAGACGGAATTCACTCGCCCTGGCCATCAGCAGTGCCCTGCTGGTGGCTGCCTGTGGAGGCGGCGGCGGAGGTGGCGGAGCCCAGCTGTCGGGTATTGCGGCTGAAGGCCAGGCCATCGCCAACGGAGTGGTCACCGTCAAAGACCGGCTGGGCCAGACACGCACGGCCCAGACCGATGCCAGCGGCAACTACACCATGAATGTCTCCGGCCTGAGCTACCCGCTGATGTTCCAGATCACCGGTAGCAAGGGCACCTGGCATGCCCTCGCCACCGAGGCGGACATCGACCAGCGGATCAACATCAACAACGCCACCAACAGCATTGCCATGCTGGCCCTGGGGCTGACCAACGACAACGCCCTCAAGGGCGCCTTCTCCTCCGGCAACTTCATCCAGGTCACCTCGTCCGCCATCGCCGATGCGGACGGCAAGCTGCTGGATGCCTACCAGGCCGAACTCGGCAAGCGTCCTCCCAGCCTGCGCAGCGCCGTCTTCACCCCCGCAACGGCCGCTTCCGAGGGTGACGAGACGGACCGCCTGCTCGGACTGGTCGACCTTCAGCCTTCCGGCGGCGGCTTCGGCACCTACAACCGCCTGCCTGATCGTATCCAGGCCGACTCGCTCAGTACCCGAACCTACGACGGGACAACCGACGACCTGCTCACCGCCGGCCTCGGCAAGACCGGCCTCGGCGCTGCCGCCGCCCCGGCCTACGCCAACCCCGCCGCCCCCACCGCCGCCGAACTGCGCCGCAATGCGATCTACAACAACTACCGCGCCCTGGTGGACGCCAACAAGGCCACGGGCGGCTACGGCAGCCTGTACGGTCCCAACATCGATGTGAATGGAGGCGACACTCTGGGTGAAGGCAAGGTCGCCGGCACCGAGACCATCGCCTTCTCGGGCGACGACGGCGGCAAGCGCCTGACCACCCTGATGGTCCAGGTCCCCACCAGCTTCGACCCGGCCAAGCCCTGCATCGTCACCGCCACCTCGTCGGGCTCCCGCGGCGTCTACGGTGCCATCGGCACCGCCGGCGAATGGGGCCTCAAGCACGGCTGCGCGGTGGCCTACTCCGACAAGGGCAGCGGCAACGGCATGCACGACCTCGCCCGCGACACCGTGAACCTGATCGACGGCACCGTGAGCAGCGCCAGCGCGGCCGGCAAGCGGGCCCATTTCGCCGCCGACCTGAGCAAGAGCCAGCTCGATGCCTTCAACCTGGCCTTCCCCAACCGGATCGCCTACAAGCACGCCCACTCCCAGCAGAATCCGGAGAAGGACTGGGGCCACAGCACCCTGGATGCCGTGACCTTTGCCTTTTACGTGCTCAACGAGAAATACGGCACGTCGAACGGCGCCGGCAAGAAAATCCGCACGCTGCGGCCCACCAACACCCTGGTGATCGCCTCCTCGGCTTCCAACGGTGCCGGCGCCGCCCTGCTCGCTGCCGAGCAGGACCGCTGGGGGCTGATCGATGGCGTGGCGGTCAGCGAGCCGCAGATCCAGCCCAAGGATGTGAGCGGCCTGTCCATCAAGCAGGGCAGCGTCAGCGTGCCGACCATCGGCAAGCCGCTGCTCGACTACTTCACCTACGCCAACCTGTATCAGCCCTGCGCAGCCCTGGCCGGCGCCGCCACCGGCTCACCGGGCGCCGGCCTGATCGCCTTCTATGCCAGCAACCGCTGCACGGCGCTGAAGGCCAAAGGCCTGCTCAGCGGCGCCACCCTGCAGGCCCAGGCCGACGAGGCCCTTCAGAAGCTGCACAGCTACGGCTGGGCCGCCGAGCACGACCTCTACCACGCCTCGCACCACGCCCTGGCGACCCCCTCCATCGTGGTCACCTACCTGAACACCCTCGGGCGCTTCAGTGTCACCGACAACGTCTGCGGCTTCAGCTTCGCCACCACGGTCGCAGCGGCGGGTACGACACTCGGCAACGTGACCGCCACCAGTGCGGCCGTACAGGCGGGCATCTTTGCCAGCGGCAACGGCGTGCCGCCCACCGCGGGGATCAACCTGGTCTACAACGATGCCAGCGGCGGCGCCAAACGGGACGTCCTGGCCGTTTCACCGTCCACCGGACTGGCCGATGGCGCCCTCGACGGCGCCCTGTGTGCCCGCTCCCTGGTCACCGGCACCGACCCGGTGAGCGGGGCAGCCCTCACCGGCACCCTGGCAGCCCAGTCCGAGCGGGTCAGGAAGGGGATTGCGGAAGTCCAGGCGACCGGCGCCCTGGGCGGCAAGCCTGCGGTGATCGTGTCCGGGCGCTCCGACACCCTGATCCCGGTCAACCAGGCCTCCCGCGCTTACTTCGGGGCCAGCCGCAAGGCCGACGGCAACAACAGCAAGCTGCGTTACTACGAGGTGACCAACGCCCAACACTTCGATGCCTTCATCGACAACGCGGCCCTGCCGGGCTACGACAGCAACCTGGTGCCACTGCACGTGTACTTCAACCGGGCCATGGACCTGATGTACGCCCACCTGAAGAACGGCGCCGCCCTGCCTGACTCCCAGGTGATCCACACCACGCCGCGGGGCGGTACGCCGGGATCGGCGCCTGCGATCAGCGCTAGCAACCTCCCCGCCATCGCCAGCACGCCTGGCGCAGACAAGGTGATCAGCTACAGCAACGGCGCCGTCAGCGTGCCTGACTAAAACCACCCGTGACAGGCCCCCTCCGCCCGGAGGGTGGCCAGCGCATCAAGCCCAGCCGGACTCCTGGATCCAGGGGTCCGGCCCGGCGCCAAGGGCATCACGGATGTAGGGCACGATGGCCTCCGGCAGCGCGTCGCGGGCAAACCACTGCAAGGCATCGCATTTGTCGGGCTCCGCGATCTTTGGGTCACCCCGCCACCGGTGCGCGGCCAGAAAGAAGTCGATCCGATTGGTATCGGAACGGCGATGCACCACCCCCACCACGCTCAGATCCATCTCATCGAGCACGATGCCCAGTTCCTCGGCCATCTCGCGGATGGCGGTGGCGCGCAGCGACTCGCCCTCCTCCACATGCCCGCCTGGCAGGCTGTAAAGGCCATCGAAAAAACCGGTGCCGGCACGGCGCATGAGCAGCACCTCGCCATCCCGCTCAAGCAGGACATGGACCCCGACAGGTATCCCCGCGTGACGCATCAGTGCTTGCCGGTGCTGCCGAAACCACCGGCACCCCGTTCGCTTTCCGAGAAATCGTCCACCACATTGAAGGCCACCTGCAGCACCGGAACCACCACCAACTGGGCGATGCGCTCCATCGGCTGGATCATGAAATGCTCATGCCCCCGGTTCCACACGGAGACAAAGATCTGCCCCTGGTAGTCCGAATCAATCAGGCCGACCAGGTTGCCAAGCACGATGCCGTGCTTGTGGCCCAGGCCCGAGCGCGGCAGGATCATCGCCGCCAGTCCGGGGTCCGCCAGGTGGATGGCCAGGCCGGTGGGCACCAGCGTGGTCAGTCCCGGCGCCAGATCGATCGGCGCGTCCAGGCAGGCGCGCAGGTCGAGGCCTGCGGAACCACTGGTGGCATAGGCGGGCGGCTGGCTCTTGAGGCGTTCGTCGAGGATCTTGATATCGATTCGATGCATGATGGTCAGTCCGGGCAAAAAGGGATGGGTCAGGATGCCGGCAGAAGCGCCGCCAGGTGGGCCACGATGGCGCGCGCCACCTCCGGCTTGGGTGCCTTCGGCAGCGGATGGCGGCCTGCCTCGTCATACAGCACCACTTCGTTGTCGTCGCCCCCCAGGCCATCCTGGACCAGGTTGCCCACGACCATGGGCAGCCGCTTGGCCTTGCGCTTGCCTTCGGCGTACTCGTCCAGATTGCGGCTCTCCGCGGCAAAGCCCACGCAGAAAGGCGGCTCGGGCAAGGCCGCGACCTCGGCCAGGATGTCCGGATTGGGGGTCAGGGTGATTGCCAGCTCAGCGCCGGACTTCTTGATCTTGTGCTCGGCCGCTGCCACCGGACGGTAGTCGGCCACCGCCGCCACGCCGATGAAGACATCCGCACCGGGAAGCGCGGCAAACACGGCCTCCCTCATCTCCAACGCACTGCGCACGCTGACCCGCTGCGCCCCATCGGGCACCGGCAGTGCCACCGGACCACTCACCAGCGTCACCTCCGCACCGGCCTGCACACAGGCCCGCGCCAGACCGTAGGCCATCTTGCCCGAGCTGGAGTTGGTGATGCCGCGCACCGGATCGATGGGCTCGAAGGTCGGCCCGGCGGTCATGACGATACGCCGGCCCGCCAGCAGCTTCGGCTGAAAGAAGGCGATCACCGCCTCGCACAAGGCCTCCGGCTCGAGCATCCGCCCCAGCCCGACCTCACCACAGGCCTGCTCCCCCGCCGCCGGCCCCAGCAGCGTCGCGCCATCGGCCTGAAGCTGGCCAACGTTGCGCCGGGTCGCCGGATGCTCCCACATCTGCCGATTCATGGCGGGCGCCACCAACAAGGGGCAATCCCGGGCCAGACACAGGGTGGTCAGCAGATCATCGGCCAAACCATGCACCAGTTTGGCCATCACATCGGCGGTAGCTGGCGCGATCAGGATCGCGTCGGCATCCCGGGTCAGGTCGATGTGGGCCATGTTGTTGGGCATGCGCGGGTCCCACAGATCCGTCCAGACGGGATTGCCCGACAAGGCCTGGAAGGTCACCGCGGTCACGAACCTGGCGCCCCCCTCGGTCAGCACCACATGCACGTCGGCACCGGCCTTGCCGAGCAGGCGCACAAGTTCCGCCGCCTTGTAGGCCGCCACACCGCCGGTCACGCCCAGCACCAGTTTTCTGCCCTTGAGCTCAATCATGCCAATGGTATTATTCGAGAACTTCAGATGCCCGGATTGTACACGCCATGGCAATCACCGACTGGCCCGCCGACGAACGCCCCCGCGAACGCCTGCTGGCGCGTGGCGCCGCCGCCCTCTCCGACGCCGAGCTCCTGGCGCTGTTCCTGAGGGTGGGCATACGCGGCAAGAGCGCCGTCGACCTCGCGCGCGACCTGATCTCCCATTTCGGAGGGCTCACCGCCCTGTGCAACGCCAGCCCCGATGACTTCTCGGCGCTTCCCGGCATGGGCCCCGCCAAGTACGCTCAGTTGCAGGCCGTGCTCGAACTCTCCCGCCGGGCCCTTGGCGAAGAGATGGCGCGGCGCGATGTCTTCGACTCGCCGGGCACCGTGCGCAACTGGCTGCGCCTGCGGCTGGGACAGCTCCCCCACGAGGTGTTCATGATCCTGCTGCTGGACGCCCAGAACCGCGTCATGGCCAACGAGGAGCTTTTCCGCGGAACCCTGACCCAGACATCCGTCTACCCACGGGAAGTCGTCAAGCTGGTGCTCCGCCACAACGCCGCAGCTGTCATCCTGGCCCACAACCACCCCTCCGGCGTCGGAGAGCCGAGCCACGCCGACCAGGCCCTCACACGCAGTCTTTCCCAGGCCCTCGCCCTGATCGATGTCCGCGTCCTCGATCACTTCATCGTGGCCGGCAACAGCCCCCCTTTCTCCTTCGCAGAACGCGGCCTTCTCTAAAAAGACACACGAGGCCAGCGAAGCGAAACGCACAAAGGTATTGATTCGCTGAACTTCGTTCCTTTATAATCGAGAGTCTTATCGAATCAAAACCAGTTTGGAGCAACAAATGGCTCGCGTTTGCCAAGTGACCGGAAAAGCACCGATGGTGGGGAACAACGTCTCCCACGCCAACAACAAGACCAAGCGCCGCTTCCTGCCGAACCTGCAAAATCGCAAGTTCTGGAGCGAGGCCGAGAACCGCTGGGTGCGCCTGCGCGTATCCAACGCTGCCCTGCGCACCATTGACAAAAAAGGCATCGACACCATCGTCGCCGAGCTCCGCGCTCGTGGCGAAAAGGTCTAAGCCTTTACACCGCTGGAGATAAACCAAAATGGCAAAAGGCGGCCGCGAAAAGATCAAGCTCGAGTCCACTGCTGGCACCGGGCACTTCTACACCACCTCGAAGAACAAGCGCACGACTCCGACCAAGCTTGAGTTCAACAAGTACGATCCCGTTGCCCGCAAGCACGTGCCGTACAAGGAAGTGAAACTCAAGTAATT
>JAFLDU010000101.1 GCA_017309145.1 Zoogloea sp. | reverse complement strand
TGGCGCCGCCCACCTTCTCGACCGCGCCGGCGGTGGTGCGGGTGAATTCGTCGATGTTCTTGCGGGTGCCCGGGCCGGCGGACTTGCTCGACACGGTGGCGATGATCTCGCCGTATTCCACCGGTTGGACGCGGCTGATTGCGGCAACCATCGGGATCGTCGCCTGGCCACCACAGGTGACCATGTTGACGTTCATCTCCCGTTGGCCGACGTGCTCGACCAGGTTCACCGGCGGCACGCAGTAGGGGCCGATGGCGGCCGGGGTCAGGTCGATCATCAGCACGCCCAGCTCATTGAGTTTGCGGCTGTTCTCGGCATGCACGTAGGCGCTGGTGGCATCGAAGGCGATCTGCACGCCGTCGGCTTTCACATGGGGCAGCAGCCCATCCACGCCCTCGGCGGTGGTCTTCAGGCCCATTTCGCGGGCCCGCTTCAGCCCGTCCGATTCCGGGTCGATGCCCACCATCCACACCGGCTCCAGCACCGGGCTGCGCTGCAGTTTGGCCAGCAGATCGGTACCGATGTTGCCGGGGCCGATCAGGGCGCATTTGATCTTGTTGCTCATACCTGTCTCTCTCCTATGGGTTTGTCGATGCCGGGCGGTCACTCGAAGCGGGCGCTGACGGTGCCGAGGCCTTCGATGCTCACATCGAAGCACTCGTCCTGACCGACGCTCACCATCGGGCCGAGGGCCCCGGTGAGGACGATGTCGCCTGCCTGCAGGGGCCGGCCATAGCGGACCATCACATCGGCCAGCCAGACGGCGGCGTTGAGCGGACTGCCCAGGCAGGCGCGGCCATTGCCGCGGGATACCACCTCGACGCCACGGCGCATTTCCATGGCGCAGGCGGTGAGGTCCACGTCCTTCAGCAGGCGGGGCTGGCCGCCCAGCACGAAAAGGCCGCTGGAGGCATTGTCGGCAACGGTATCGACAAAGCGGATATTCCAGTTCTCGATGCGGCTATCGACGATCTCGATCGCCGGCACCACATACTCGGTGGCGCGGATCAGGTCGGCATAGGTGTGGCGCTCGAAGTTGAGGTCGCGGCCGATGACCAGGGCCACTTCGGCCTCCACCTTGGCCTGGATCAGGCGCCCGCGGGCCACCGGCTCGCTGTCGCCCACGCCCATGTCGGCGAAGAGCATGCCGAAGTCAGGCTGGTCGACACCGAGCTGGGCCTGCACGGCCTTGGAGGTGAGGCCGATCTTGCGGCCGACGAGGCGCCGCCCCTCGGCCAGCCAGGCACGGGTGTTGGCTTCCTGGACGGCATAGGCCCCGTCCTGGTCGCACCGTTCGAGACGCTCCCGCAGGGGGGCGATGGGCTGGACATCGGCAGCCGCCTGCTTGAGCAGGGCGGCCGCCGCTTCAGTACCGAGAAGGGCGGCGTTCGTCATGTTTACTTCACCAGTTTCCAGTGGTTGTTCTCGACCTTGATCAGCACGATGGCGCTGGGGTCGTAACCAGCGTGATCGTTGGCGTTGAGGCTGTAGACACCATTGGTGCCGACCAGCTTGCTGGTCTTTTCGATGCCTTCACGCACGGCGTTGCGGAATTCGACGGTGCCCGGCTTGGTCTTGGCCTTCTGGGCGGCGAGGATGCCGTTCTGCAGCAGCAGCCAGGCATCCCACGAGGCGCCGGCGAAGGTGGAGCGGGAGTCCGGACCGTTCTTGGCTTCGAGCTCCTTCACGAAGGCCACGCTGGCCTTCTTGGTGGGGTGGTTGTCGGGCAGTTGCTCGGCGACCAGCACCGGGCCTACCGGGATCAGGGCGCCTTCCACGGCCTTGCCGCCGACCCGCAGGAACTCCTTGCTGGTGACGCCGTGGGATTGGTAGATGTTGCCCTTGAAGCCGCGCTCGCGCAGGGTGATCTGGGGCATGGCGGCCGGGGTGCCGGAGGCGCCGACGAAGACCACGTCCGGCTTGGCGGAGAGGATCTTCAGGACCTGGGCCTGCACGGACGGGTCGGCCCGACCGTAGCGTTCGGTGGCGACGATCTTGAGCTTGCCTTCGGCGGCCTTGGTGAGGGACTTCAGCAGCAGCTCGCCCCAGGAATCGGAGAAGCCGATGAAGCCGACGGTCTTGGCGCCGTGCTCGACCATGTCGGCCACCAGACGATTCACCATCAGGTCGGCGGAGGGCTCGCTGCGGAACACATAGCCGCGCTTGTCACCGCTCACGTCGAGGGGCGCCACGGAAATCATCGGGGTCTTCTCGGTGTTGGCCACGTCGGCCATGGCCACCGCGGTGCTGATCAGGTTGGGGCCGAGGATGGCATCCACCTTGTCCTCGGAGATCAGCTTGCGCACGTTCTTGACGGCGTTGGTGGGGTCGGTGCCGTCGTCGAGGAGGATGAAGTTCACCTTCTCGCCGCCCACGGTGGTGGGCAGCAGGGCCACGGCCTTCTTGGTCTCGGCGCCGAGGGCGGCGGCCGGGCCGGTCAGGGAGGCGACGACGCCCACGTTGATGTCGGCCAGGACGGGGGTGGCGGCCAGGGCCGCGATGGACAGGGCGATCAGCTTCTTCAGGTACATGGAGTGTCTCCTCGGTTGAATCTTTGTAGTCAGGGTCGATGGGCCGCTCAGGCGGCGACACCGGTCAGTGCGGCAAAACCGGCGATCCACTCGGGGATCGCCTTGTAATAGCGGGCCTCGGCCCGGTAGTGGCCGGCGGTCGCGGCCTGCATGGCGGCGTTGGCGGCCACCCAGGTCTTGACCTCATGGGCGGAGGCGCCGGCGGCGTCGGTGATCGCCGCGTTGGCGTAGGCGTCGAGCGCCGCCCAGTCACGGCGGGCCAGGTGGTCCAGGAAGGCCTGGTCCCAGTCCGGGTTGAGGGGATGCAGCGGGCTGGTGCCGGCGGCGAAGGACGTGGCCGCGGCGATGGTGCGCTGCTGGCGCGCCTCCCGTGCCTCGGGGCTGGGGTTGCGTCCGGCGATCAGGCGCTCGGCCACCTCGGCGGTGGCGGTGGCCATCTGCGGCACCGGCGGGTTGTGGGAGAGACCGCCGGAGCCAAGGATCAAGGTGCGCTTGCCCAGGCCGTGGAGGAAGCCCCCCACCGCCTCGCCGAGCTGGCGGGCCCGCCGGAAGCTGACCAGCGGAGGCGCCACGCTGTTGATGAAGATGGGGATCACCGGATAGCGGTCGAGGCGGCCGGTGAGCTCCTCGATGGGCTGGGCAAAACCGTGATCCACCAGCATGCGGTAGGAGACGGCCAAGTCGATGTCGGCCGCCACCACGTGGCTGGCACAGGCCTCGGCGATCTCCCGCGGCACCGGCAGCGGCCCGGCGGAGGTCATGTAGTCCCCCACCGAAGTGGCGGCGGTGCCGATGCAGAACTGGGGCATCGTGTCCAGGAAGAAGCCGTTGTAGTGGTCCGGCGCAAACAGGACGATGAGTTCCGGATCAAAGGCCTCGACGTCGGCGCGCAGGGTGGCGACCACCTGTGCCACCTCCTCGACCACCGCCGGCAGCGGGTCCACATAGCCCTTCAAAGGGGTATGGGAGAGGCACTGCAGCAGGAAGGCGCCGGCCTGGCAGCCTTCGTTCTGACAGGCGGCGCTCATGCCGCCCCCACCTTGAGGCCCATCTTGGCGGCCACGGCTTCGAGGAGTTCGTTGATCTCGACCGGATAGGAGATGCCCGCCACGAAGCGGTCGGGGCGCAGCACCACGATGGAGCCGGGATGTTCGCCGAACCAGTCCTTGAGGCGCATCTGCTCGTCACCGATGACCTCGGTGGCATCGCTCATGTCCACCTTGCGGTGCATCTGCACCACCGGCTTGGCGGTGATGATGCGGGCCCCCATCGCTGCCAGGATGGCCTTGCTGCGGGGATTCAGCCAATAGTTGGGGTCGGCGCCCCAGGCCAGCAGCGCAAAGCCGGGGCCGATCACGTCATCGAGCAGTTTGACCTCGCCGTCGAGGGTACGCACCCGCGGCTGGATGAACAGGCGGCCGACCGGCGAGCCCTTGCGCGCAAGCTTCTCGTGCACCACCAGCCCGTCGCTGTAGAAAGGCATGGGCTTGTAGCGCATCTCGCTGAAATAGCGCTTGAACGCGGGGATCTGGTTGAGCAGCCAGGTGCTCACGTCACGCACGGCCGCCTTGAAGACGTTGCGCGGATAGAAGATGCGGCCGGCTGCCACGGACAGATCGATCATCGCCTTGGCGTGGGGCGGGCGCTCGATGTTGTAGGTCTCGAGCAGGGTGTCGGAGGCCTTGCCCTTGAGCACCCAGGCCAGCTTCCAGGCCAGGTTGGTGGCGTCGCGCATGCCCGTGTTGTAGCCCTGCCCCTGCCACACCGGCATGATGTGGGCGGCATCGCCGGCCAGCATCACACGGCCCACCTTCCAGCGGTCGGCGATGCGGGCGTTGTGGGTATAGACGCGCTTGCGGATGAAGTCGAGCTTGCTGATGTCGGTGCCGGCGGGCAGCACCTTGGAGAGCAGTTCGGCCATCCGGGCGGGCGCGGTGATCTGCTCCTCGGTCTCGCCTTCCCACACCATGAACTCGAAGCGGCGCACGCCGTCGGGCAGGGCCACCGACACGTAGGGGCGCTTGGGGTCGGAGTGCATGTAGATGTAGGGCACGCCGAGGGGGTCGTTGCGGATGTCCACCACCAGCCACTGGGAGGTGTCGGTGAAGCCGCCGAAGCCGACGCCCAGCTGGGTGCGCACCACGCTGCGGCCTCCGTCGCTGCCCACCAGGTAGCGGCAGCGCAGGGTCGAAGGCACACCGGCCTTCTTGATCTTGAGGGTGACCCCATCGCCGTCCTGCTCGAAGGACTCGAGCTCGGTGGACATGGACACGCTGGCGTTGGGGAAGCGCTTGAGGCCTTCCAGCAGCTCGCGGTCCACCGCAGGCTGGTTGAAGGCATTGCGGCGGGACCAGCCGAACTCGTCGGTACGCGGCTCGATCGAGGCATAGACGCGCCCCTTGGCATTGACGAAACGCATCCAGTGGTAAGGGGTCAGGTGCTGCTGCACCTGCTCGGTCAGGCCGATGCTCTGCACCGTGCGCAGGGACTCGTCGTCCATGCCGACCGCCCGGGGGTAATCGATGAGGGTGTCGCCGCGCTCCAGCAGCAAGACACTGACGCCGTGGAGTCCGAGGGTGTTGGCGATGGTCAGGCCCACCGGGCCGGCGCCGACAACGATTACCTCAGCGTCGACGCGCTGTTTGTCGTTCATGATTGTCTCCTGTTGGATCCCGGGCCGCCTGGGGGGAACTCGCAAGGGGGGGCGGCGAAGGGCCGGCGCCGGGTATTACGTTATGAGAAACTTGTTATTGGTCGGGATTCTAGGGTTGTGCCGGCCTACGGCAAAAAATAAAATCGAAACGTCCACCAGATGCACAACATTGATTTAAATCAATAAAATGCCACGTCCGAACGCTCGATCCGATTACGCCACCGTCCGCGGCCTGACTCGCGGGCTGGATCTGCTGAGGGCGCTGAATGTGCAGGAGGGTGGACGGGCCAGTCTCGGCCAACTGGCGGAGGCCACGGGGCTGCACCGCACCACGGTGCGGCGGCTGCTCGAAACGCTGATTTCGGAAGGCTATGTGCGGCGTAGCGACTCGGATGACAGCTACTGCCTGGCCCTGCGCGTGCGCTCCCTGGCGGAGGGCTTCCGCGATGACAACTGGATTTCCTCGATTGCCGCACCCGCCCTGTCGGAGCTATTGCAGGCGGTGGTATGGCCGTCGGACCTGGTCACGCCTCAGGGGGCCCGCCTGATCATCCGGGAGTCGACCCATCGCTTCAGCCCGTTGTCATTCCATCGGGCCATGGTGGGGCAGACCATGCCGATGCTGCTGACCGCCTCGGGCCGGGCCTATCTGGCCTATTGTCCGGACGATGAACGGGAGGAGATCCTGCAGCTGGCCCGGGCCGGCGATGACGACCAGGCCCGCCTGGCGGCGGATCTGCGCTTTGTGGCGAACGTGCTGGAACGCACCCGGGAGAAGGGCTTCGGCAGCAACGACGGGGAATGGACCTCGCAGCGCAAGGTGGGGGCGATCGCCCTGCCGATCATGCTGCAGGGACGGCCCCTGGGGGCGGTCAATATCGTGTACCTGAACCGCATGGTGCCCCCGCGGGAGGCGGACCGGCGCTTCCTGCCGGCCCTGCAGCAGGCGGTCGGCCGCATCGAGGAGAAGCTGGCGGAGCAACAGGGGCAACGCTGAAACGGAGGGCACCCCGGCACCACGCCATGAAAAAAGCGCCCTGAAACGGGCGCCTTGATCCTGGCAGGGGACGGCGCCAGGCCGCCCCCGGGCATCACGCTCAGTGGTGGTGCTTGTGATCCATCGCGGAGGCGGCGGTGAGGTCACGCACCTCTGCCTTCAGGTCCACGTTCTCGATCTTTTTGTCCCGGCCTTCCACCTTGAGGGTGATGGGCACCACGTCGCCCTTGGTCAAGGGCTTCTTCAGGTCGATCAGCATCACGTGGTAGCTGCCGGGCTTGAGTTCGACGGTCTGGCCAGGCTTCACATCCAGGCTGGGCAGCGCGCGCATCTTCATCACGTTGTTGTCCATCACCATCTCGTGCAGTTCAACCACGTTGGCGGCAGGGCTGGCCACACCGACCAGGGTGACGCCGCCCTTGCTGCTGAGCTGCATGAAAGCGCCGGTCGCCTTTTGCGCAGGCACCGTGCCACGCACCCAGGGATCCTTGATTTCCAGGTCGGCGGCCAGGGCTGGGACCGACAGCAGACAGGCCAGCAGCAGACCGGCGGACTTGCTCATTGCACTCACGGGAGACTCCTGTTGTTCAGTGCCCCGGAGCTTACTCCACGGCGCCCGGGCAGCCCACCGGCCCTCAGCCCCTGCGACGAAGTGTCGCAGTAATCCGCGCTTACACAAACCTGGGGCACCCCGCACCGCAGGGCCGGTCCACAACGCTCCCGCCCTCTTCCCGGAGCCCATGCCATGTTGAAGAAGCTGTCTGCGCTGTATGCCCTGGTCCGCAAGGATGCCGCCATCCTGTGGTTCGCCCTGCGCCATCCGGCGCGCCCGGCCTGGTTGCGGCCGGCGCTGGCGGTGCTGGCCCTTTACGTGCTGTCACCCGTGGATCTGGTGCCGGACGTGCTGCCCGTGTTCGGCCTGATCGACGACCTGGTGCTGGTACCGCTGGTCATGGCCTGGCTGGTGCGCCTGCTGCCAGAATCCCTGCGCCGCAGCCAGGCCGAAGCCGCCCGCACGGTGGACGCGGCGGCGGTCAGGACCAGGTGACCGTGGAGGCCAGCAGGTAGCCGGCACCGTAGACCGTCTTTATCAGCTTGGCGTGCTGGGGGTTTTCCTCGAAGCGCCGGCGCAGGCGCGAGATGCGCAGGTCGATGCTGCGGTCGAGGGCCGACACGTCACGCCCGCCGAGGAGCTGCTCGCGGGTGAGGATGTGGTTGGGATGGGCGAGCAGCACGCTGAGGAGCTGGGCTTCGGCGGTGCTCAGCGTCTCCTGCTGGCCGGCCGGGTTGGTCAGGGTGTTGCTGCCGGGCTCAAAGCGCCAGCCGGCAAACTCGGCCACCCGCTGGGCCGGGTCGGCCGGCATCACCACCTGGCCCGGATAGCGGCGCAGGATGCTGCGCACCCGGGCGATCAGCTCGCGCGGCTCGAAGGGCTTCACCACATAGTCGTCGGCGCCCATCTCGAGGCCCATCACCCGGTCGTAGGTGTCGCTGCGGCCGGTGACCACCAGCAGGCCGCAGGTGTGTTTGCCACGCAGTTGCTGCAGCACCGCCATGCCATCCATGTCGGGCAGGCCGAGATCGAGGATGACCAGGTCGGGCACCTTGTGGCGCAGGCCATGGAAGAAGGCTTCGGCCGTGCGGAACAGCTCGGCCCGGTAGCCGAACTTCTCGAGGGTGTCGGCGATCAGGCGGGCAATGGCCGCCTCGTCCTCCACCACGTAGATGAGTTCCGGGGTTCGCGTCGTTGTAGGCATGACAGCCGGAGCTTCGCTCAAGCGCCCAGCGGACGCAAGGCCGCCAGCAGTTTGTCGCGGGAGAAGGGCTTGGCCAGCAGGGGCAGATTGACGTCCTCGTCCAGCCCCGACTGGGATTCGGCAAAGCCGCTCATCAGCACCATCGGCAGATCGGGGCGGAAACGCCGCACGAAGCGCGCCAGCGCCCGCCCGTCCATCGCCCCCGGCATCACCACGTCGGAGATGACCAGGGCGATCGCCGGGATGTTCTCGACCATGTCGGCGGCCTCGGCGCCATTCTCGGCCTCCACCACGGCGCAGCCCAGCTCGGACAGTTGCATGCGCACCACCGTGCGTACATCGGCGTCGTCCTCGGCCAGCAGCACCAGCTTGCCGGCCAGGTCGGTGTCGCGCAGCGCGCGCCCCTCTGGCATCACGCTTTCGGGCTGATCTTCCTCGACGCGGGGCAGCAGCAGGGCCACGGTGGTGCCCCGCGCCTGCCGGCTGCGGATCCGCACCCCGCCGCCCGACTGCTTGGTGAAGCCATACACCATGGACATGCCGAGGCCACTGCCCATGCCGAACTGCTTGGTGGTGAAGAAGGGCTCGAAGACCCGCGCCATGGTGCTGCCGTCCATGCCCATGCCATTGTCGCTGACGGCGATCTGCACATAGTCGCCCGGCGGCACCTCCAGGTCGGCGGCGGCGTGCTGTCCGAGCTGTTCGAGGGATGACTCGATGCGCAGCTCACCGCCATTGGGCATGGCATCGCGGGCATTGAGGGCCAGGTTGAGCAGGGCGTTCTCGAGCTGGTGGGCGTCCACCATGGCCACCAGACAGGGCTCCCGGCTGGCCGTGCTGACGGCGATGGTGCTGGGCAGGCTGCGGCGGATCAGCTTGGACATGCCGAGGATCAGCTCATTGACCTCCACCGGCCGGGGCTCCAGGGGCTGGCGGCGGGCAAAGCCGAGCAGCCGACGGATCAGCTCGGCGCCCCGGTTGGCGGCCTGCATGGCGGGCTCGACGAAGTTCTCGGTGAGGGGATCGTCGGGGTGGTTCTCCTTGAGGGCCACCAAGTTGCCGATCACCACCGTGAGCATGTTGTTGAAGTCATGGGCCAGGCCGCCGGTGAGCTGGCCGATGGCCTCCATCTTCTGGGCCTGGGCCAGGGCGGCCTGGGTGCGGCGCTGCTCGGTGACGTCCACCGAGTGGACGTAGCAGCCGAGCACGCTGCCATCGGGGGCGATGTCGGGCACCAGGGTGCTGCGGGCACAGGCCGGGTTGCCGTCGCGGCCGGTGAGGCGGTATTCGTAGGTCACCCGCTCGCCGGTGAGGGCACGGGCCACGTCGGCCTTCACCACCTCGAAGACCTCCTGCCCGGTGACCTCCTGGATATGCCGTCCCTCGACCTGATCGGCCGACCAGCCGAACCAGTCGGCATAGCCCTTGTTGGCATAGCGGTAGACCCCGTCCCGGTCGAAGTAGGCGATGGCGGCGGGGATGGCGTCGGTGATCTCGCGCAGGCGCTGCTCGCTGCGGCGCAAGGCCTGCGTGATCACCTTGTTGGAGTCGATCGCCGCCGTGAGCTCCTCGTTGGCCCGGGTCAGGGCCTCGGTACGGGACTCGATGTGTTCCTCCAGCTCGGCCTGATGGCGGGCGATCTGCTCCTGGGCGCGGCGCTGCTCGGTGATGTCGGTGTACAAGGTGATGAAGCCCGAATGCGGCAACGGAAAACCGCGGATCGACAGGATGCGGCCATTGGGCCGGATCCGCTCGGTGGCATGGGGCTGGAAGCTGCGGGCGCGGGCCACCCGCTCGGCGATCTGGGCTTCCGGATCACCGGGGCCGTAGTCGCCGCGCTCGGCGTTGTAGCGGATGAAATCCTCGAAGGACACGCCCTCCCGGGCCAGGGAGTCCGGAAAGTCGAGCAGGCGCAGGAAGGTGGCGTTCCAGGCCACCATGCGCAGCTCGGCATCGAACACGGTGACGCCCTGGTCGAGGCGGTCGAGGCCCGCGCCCAGCATCTCCCGGTAGCGCCGGTCGAAGGACGGATCTCCTCCTGCAGCGCAGTCGGAGGCGGTGTCACGGGGGTCGTTCATAGGTGCTCCAGGGTTTTGGGGGCCGCCCATCGGCGAACCGGCGCAACGGGCTTTTCTGCTGATTCTAGCGACCGGTGCGCCCGGCTCATGCCCCCGACAACATTCAGTACATTTCCACGAAACTTCCGACAAGTTTGTCTGCGAATCTTCTCCCCGATCCCCGGTGGTGCGCATGCGCCACCAAAGGGGTAGGCCTCAGAGCCACCGCCTCACCCAAGTCGTGGCGTCAAAACCAGGAGGAGAAGATAAGTGTCGATGTCCCCGTACGACCACGGGCTGGACAAGTGCGCTGCCAACTACGTGCCGCTGTCCCCCCTGTCCTTTCTTGAGCGTACCGCCCAGATCTACCCCGACCGCCTGTCGGTGATCCATGGCGCGCGCCGCTTCACCTGGAGCGAGACCTACGCCCGCTGCCGCCGCCTGGCCAGCGCCCTCGCCCGCAAGAGCATCGGCCGTGGCGACACCGTGGCGGTGATGCTGCCCAACGTGCCGGCGATGGTCGAGGCCCACTTCGGCGTGCCCATGGTCGGCGCCGTGCTGAACACCCTCAACACCCGCCTGGACCCGGAAGCCATCGCCTTCATGCTGGCCCACGGTGAGGCCAAGGTGCTGATCACCGATCCGGAGTTCGCCACCACCATCGAGGCCGCGCTGGCGCTGCTGGAAGGGCCCAAGCCGCTGGTGATCGACGCCCTCGACGCCGAATACCCGGTCACCACCCGCCTCGGCAATATCGAATACGAAGACTTCCTGGCCGACGCCGACCCGGAGTTCAAGTGGTCGCTGCCCGCCGACGAGTGGGATGCCATCGCCCTCAACTACACCTCGGGCACCACCGGCAACCCGAAGGGGGTGGTCTTCCACCACCGCGGCGCCTACCTCAACTCGGCCTCCAACATCATCAGCTGGGGCATGCCGCAGCACGCGGTGTACCTCTGGACCCTGCCCCTCTTCCACTGCAACGGCTGGTGTTTCGCCTGGACCCTGGCCGCCAATGCCGGCGTCAATGTGTGCCTGCGCAAGGTGGACGTGGCCCTGATCTATGAGCTGATCCGCAGCCACAAGGTCACCCACTTCTGCGGCGCCCCGATCGTGCATGGCATGCTCATCAACGCCCCGGAAGGCCTGCGCGCCGGCATCGAGCACAAGGTGTCGGCCCTCATCGCCGGCGCCGCGCCCCCCGCCGCCATCATCGAGGGCATGGAGCGCATCGGCTTCGACATCACCCATGTGTATGGCCTGACCGAAACCTACGGCCCCGCCTCGGTGTGCGCCAAGCACCCCGAATGGGACGCCCTGCCGATCGCCCAGCGCGCCGAGCGCAACGGCCGCCAGGGGGTGCGCTACCACATGCAGGAAGCCATCACGGTACTCGACCCGCAGACCATGGAACCGGTGCCCGCCGACGGCGAAACCATGGGCGAGATCATGTTCCGCGGCAACCTGGTGATGAAGGGCTATCTCAAGAACGAGAAGGCCACTGCGGAAGCCTTCGCCGGCGGCTGGTTCCACACCGGCGACCTGGCCGTGCTGCACCCGGACGGCTACGTGAAGATCAAGGACCGCTCCAAGGACGTGATCATTTCCGGCGGCGAGAACATCTCGTCCCTGGAGGTCGAGGAAGTCCTCTACCGCCACCCCGCCGTGCTCACCGCCGCCGTGGTCGCCAGGCCCGACGAGAAATGGGGCGAGGTGCCCGCCGCCTACATCGAGGTGAAGGAAGACGCCAAGGTCACGGCCGACGACATCATCGCCCACTGCCGTGAGCACCTGGCCCGCTACAAGGTCCCCAAGCACGTGGAGTTCTGCGTGCTGCCCAAGACGTCCACCGGAAAGATCCAGAAGTTCGTACTGCGCCAGCAGGCCAAGTCTGCCTCGGCAATCGAATAAACCCCTAGGAGACAAGATCAAATGAAGATTCTCGTGCCCGTCAAACGGGTCATCGACTACAACGTCAAAGTCCGCGTCAAGGCCGACCAGAGCGGCGTCGAGCTGGCCAATGTGAAGATGGCCATGAACCCCTTCGACGAGATCGCCGTCGAGGAGGCGGTACGCCTGAAGGAAGCCGGCACCGCCACCGAAGTGGTGGCCGTCTCCGCCGGCGTGGCCCAGTGCCAGGAGACCCTGCGCACCGCCATGGCGATCGGCGCCGACCGGGGCATCCTGGTCGAGAGCACGGCCGAGCTGCAGCCCTTGGCCGTGGCCAAGCTGCTCAAGGCCCTCGTGCAGAAGGAACAGCCCCAGCTGGTGATCCTGGGCAAGCAGGCCATCGACGACGACTCCAACCAGACCGGCCAGATGCTCGCCGCCCTGCTCGGCTGGCCCCAGGCCACCTTCGCCTCCAAGGTCGAGGTGGCCGGCGAGCGCGTCCAGGTGACCCGCGAGATCGACGGCGGGCTGGAAACCCTCTCCCTCCCCCTGCCCGCCGTGATCACCACCGACCTGCGCCTCAACGAGCCGCGCTACGCCACCCTGCCCAACATCATGAAGGCCAAGAAGAAGCCCCTCGACACGGTGCAGCCGGCCGACCTGGGCGTGGATGTGACCCCGCGCCTGAGCACCCTCAAGGTGGTCGAGCCGGCCGCCCGCGGCGCCGGCATCAAGGTGGCCGACGTGGCCCAACTCATCGACAAGCTCAAGAACGAAGCCAAGGTGATCTGATCATGACCCTCCTCGTCATCGCCGAACACGACAACGCCGGCCTCAAGGCCGCCACCCTCAACACCGTCGCCGCAGCCGCCCGGATCGGTGGCGACATCCACGTGCTGGTGGCCGGGTCCGCCTGTGGCGGGGCCGCCGAGGCCGCCGCCCGCCTGGCCGGGGTGAGCCGGGTCAAGGTGGCCGATTCCGCCGCCTATGCCGAGCAGGGCGCCGAGAACCTGGCCGCCCTGCTGGTGGAGGTGGTCAAGGCCGGTGGCTACAGCCACGTGCTGGCTCCCGCCACCACCGGTGGCAAGAATGTGCTGCCCCGCGTCGCCGCGCTGCTCGATGTGGCCCAGATCTCCGACATCATCGCGGTCGAGTCGGCCGACACCTTCGTGCGCCCGATCTACGCCGGCAACGCACTGGCCACCGTGAAGTCCGCCGATCCGGTGAAGGTCATCACCGTGCGCACCACCGCCTTCGATGCCGTCGCCGAGGGCGGCAGCGCCCAGGTGGAGGCCATCGCCGTCGGTCCCGAGCTGAACCAGAGCAAGCTGGTCGGCCGCGAACTCACCGTGTCGGCCCGCCCCGAGCTGGGCGCCGCCAAGATCATCGTCTCCGGCGGCCGCGGCCTGGGCAGCGGCGACAACTACAAGGCCGTGCTCGAGCCCCTGGCCGACAAGCTCGGTGCCGCCCTGGGCGCCTCCCGCGCCGCCGTGGATGCCGGCTACGTGCCCAACGACTACCAGGTCGGCCAGACCGGCAAGATCGTCGCTCCCCAGCTCTACCTGGCGGTCGGCATCTCCGGCGCCATCCAGCACCTGGCCGGGATGAAGGATTCCAAGGTCATCGTGGCCATCAACAAGGACCCGGAGGCCCCGATCTTCCAGGTCGCCGACTACGGCCTCGTCGCCGATCTGTTCGAGGCCGTGCCCCAGCTGGTCGGCAGCCTCTGACAGGTAGGGGCGGCTGAAGCCGCCCCTACAGACCCCTGCAGGCCCACAGAAACACGCAGCACCCATTCAACCGAATTCGGAAGGAAGCACCATGAGCACCTACGTCGCCCCCGTGAAGGACATGCTGTTCGCCATGAACGAGCTGGCTGGCCTGCAGGAGATCACCACCCTGCCGGGCAATGAAGAAGTCTCGCTGGATCTGGTCGAGGCGATCCTCGACGAAGCGGGCAAGTTCGCGTCCGAGGTGGTCGACCCGCTCAACCCGGTGGGCGACAAGCAGGGCAACAAGTGGAAGGACGGCGTGGTGACCACCGCCGACGGCTTCAAGGAAGCCTATGCCTCCTTCTGCGAAACCGGCTGGAACGGCATGCCCGCCTCCACCGAATTCGGCGGCCAGGGCCTGCCGGTGACCGTGTCCACCGCCGTGCTGGAGATGTGGAAGTCCGCCAGCATCTCCTTCTCCCTGTGCCAGATGCTCACCCTCGGCGCGGTGGAAGCCATCGCCCACCACGCCTCCGACGAGCTCAAGGCCACCTACCTGCCGAACATGGTCTCCGGCAAGTGGACCGGCACCATGAACCTCACCGAGCCCCAGGCTGGCTCCGATCTGGCCGCCATCCGCAGCAAGGCCGAGCCCCGCGGCGATGGCACCTACGCCATCACCGGCACCAAGATCTTCATCACCTGGGGTGAGCACGACATGGCGGAGAACATCATCCACCTCGTGCTGGCCCGCCTGCCGGACGCGCCCCCGGGCGTGAAGGGCATCTCCCTGTTCATCGCCCCCAAGTTCCTGGTCAATGCCGACGGCAGCCTGGGCGAGCGCAACGACCTGATCTGCGCCTCCATCGAGCACAAGATGGGCATCCACGGCAGCGCCACCGCCGTGATGTCCTTCGGTGACAAGGGCGGTGCCATCGGCTACCTGGTGGGCGAGCCGAACCGCGGCCTCGAATACATGTTCACGATGATGAACCACGCCCGCCTGAACGTGGGCCTGGAAGGCGTCGGCGTGTCCGAGCGCAGCTACCAGCACGCGCTGGCCTACGCCCGCGAGCGCATCCAGGGCAAGATCATCGGCGACAAGAGCGGCGAGAAGAAGCCGATCCTGCACCACCCGGACGTGCGCCGCATGCTGATGGACATGAAGTCCCGCACCGAGGCCGGCCGTGCCCTGGCCTACTACGTGGCCGGTTGCATGGATCGCGCCCACAGCCACCCGGACGCCGACGTGCGCGCCGCCAACCAGCGCCGCCTGGAACTGCTGACCCCGGTGGTCAAGGGCTGGTGCACCGAGAACGCCCAGGGCATCACCTGGAACGGCGTGCAGGTGCACGGCGGCATGGGCTTCATCGAGGAAACCGGCGCGGCCCTCTACATGCGCGACGCCCGCATCATCACCATCTACGAAGGCACCACCGCCATCCAGGCCAACGACTTGATCGGCCGCAAGACCGCCAAGGAAGGCGGCAAGAGCATGCAACAGCTGCTCGCCGACATCGCCGAGACCGGCACGGCCCTGCGCAACACCGGCAACGCGGGCCTGAAGGACCTGGCCGATGCGCTGGGCGACGGCATCGCCGCCCTCGACGAAGCCACCCACTGGCTGCTCGCCAACTACGACAGCAACCCCCAGGCCGCCGCAGCCGGCTCGGTGCCCTTCCTCAAGCTCACCGGCATCGTCGTCGGCGGCTGGCTGATGGCCCGCTCCGCCCAGATCGCCGCCGGCCGCCTGGATGGCGCCGACGCGGGCTTCTACAAGGCCAAGCTGGCCACCGCGGCCTACTTCGCCAAGCACGTGATCCCCGAAGCCAACAGCTACCGGGACGCCATCGTGAATGGCTCGGCCGAGGTGCTGGCCCTGGAAGAAGCCCTGTTCTGAGCATCGAAACCCTGTAGGGGCGGCTTCAGCCGCCCCTGCTCCCCGACAAGAAACCTCCCCCTACACCGGAGACAGCAGCAATGACGCGTGACGCGATGGAATACGACGTGGTGATCGTCGGTGCCGGCCCCTCGGGCCTGAGCACCGCGATCCGCCTGAAGCAACTGGCCGACAAGGCCGGCACCGAGCTTTCGGTGTGCGTCGTCGAAAAGGGCTCCGAAGTCGGCGCCCACATCCTGTCCGGCGCGGTCATCGAGCCCCGCTCCCTGGAAGAGCTGTTCCCGGACTGGAGGGAGCGCGGTGCGCCCCTCAACACACCGGTGAAGGAGGACCGCTTCCTCTTCCTCACCACCGACAAGGCCTACAAGCTGCCCACCCCGCCGCAGATGCACAACGAGGGCAACTACATCGTCAGCCTCGGCAACGTGGTGCGCTGGCTCGGCCAGCAGGCCGAGGCGCTGGGCGTGGAGATCTACCCGGGCTTTGCCGCCTCCGAGGTGCTTTACCACGCGGACGGCTCCGTCAAGGGCATCGCCACCGGCGACATGGGCCTCGAGAAGAACGGCGAGCCCGGCCCGAACCACCAGCCGGGCATCGAGCTGCACGCCCGCCAGACCGTCTTCTCGGAAGGCTGCCGCGGCTCGCTCACCAAAGGCCTGTTCAGCAAGTTCAATCTGCGCGAGGGCGTCGATCCGCAGACCTACGGAATCGGCATCAAGGAACTGTGGGAGGTGCGCCCGGAAGTGCATCAACAGGGCCTGACCCTGCACACCGTGGGCTGGCCGGTGTCCAGCGACGTGTATGGCGGCTCCTTCCTGTACCACCTGGAGAACAATCAGGTGGCGGTGGGCTTCGTGGTCGGGCTGGACTACAGCAACCCGCACCTGTCGCCCTACGAGGAATTCCAGCGCTTCAAGACCCACCCGGAGATCCGCAAGTTCTTCGAAGGTGGCCGGCGCATCGCCTATGGCGCGCGGGCGCTCAATGAAGGCGGCTTCCAGTCGGTGCCGAAACTGAGCTTCCCGGGCGGCGTGCTGGTGGGCGACACCGCCGGCTTCCTGAATGTGCCCAAGGTGAAGGGCACCCACATGGCCATGAAGTCGGGCATCGAGGCCGCGGAGGCGATCTTCGCCCACCTCACCGCCGAGGGCCAGACCGGCCATGAGGTGCTGGGCTACCCCGAGCGCCTCAAGCAGAGCTGGCTGTGGGACGAGCTGTACCAGGTGCGCAACATCCGCCCGAGCTTCCGCTGGGGCCTGTGGGGCGGCATCGCCTACAGCGCCATCGACACCTACCTGCTGAAGGGCCGCGCGCCCTGGACCCTGCGCCACCACGCCGACCACACCCAGCTGAAGAAGGCCTCGGAATGTGCGCCGATCGTCTACCCCAAGCCCGACGGCAAGATCAGCTTCGACCGCCTGTCGTCGGTGTTCATCTCGGCCACCAACCACAGCGAGGAGCAGCCCTGCCACCTGCGCCTGAAGGACGCCTCGGTGCCGATCAGCACCAACCTGGCCCTCTACAACGCCCCGGAGACCCGCTACTGCCCCGCCGGCGTGTACGAAATCGTCGAGGACCCGAGCGGGCCACGCATGCAGATCAACGCCCAGAACTGCCTGCACTGCAAGACCTGCGACATCAAGGATCCGACCCAGAACATCGATTGGGCCGTGCCGGAAGGCGGCGGCGGCCCGAACTACCCGAACATGTGATTTGCATGTGACTGCAGCACCCGGGGGAGAACAGCACTCACCCCAAGACCATAAACATAAGAAATCACCTTCCAACCACCTATCCAGGAGGACAACATGTCAGCGGAGATCTACAAGCGAGTGCGGGCCAACCCGCGCTTCTCGGAACTGGAGGGCAAGCGCAGCCGCTTTGCCTACCTGCTCACGGCCATCGTGATGCTCACCTACTACGGGATGATGATGCTCGTCGCCTTTGCCCCGGAGGTGCTGCGCACGCCCCTCGCGGAGGGCAGCATGCTGACCATCGGCGTGCCCATCGGCGCGACCATCATCATCGGCTCGTGGCTGCTCACCGGCTGGTTCGTCAGCCGCTCCAACGGCGAGTTCGACCAGATCAACAACGAGATCATCCGGGAGGCCAGCAAGTGATGAACCCCAGACATCTCCTCGGGGCCGCCCTGCTGGCCCTGGCCGGCCCGGCCGCCCTGGCGGCCGACGCCGTGGCCGCAGCCCAGAAGCAGCCCCTCAACCTGACCGCCATCGGCATGTTCTTCGTGTTCGTGGTGGCCACCATGGGCATCACCTACTGGGCCGCCAGCCGCACCAAGTCCACCGCCGACTTCTACACCGCCGGCGGCGGCATCACCGGCTTCCAGAACGGCCTCGCCATTGCCGGTGACTACATGTCCGCGGCCACCCTGCTGGGCCTGTCCGCCATGGTCTTCGCCAAGGGCCTGGAC
>JAFLDU010000100.1:7620-17934 GCA_017309145.1 Zoogloea sp. | reverse complement strand
GGCGGGAAAGTGCGCTGTATGCACCCAGCAACAACTGCTGACCGGTCTGTCCTCTTGCATAAAATGTTCTCGAAACCTGTGCTCCACCAAATGAGCGGTTATCAAGGTATCCGCCATATTCTCTGTATCTCAACGATCTGGCCGACGTGCTGCGCGAAGCCGGCGACCCGCGCTTCGAGTTCGTGCGCTACGCCGAATCCCTGGCCATGGCCCAGCCCAGCTTCGAGCCCCTGGCCCAGGCCCTCGCCGCCCCGCCGACGCTGGTGGACGAGACCCTCGTCGGCCTGACCCTGGACACCGTGACCCACCACCGGCCCCGCGTCGTGCTGCTGTCGGTGCCCTTCCCCGGCTCGGTGTACGCCGCCTTCCGCATCGCCCAGGCCATCAAGGCACACGATCCGACCATCGTCACCGTACTGGGCGGCGGCTTCGTCAATACCGAGCTGCGGGAGCTCACCGAGCCCCGCGTCTTCGACCATTTCGACTTCATCACCCTCGACGATGGCGAGCGCCCCCTGCTGGCCCTGCTCGAGCACCTGGAGGGCAGGCGCGGCCGCTCCCGGCTGGTGCGCACCTACCTGCGCGAGGACGGCGTGGTGCGCTACATCAACCTCGCCGAGCCCGACGTACCCTTCGCCGAGGTCGGCACCCCGACCTGGGACGGCCTGCCCCTGGATGGCTACCTGTCCATCCTCGACATGCTCAACCCGATGCACCGCATGTGGTCGGACGGACGCTGGAACAAGCTCACCGTGGCCCACGGCTGCTACTGGAAGAAATGCAGCTTCTGCGACGTGAGCCTCGACTACATCGGCCGCTACGACGCCGCCGGTGCCGAGCTGCTGGTGGACCGCATCGAAGCCATCGTCGCCGAGACGGGCCAGACCGGCTTCCATTTCGTGGACGAAGCCGCCCCGCCCAAGGTGCTCAAGGCCCTCACTGAAGAACTGGCCCGGCGCAACCGGGCAATCTCCTGGTGGGGCAACATCCGTTTCGAGAAATCCTTCACCCCCGAGCTGTGCCAGCAGCTCGCCGACAGCGGCTGCATCGCCATCTCCGGCGGGCTGGAGGTGGCCTCCGACCGCCTGCTGGCCCTGATGAAGAAGGGCGTGTCGGTGGACCAGGTTGCCCGCGTCACCAAGGGCTTCAGCGACGCCGGCATTCTGGTGCACGCCTACCTGATGTACGGCTTCCCCACCCAGACCGTGCAGGACACCGTGGATGCCCTGGAATACGTGCGCCAGCTGTTCGACGCGGGCTGCATCCAGTCGGGCTTCTTCCACCGCTTCGTATGCACCGTGCACTCACCCGTGGGCAAGAGCCCGGAAGAGTACGGCGTGCGCCTCAAGCCCCTGCCACCGATCAGCTTCGCCAAGAACGATGTTGGCTTCATCGACCCCACCGGCGTCGATCACGACGCCCTCGGGGTGGCCCTCAACAAGGCGCTCTACAACTACATGCACGGCATCGGGCTGGACCAGGACGTGCGCAGCTGGTTCGACATGAAGGTGCCGCGCCCCCGCGTCCCGAAGAACTTCATCGCCCGCGCGCTGGGGTATTGACGCGCCCCGGCAGGCTCCCGAGATCCACTTCCTTTATCTACGCTATCCCCCATGAAGATCAACCTCCTCCCCATCGGCGCCCGCTTCGAATACGAGGGCCAGATCTACACCAAGACCGGCCCCATCACCGCCACCGCCGAAAAGGGCGGCCAGCGCATGATCCCGCGCCACGCCACGCTCCGCCCGGTGGACGGCTTCACCCCGCCGCCGCCGGACACGGGCAGCCGCAAAATCGATGAAAAGACGGTGCTTGAGGCCTTCGAGGCCTACCACGCCACGGCCCTGCGGCTGGCCGAGGGGCTGGGCAAGGCGGAGCTGGAACAGGCCCGCACCAAGTTCCTGGCGGCGCTGGCGGGCTGAGGCGGAACCCTGTCGAGAATATTTACACGCCTAGCCCCCACCACCAAGAATGTAAACTCAAGTTACTGATTAATCGGCAAAACCAATACATGGCGTATGTCTTGCTTCACCGTCAGGGCCTATTTTCGGCAGGATCAACAGGCCCTCATCCCATCGGCACTCCCCGCCACCGAGCCTGATTGATCGTTCTTCACACCCCTGCACTCGTAGCGACCGTGTGAAACAAGCGTGATGGCCCGGTTTACTGATCCCCTTCGCGGAGGAAGCCATGGTTACTCGCACGAAATCAAGCCTCTGGATGACTCGGGTAGTCCTACCCATTCTGGCCTTTGCCGCACTCAACACGTCGAGCCACGCAACCCAGGCGGGTGTTCAGGCCTACACCGAGACCAATGCCTACATCCACTCCCCGAACCAGACAGACCCGAACGAGTATTTTCTGAGTGCCCGTGATTTCAAATACGGCGCAAATCCGGGGGCCTCGAGCAGCAGCATTGCCGAGTCCGGCACATGGGGCAGCCTGAGTTCCAATAGCTACGCCAACCTGGCAACTGGCGCCCTGAAATCGCAAACCACGCTCAACAACATCGGAGCCAGCGGACTTTACGTTCAGTCGAACGCCTACTTCGGCGACGGATTCCGAACCAGCAACCCCGACGGTTCGCCCTACACCTGGGGCCCGAGTTCATCCGGCCTGTTCACCCTCAACCTGAGCGGCAGCATCACGGCATCTCCGTCGCTGCCGGCACTCAACGCCGGGGCTTTCGTCGTCCTCTCGATCTTCCGCCCCGGCACGCTCGACCCCAACGGCGCCATCGCCGGAATCCCCGATGTCATCCAGTACTTCTACTGGCAATTGGGAAACCCCACCCTCGACCTGTTTTCCTGCGATTACAGCGGCCACTGCACCCAGCTTCTCCCGACGGGCTTCCTGGCCGCCTTTCCGCAAACCATCACCCAGCAGATCAACCCGGGCAGCGATTTTGACTGGACACTCTTGATCGGCTCCTACGGCTCCCCCGGCTCCGCCACAGGCAGCTTCGACATGGACTTCTCCCACACCCTTACCGCGGAGTACACCGGCCCCGCGGGCACTACGACTTACTCCCAGTCCGGAGTATTCCCTGGCACGCAGGCCCTCGTCGGAACCGTCCCCGAGCCCGGCACCCTGGTCCTGCTCGGCCTGGGGCTGGCTGCAGTGTGTGCCTCACGCCTCCGACGCGAAGACGCCTGAGGGACTGAGGGAGAAGCTGAGGCACACCACGGACGCAAAAGGCCGGAACACTTGATTTCTTCGGGCTTGCCGGCCTGCTTTGGACTACTTTGGAACAGTCATTGGCGCCGCTTGAAGAACGAGACTCAGCCCGTCCTCATCCTTTCGCTGCACGTTCAATGCGTTCCTTCAGATCCTCCGGCGCGTAGAAGACAAAGGACTGCCCTTGCTTGAACTTGTCAAGGAAGCCCAAGGCCTCCAGCTCAAGCAAGTCGGTTCGGGCCGTTTGATACACCACACCATGAAACTGCTGGTGGGCGCTGACTCGATACGCCTCGCCTGGATTGCGCAGGGCGTGGGTGAGGAGTGTGACCTGCCGGTGGTTGAGCCGTCCGCGAAGCGCCGGGGCCCCGGCCAGCAGGCGTTGGGCATCTTTCTGTTCGTTCGTCTTGCGGGCGAGGTAGACGTATAGCGCCTCAATGGACTTACGGATCGTGCCAAGCTGGTGAAGGATGAAGTAAGTGGTGTCCCCTCCATCGGTTTCCGTATGCAGGTAGGCGGTGACGTACTGGGCCGGCGCCTGGCGCAGAAACTGCGAGATCGAAAGAAATTCCATCAGCCAGTAACCGCTCCGGGCCATGGCCCAGTAAAACAGCGCTCGGGCAGTGCGACCGTTCCCATCTGCAAAAGGGTGGTCGTAGCCAATCATGAAGTGCAACAGAATGGCTCTCACGACAGGATGCACAAAAGGGGCACTCCCTTCATCCGCGTTCGCAAAGGCACACAGGCGCTCCAGGCGTAAAGGCAGCTCAGCCCAGTGAGGGGGATCGTGCAGCACCGTGCCTGTCCGGTTATCCACCACCTTCACGTCGTCGCTTTGCCGCAGGCGCCCGGCATCGACGGAATCATCCAGCGTGTCGGCAGTCAGCATCCGGTGAAGTTCCAGGATGCGTTCCGGGGTGATCGGCTGATCCCGCAGGCTGCGGATGTGCTCCATCGCGGCAAAGTTGTTGAAAATCATCGCCTCACTCCGATCCTTCGGACGGCGCCCTTCCAGCAGCATTGCTTCAGCCACCCGCCGGGTGGTCGAAGCGCCTTCCAGTTGGCTGGAAGTGATCGCTTCCTCGATCAGTGAATGCAACAGGTAACGCTCGCGATTCTCATGGATCGGGGCGCTCGCCGGCGCCTGGATCTGGCCCGCGGCATCCCGATCGATGTGATGCAAATGGATCTGCACCACCTCCGGTACAGCAAACCTGAACGGCTGCCCATGGCGGTCCAGCAGTGGTAAGGGCTTGAAGAGAGGCGCTCGCGCGAACCAGATCGACAGCCACCACTCCTCCAGGGAGAAGCCCTCTGGCGGCTGCCGGTGCCGAAGCTCATCCCAGTGCAGGTAGCGTTCTGAAGCTGTAACCTCCTGCAGTTCGATCAGCCGAGCCAGCTTATCGGGCTGAAGCGTTGCCAGGAAACCGGTCGGGTCTGGAGGCGTGACGGGGATCTTCATGACGCTACTAATTCATGCACGTTTTAGTAGCGGTTAGTGTATCCGAGGTCTATGGCTTCAGAGAGAAATAAGCTACTAATTTATGCATAAATTAGTAGTATTTGTAGTGCCCTCCATCCTGAATACCCCCTACCGTACCCCCACCAGAAACCGGCTTACCCCAAAACACCACAGACGCAAAAAAGGCCGGAACCCTTGATTTCTCTGGGCTTGCCGGCCTGCTTTGGACTTCTTCGGAACAGTAATTGGTGCCTTGGGCGAGACTCGAACTCGCACGTCTTGCGACACTACCCCCTCAAGATAGCGTGTCTACCAATTTCACCACCAAGGCATTGCTGCACTTACCGGCCTCGTTTGAGGAGGCCTTGCGCTCATTGAAGCTGAGACGCAGAAGGGTGCTGATTATAGCCCAATCACCGCTGCGGTCAACCCGAGGCGCGAACAAGATGCGCATCAGGCTCAGGCCGCGCCGTTGGGATTGCGGTGCGCCCAGCCGGTCATGCGTTTTTCGACGAAGGCGAAGAGTTCGTACATCACCACGCCCATCACGCCGATGACGATCAGGCCGGCAAACACCAGGGGCATGTTCATGGACGAGCTGGCCGACATCATCAGGTAACCGATGCCCAGGTTGGAGGCCACCGTCTCGGCGATCACCGAGCCGACGAAGGCCAGGGTAATGGCCACCTTCAGGGACGCGAAGAAGTAGGGCATGGCCCGCGGCAGGCCGACCTTGCCGAGGATGTCGAGGCGCGAGGCGCCCAACGAGCGCAGCACGTCCTCCAGTTCGGGTTCGAGGGTGGCCAGGCCGGTGGCGACGTTGACCACCACCGGAAAGAAGGAGATCAGGAAGGCAGTGAGGATGGCCGGCACGGTGCCGATGCCGAACCACACCACCAGCACCGGCACGAAGGCCACCTTGGGGATGGAGTTGAAGCCCACCAACAGCGGGTACATGGCCCGGTAGAGCAGCGGCGAGGACCCCACCGCCATGCCGATCAGCAGGCCCACCGCCACGGCGATGGCGAAGCCGGCCAGGGTGGTGAGGAAGGTCTGGGTGGCGTGCATCATGATCGGCTCAAACTGCAGCACCCCCACCTTCCACACCGCGCTGGGCGCCGGCAGCAGGAATTCGGGGATGTCGAAGCCGGCGCAGAGCAGCTCCCACAGCAGGAACATGGCGAGCACCACCAGCCAGGGCGCGGCCTTCACGAGATTGGGTTTCATCGGGTCAATCCTCTCAGGTGGCACGGACACGGCCGATGTGCTCGCGCAGCTCATGCACATGGCCGGCGAAGGCGTCGGTATAGGTCACGTCCAGGTCGCGGGGGCGCGGTAGTCCTATCTCGCGGCGGACCAGGATGCGCCCGGGGCGCTTGCTCATCACGTAAACGGTGTCGGCCAGGAAGACCGCCTCGCGCAGGTCGTGGGTGACCAGGATCACCGTGAAGGGCTGCTGCTGCCACAGGTCGCGCAACATGCACCACAGCTCTTCGCGGGTGAAGGCGTCAAGGGCGCCGAAAGGCTCGTCGAGCATCAGCAGGCGGGGCTGGTGGATGAGCGCCCGGCAGATGGAGGCCCGCTGCTGCATGCCACCGGACAGCTCCCAGGGGTACTTGTCCTCGAAGCCGGCCAGGCCCACCCGGGCCAGCAGCTGACGGGCCTCCGCTTCGTAGCGATGGCGCGCCTTCTTGAGGGTGGAGCGGTAGGGCTCGACGATCTCGAGGGGCAACATCACGTTGTCGAGGGTGGTGCGCCAGGGCAGCAGGTTGGCATTCTGGAAGGCCATGCCGACGATCTTCAGCGGCCCGCCGACCTGGCGCCCATCCACGTACACATAGCCACCGGACGGCATGCGCAGGCCGGAGATGAGCTTCATGAGGGTGGACTTGCCGCAGCCGGAGGGCCCGACCACAGCCACGAACTCACCCTCGCGGACGTCCAGGCTGACGTTCTCGATGGCCAGCGCACCGCCAGGGGCGTAGGCCAGATCGACGTTCTCGAATTTGACGAAGGACATGGGTTCTCCCGGGCCGCCTTACAGGCTGCGCTCAGTCCTGGCGGGCAGGAAGGCCGGGTTGAACAGCTCCGCGGCGGACGGCACCTTGGGCAGGGCGTAGGCTTCCGCCGTCTCGGCCATGGAGCGCTTGAGGCGCTCCGGGGTCACCGCTCCCAGGCCGATCTGCTTCACCTCCGGCGTCACCACACTGGACTCGAGGGCCAGCTTGAGACGGCGGGTCTCCAGGGGCACGTCGATCAGGGGGTCACGCTCCTTGACCGACGGGATCGCGGCCTCGGGTTTGGCGATGGTCTCCTTGAGGGCCTTGTTGAAGGCGCGCAGGAAGCCTTCCACGGCCTTGGGCTTCTCGGCGATCAGCTTGGGGCTGGCGATGATGGCGTTGCCGTAGAGCTCCACCCCGTGGTCCGGGTAGCGCAGGGCGACGATATCGGCCGGCTTCACGCCGCGTGCTTCCAGGTTGAGCAAGCTGGTGAAGTAGAAGCCGGTGATGCCGTCCACGTCTCCTCGGGCCAGCAGGGTCTCGCGGATGGCCGGATCCACCGACTGCCACTTCACCGCCTCCACCGGCAGCCCGTTGGATTTGGCGAAGGCAGGCCAGGCCTTGCGGCCGGCATCGAATATGGGCGCGGCCAGAGTCTTGCCGACCAGGTCGGCCGGCTTGGTGACACCGCTCTTCTTCAGCACGAAGACCGCCGCCGGCGTGGCGTTGTAGACCATGTAGACGGCCTGGATCCGGGAGCCCGGGGTCTTGGCGTCATACTCCACAAGGGCATTGAAGTCGGCAAAGCCCATTTCGTAGGCGCCGGTGGCCACCCGCGTCACCGCACCGGCCGACCCGTTGCCTGCATCGATGGTCACATCGAGCCCTTCGGCGGCAAAGTAGCCCTTGCTCTTGGCCAGCAGGAAGGGCGCCGCCGGGCCTTCAAAACGCCAGTCGAGCGTGAACTTCAGCTTGACCGGCTCTTCCGCGACCACCGGCGAGGACAGGAAGGGAATGGCAGCGACGGCCAGGCCGGCGGCAAGCAGAGAGCGGCGGGAGGCGCGGAAGGGGTGAGACATGGCGGGAAGCTCCAGGAGATGAAGAAGGCAAAAGCCGCGGACGGGCTGAGCATCTGCTTCGCAACCTCCATGCCAGACCATAAGTCTTTGTTTTACATGGATGAATATATGACACCGGCGATCCGGTGAGCCTCCACGCCGGGAATGCAGGCTTGTTTCCCCTCCGGCAACCCGAAAACATGCACCCGGCTGGTGCGGAAAGCCTGTCCATGCACCCGCCGCGTGCATTCAAAATGCATATATAAAAGCTTAAAGATTGTTTATTTTCAAATGGATATACAGCATAACGAGTATATCCATCGGGTGATGAAGGATATCGCCAACCCGGAACCGCCCTCCTGCTAGATTCGGTGCCATGCAGATGCCGTGACTTGCTGCGCGGCATCCCGACCGACTACTTGCATCGACCTATCAGGAGCTCACCATGAAGTTCTCGCAGAAGAAGTGTCTCGCCGCAGCCGCCGTGGCTGTCTCCACCCTCGCCGTCCAGTCCGGTACGGCCATGGCCGCCAACTGGAGCGACACCTACATCGGCTACCGCTGGGGCGCGAACTTCGCCGAGCCCTTCGGCCGCACCGACATCTCCAAGAGCATCGTCAACCTTGCCCACGTGAGCGGCTATAAGTACGGCACCAACTTCCTCAACGCAGACGTCCTGATGGCCGACAGCAAGGACCCCTCCGCGCCGGGCTCCAGCTCGGGCTCCCAGGAGATCTACATCGTCTATCGCCACACCCTCGACCTGGGCAAGGTCACCGGCAGCGACTTCAAGTTCGGCCCGGTGCGCGGTCTCGGCCTGACCGGCGGCTTTGACGTGAACACCAAGAACGATGCCGGCTACAACTCCAAGAAGCGCATGATCGTGGCCGGCCCCACGCTGATGATGGACGTGCCCGGCTTCCTCAACGTAGGCCTGTATTACCTGTGGGAAAGCAACGCCCCCTACAACAAGTTCAGCCACACCCAGACCGACCGCTACAGCTACGATCCGCACCCCATGCTCAACCTGGCCTGGGGCATCCCCTTCAACCTCGGCCCCGTGCCGCTCTCCTTCGAGGGCTTCGCCAACTTCATCGCCGCCAAGGGCAAGAACGAATTCGGTGCCAATACCGCAGCCGAGACCAACATCGACATGCAGGTCATGTACGACGTGAGCCCGCATCTGGGTGCCGCCCCCAAGACCTTCAAGGCCGGCCTGGAATACCAGTACTGGCGCAACAAGTTCGGCAACAACCACAACGGCCCGGCCGGCGATGGCGCCTTTGCCAAGACCACCATGGTCCGCTTCGAGTACCACTTCTGATCCTCACCGCAACACTCCAAAGAAAAAGCCGGCCCGACTTGCGTCGGGCCGGCTTTTGCATGCTTGCCTGGCGGTAACTCAGCGGGCCGCCACCGCCACCTTGCCGGTCAGCAGCTCGTCGTCGAGCTGGCCATTGAGGGCCTGCTGCATACGCGCCTTGTCCAGTTCGTTCTCGGAGTTGGAAATCACCACAGTGGCCACGGCGTTGCCGATGATGTTGGTCAGGGCGCGGGCTTCGCTCATGAAGCGGTCGATGCCCAGGATCAGGGCCATGCCGGCGACCGGAATGGTGGGCACCACGGCCAGGGTCGAGGCCAGGGTGATGAAGCCGGCGCCGGTGATGCCGCTGGCCCCCTTGGAGGTGAGCATCGCCACCACCAGGATGGTCAGCTCCTGGGTCAGGGTCAGTTCGGTGTTGGTGGCCTGGGCGATGAACAGGGCCGCCATGGTCATGTAGATGTTGGTGCCATCCAGGTTGAAGGAGTAGCCGGTGGGCACCACCAGACCAACCACCGAGCGGGCGCAGCCCATCTTCTCGAGCTTGGCCATCAGGCGCGGCAGGGCCGACTCGGAGGAGCTGGTACCCAGCACGATCAGCAGTTCTTCACGGATGTACTTGATGAACTTCCAAATGCTGAAGCCGGTGTAGCGGGCGATGGCACCCAGCACGATGAAGATGAAGAGGCCGCAGGTGATGTAGAAGGAACCCATCAGCTTGGCCATCGGCACCAGGGAGCCGACGCCGTACTTGCCGATGGTGAAGGCCATGGCACCGAAAGCACCCAGGGGGGCCAGCTTCATGACGGTATTGACGATGCCGAACATCACGTGGGAGATCTGCTCCACGAAGTCGAACACCGGCTTGCCCTTCTCACCCATCGCAGCCAGCGAGAAGCCGAACAGGATGGCCAGCAACAGCACCTGCAGGATGTCGCCCTTGGCAAAGGCATCGACAAAGGTGGAGGGAATGATGTTGAGCACGAACTCGGTGGTGCTCTGGGCGTGGGCCTTGGCCGTGAAGCTCTCGATGGACTTGGCGTCCAGGTGGGTCACGTCGGCGTTGAAGCCGGCACCGGGCTGGGCCACGTTGGCCACCAGCAGGCCGATGGCGAGGGCCAGGGTGGAGACGATCTCGAAGTACAGCAGCGCTTTGCCGCCGACCCGGCCGACCTTCTTCATGTCCTGCATGCCGGCGATGCCGTGCACCACGGTGCAGAAGATCACCGGCGCGATGATCATCTTCACCAGCTTGATGAAGCCGTCACCCAGGGGCTTCAGGTCCACCCCCAGCTT
>JAFLDU010000100.1:0-7610 GCA_017309145.1 Zoogloea sp. | reverse complement strand
GGATGAACCGGAGATTCGCGCGGCAGCGTCTGCATCATCGCCGTGTTCCCCGCAGGCGCGGGGATGAACCGGGGCTTCAGGTCCACCCCCAGCTTGGGCTCGAAGTACCCCAGCAGCACACCGCAGGCGATGGCGAACAGCACCTGTACGTAAAGTACCTTGTAGAACGGCTTTTTCATGACGGTTAAATCTCCGGTGTTGTGTGACTATGGAATGGAGATTAGGCCCATCACCGGAGTGCCGAAATTGTGTGCTCCCCCATTGTGGACGGCCCTATTGTGGAAAGCCGCAACACGGAACGGAGCGCGTACCGCCGGACGCGGACTCAGCCGGGCACCTCCACCGTCAGCCGACGCACCAGCTCGATGCCATGGGGGTCGAGCCGGGCCCCCAGCGCCAGCACCTCGACACCCGCCGCCAGTGCCTGCCGGAGGGCCTGGCCGTAGTCCGGGTCGATATGATCGGCAGGCCGCACGCCATCCACATCGGTGCGCTGCACGCAGAAGACCAGCACCGCCCGGTGACCGGCCACCACCATCGCCGACATCTCGCGCAGATGCTTGGCGCCACGAGTGGTCACCGCATCGGGGAAATAGCCGATCCGCCCTTCCACCGCGGCGGTGACGTTCTTCACCTCCACGTAGCAGTCCGGTCGCCCTTCTGCCTGCAGCAGCAGGTCGATGCGGCTGCCCTCGCCGTATTTCACTTCGGGGCGGATCCGGGAGTACCCGGCCAGCTCCGGCACCCGGCCGGCCTCGATGGCCTCGCGCACCAGGCTGTTGCTGCGCCCGGTGTGCACGCCCACCGTCACCCCCGGCGCCACCTCGACCAGTTCCCAGGTCCATTGCAGCTTGCGCGCCGGGTTGTCGGCAGGCGACAGCCACACCCGGCTGCCCGGCTCCTTGCAGCCCAGCATGGAGCCGGTATTGGGGCAATGGGCGGTGACGACACATCCGTCGGACAGGCGCACGTCGGCGAGGAAACGCTGATAGCGCCGCACCAGCAGGCCTTCGACGAGGGGAACGGCAAATTGCATGGGGTCCTCCCGGCTCAGGCCTCGACGGCCAGCTCACCGCCCAGACGGGCCGCCAGCTTGTCGGCGGAAAGCAGCAGCAACAGGCCGCCCCCCGCCCCGCCATCGGTCTTGACGATGCTGTCCACCAGGCTCGCACTGCCCTGGAAGAGCCCCGCCACCGGCTGGATCAGGGACACCGGCACCTCCGGGATCTCACCCAGCTCATCCACCAGCAGGCCCAGCAGCTGCCCATTGGTGGCCCCCCGCACGATCACGATCTGGCTCGCGGCGCCACCGACGGCGCCATTCACGTAGTCACGCAGATCCACCACCATGATCGGATTGCCCTCGTACATCACGCAGCCCCGCACGTGGGCCGGCAGACCGGGCAGGCTGGTGATGCGCTGCACATCGATGGACTCGACGATGTCGCTGGAGTGCATTCCATACCAGTTGTCGCCGATGTGGAAGGTGGCCAGTTCGACGCTCACCTCGTCGGGCTTGCCCTGCAGGCGGGTAGCTGCGCTGCGCCGGATCGGCACCGGGTGGGAGACGGCCGCCTCGTCCTCATCGGTGAGGGGAATCAGGATCAAGGCCAGCACGTCGTTGCGGTAGGCATCGTCGGGCCCCTTGTATTCCCGATAACCCGCCGACATGTGCGCCGCCACGGCATGCAGCCGGCCCCCATGGGCAACGATGCCGCTGGATGATTCACCCGGGGCCAGGGCGAAGCAGTGCTCTGGCAGGGCCAGCGAAGTCCCCGCCGCCAGGCCCGGGTCGGAGGCGGCGATCACCCTGCCGTCGCGCCCGGCGAAGATGGCCACCCCCGCGTGAGGATCGTCCGGCGCCGCCTGCGGCAGGGAATCCCCGAGCATGGCGGCCAGCTGGGGAGCTGAATCGAAGACGATGGCGATGCCGCCGACCACCTGGTGATCATGCTCCGGATGACGTACCGCCGCACTGTAGATGTAGGTGGGGCGCCCGTCGTAGAGGGGCGTCGGCGCAAAGGCCGACACGCAGTAAGCCTGTGGGCCATCAAGGACCAGGGTGCGGCCCACCCATTCCTCACCCAGGGTCTGACCCACCAGCGCTTCGCGGTCCGGATTGGAGACCGCCAGCACCGTGCCGGCCTCGTCGAACAGGATCAGGTTGGTATAAACCGTGTACAGGCCGTTGATGGTGCGCAGGATGGGGCTCAGGCGACGGGTCGCCTCGGCGCCGGCCATGCCGGCCGCCAGGGCCTCGCGGAAGGCCGTGGTCAGCGCCCACCAGCGGCAGTCATTGGCCCGCTCGTAGAGGTTGCGGTCCATGATGTCGATGGCCAGGGCCGCCCGCCCTGCGCAGTCACGCAGGATGGTGGACACCACCGTCTCGTGCAGATTTGCGATCGAGCGCTCGAAGATGTCCTTGGTGCGCACCCCGGTGTTGCTGATCTCCCACAGCAGGGTCTTCGAGAAGGACGCGTTGACACCCTGCTGGGCTCCCCGCCCCTGTCGGCTCTGGCGCACATTGCCGTTCCACACCGCGCGGTTGAGCTCCCGCTGGATCGCATCGGCCTGGCGCGGAATGAGCTGGAGGGCTTCCGAGAACAGCGCCGGACTCTCCATCACCTGGGCCAGCACCGGCGCAGGGATGCGCTCCAGGGCCCGCACTGCGGGGGCCTCGAAGGCATGCTCGAGGGGCACCATCACATGGCCCCGCCAGCCTGGGCCGAAGTAGCCCTGGTAACCCCGGGTGCCCCGGGTGGCCGCCAGATATTCGCGGCCGGCAAAGCGGATGATGCGGCAGGGCGAGTCGTCACAGGCCTCCATCGGCGCCCCCACCGGAACCTGCCAAGGGTCGCTGGAAGCCATCACCCGACCATCGGTATCGAGCAGAGTGATCACGCTCCAGTCGTCCCCGCTACGCAGGTTGTGGAAGATCCGCTCGCATTCATTGGCGAAGCGGAACACCAGGCACAGCACCCCCGCCGCCTGCCCGCCGCCGGGCGGGGAGACACGCCAGGCGTAGATCAAGGCCGGGCCGGCGCCGGGCTGCAGGTCGGTGGGGCCATAGCTTTCCACATAGGCCGCATCGGAGCTCAGCGCCTCGCGGACCAACGGATCGTCGGAACACTCAACCGGGTGGGCCCCGTCCAGCTGACACAGCACATTGCCATGGCGGTCGAGGAGCAGGATGTCCGAATACACGGAATACTTGGCCACGTACTCACGGAAGCGCGCCAGGATGCGCTGGCGGTCGCTGACCTGGCCGGCACCGGCGGCCTCGACAAAGGCACACAGGTCACTGTCGGTGGCCAGGAAGCCGATGTCGGCGGTACGCTCGAAGAGATTGCGGATCAGGATGTCGATGCTCACCTGGGCCCGCGAGCCCAGGTCTTCAGCCACCTTGCGGCGCGACTCGGTGGCCAGGCTGTTGAGCAGGGTGCCGGTCAGCTGGGCAAAGGCCGCCCGCATGCCGGTGATCTCGGTACCGGTCCCCGACAGCTGGCCAAGGACCGTCAGGTTGTCCCAGACCGCCTGGAGCGACTGCAGGGACTCCCGGTAGGTTTCCACCTCGACCATGTGGCGGACGATGCGTGCCAGGTCGCCATCGAATTCCACGCCCTTCCAGCTTGCCATTGCTCGGTTCTCCATCGGGAATGCAGGGTCAGCAGAGCATTACGGCGTGCCCTTTTCCGGGTTTAGTCTCCGGAAAAAATAATTTCTGCAGCGCAACAATCGGAACACCCCGCCTCCCCGTCGGCGGCACATCACCGTATCATGCGGATATGATCCAGACGGAATGCGGCTCCCGGGCCGCCTCCCTGCCTGGTGCCACAGATCCTAGACAAAGAAGAGCCATGCGCGAATCCAGCTCCGCAGCAGCCTCCAAGTTGCCCGATTACCTCCGGGACACCTACACCTGGGCCTACCTGGATCACCGGACCGTTCCCTGGCTGGACAGCCCGGTGGTGGTATCCGCCATCCTGTGGGGCAATGCCTCACGCTTGATGAACCTGGCCGTGGCGGAATTCGAGCCCGGGCAGCGGGTGCTGCAGGCGGCGGCGGTCTATGGCGACTTCTCCCAGCGGCTGGCACGGCGCCTCGGTGATGCAGGCCAGCTGACCGTCCTCGACGTGGCCCCGATCCAGATCGCCAACACCCGCCGCAAGCTGGCCGGCTGGCCCCAGGCCAGCGCCCACGTGGCCGACCTGGCCGAACCGGTGGGCGAGGTGTTCAACGCGGTGTGCTGCTTCTTCCTGCTCCACGAAGTGCCGTCCCACGCCCGCCGACTCATCGTCAGCAACCTGCTCAACGCGGTGGAGCCGGGCGGCCGGATTGTCTTTGTGGACTACCACCAACCCCGCTGGTGGCACCCCATGCGGCCGGTGATGGCCATGGTCTTCCGCTACCTGGAGCCTTTCGCCAATTCCTTGCTGGCCGACTCCATCGAACGCCTGGTACCGGAGTGCGCCGCCTTTGAATGGCACAAGGAAACCTACTTCGGCGGCCTGTACCAGAAGGTGGTGGGCATCCGCCGCGCCTGAGGGGCTACGGGCGCTGGGGTGCTGTAGGGGCGGCTTCAGCCGCCCGCGGACTCCGATCTGGCACCTGCGGGCGGCTGAAGCCGCCCCTACACCGCCCCTACATCTTTCAGCCCAGCCGGTCGAGGCAGGCCGAAATGGCCGGTAGCCCCTCACGGATGGCGGCCGGCCCGGGTGCCAGCAGGATCGCCGACTTGATCTCATAGACGTGCCCGTCGCGCACCGCCGGCACACCGTCCCAGCCCGGACGGGCGGTGACATGGCCAGGCTGGAAGTGCTTGCCGCACCAGGAGCCGATGACCAGCTCCGGCGCCCGGGGCACCACCACGGCCGGGTCGGCGAGGATGCGGTCCCGGGCATTGGGATGCACCGACAGTTCGCCGAAGCAGTCTTCGCCGCCGGCGATCCCGATCAGCTCCGACACCCAGCGGATGCCGGTGATCAGGGGTTCGTTCCACTCCTCGAAGTACACCCGCGGCCGGCGCCCCAGGCGGGCGGCCCGAGCCTCGCCCTCGGCTTGCACCCGGGCAATGGTCTGCTCCAGCTCGGCCACCAGCGCCAGGGCCCGGGTCTCGGCTCCGACAAGACGGCCGACGGTCTCGATCATGGCCAGGATGCCATCCACGCTGCGGTGGTTGAACACATGCACGGCCACGCCGGCCTTGACCAGATCCCGGGCGATGTCGCCCTGCAGATCGGAGAAGGCCAGCACCAGGTCGGGCTCGACGGCGAGGATGCGCTCGATCTTCGCACTGGAGAATCCGCTGACCTTGGGCTTCTCCTTGCGGGCCCGCGGCGGGTGGGTGGTGAAACCGGAAATGCCGACAATGCGGGCCTCCTCGCCCAGCAGGTAAAGCACTTCGACCGTTTCGGTGGACAGGCAGACGATGCGCCGGGGCAGACGGGACATGGGGGCTCTCGGTCGGTGGTTCAGTGGGGGAAGGGTGCCGGACAGGCGCTCCGCTCGCGCGCCGGGTCACACAACTGCACCGACGTCAGGAAGGCCTCGGCGGCCTCACGGGGCTCACGGCTGGCGCTGCGTACCGCCTCCGCCGAGTCGGCCGGCAGGCGCCAGGCGCGCTGCACCACGTAGAGCCAGTCGGGCCCTTCGATGGCCTTGACCACCGCCATCTCGGCGTAATTGGTACCGGGCACCTGGGGGCATAGCAGGTAGGTGCGGGCCACCACGCCGTGGGGCGCATTGCTGCCGGGCGGCAGGAGCTCCACCTCCTCGGCCGGCACGCCGCAGCGGGCCGCCCGGGCTTTCTGCATGCCTTCCAGCAGGGTCACGGCCTGGCCCTTGCCACGTACCCTCGGCAGCCCCTGCACCGACACCAGCTGGGTCCAGTCCTGCACGGTTTCACCCAAGGGCGCGAAATCCGCCGACCAGCCCTGGCCATCGCTGCGATTGGCCACCGGCACCGTGTCGGGTGGCAGGGGCAGGTTGAGCCAGCGCTGCTTGCCACTGGCCTCCTCGATCCGCCGGGCCTCGGCCAGCTCGCGCAGACGCCGGTAGGGAGGATCCAGATCAGACTGGAAATCCGCCCCCTTGGCGTCGATCACCACCAGGCGCGAGGCGTCCTTCTGGAAGCGGTACCACACGTCGTAACTCAAGGTGGCGCCACAGGCTTCGACCTCCCAGGACTCCAGCGCGTGGTGGGCCGGGCGGGCACCGTTCTCGATCAGATCCGGCGCGGCCTGCCGGGTATCGATGACCCGGATGTCCCGGCAGGCCGGCGTGGCCCGCGCCTGCAGACCCTTGATCCAGTCGAGCACCTTGCCCTGGGCAGCGGCGGAACGCCACGCACCGGCAAAGCCCGGCACCGTGCGCTGGTCGGCCGGGATGGCCGCCACCTGGCCGATGCGCGTCACCGTCTCGCCCGGCAGGGGCCCCGCCACGGCGCTGCTGCCAGGCAGGGCCAGCAGCAGGAACAGGCTCGAGCCGCGCCTCATCGCCGCCCCCGGGCCTCTTCGAGCTGGGCGCAGAGGCGCTCGGCGCCGTCCAGGATGCGCGGCGTATGGCGCTGGATCTGGTCCGGCGGGATGAAGAAGAGATTGCCCCGGGCCACCGCAGTGAGCTTGCTCCACTTGCGCCAGTCGTCCAGCCATTCCGGGCGGGCCTCGCCCATCCCGCTGGCCACGATGGCCTCGGCCTGGGCCGCCAGCACGGCCTCCACATCGATGGCCGGCGCCAGCACCGGCAGCTTGGCAAAGACGTTCTCGCCACCGCACAGGCGAATCACGTCGGCGATGAGGTGTTCGCCGTTGACGGTCATCAAGGGGCGGTTCCAGATCTCGTAGAAGGTGCGTACCGTGGGCCGCGCAGAGTACTTGGCCGCCAGCGCCGCATGGCGCGCGCGGAAGGCCTTGGCCGCCGGCTCGGCGACGGCCTCGGTCCCCGCCAGCTTGCCCAGCTGGGACAGACTGCGGGCCACGTCGTCGATCTTGCGCGGCTCGTTGATGAAGACCGGGATGCCCAGCCCACGCAGCTTGTCGAGATGGGCATCGCGGTTGCCGCTCTTCCAGGCCACCACCAGGTCGGGCTTGAGGGCCACCACCTTTTCCATGTCCACCGCGGTGTAGCTGCCGACCCGCGCCACCTTCTTCGCCGCCTCCGGATAGTCGCTGTACTGCACCGCGCCCACCACCCGGTCTCCCGCGCCGGCGGCATACAGCAGTTCGGTGACATGGGGGGCCAGGCTGACGATGCGGCGGGCCGGCTGGGTGAGGTGGACAGCCGTCCCATGATCATCGGTCAGGTCCACATCGGCGCGGGCAAGGCCGCTGAGTACGAGGAGGCTGAGGGCAAGCGGACGCAGGCGCATGGGAAGCGGTCTCACAGTCGGGCGAGGGCCGCCTGCAGGCGGCTCCATTCGGTTTCGGAACCCGGCAGGCCGAAGCGCAGGCCGGCCGGAGAGATGAACAGGCGGGTCAGGATGCCCTGCTCCGCCAGGCGCACATGAATACGCTCGGCGGCCGGCGTTGGACGCCACTGGAACAGGGCCGTTCCCGCCCCGCCGACCAGACCGTGACGATCCAGCAGAGCCGCCAGGCGCCGGCTGGCGGCCC
>JAFLDU010000099.1 GCA_017309145.1 Zoogloea sp. | reverse complement strand
CCGCCTCGCGCAGGACCACGCTGTGGTGGTCGCGCTCGTCCCAGGCCTTGAAATAGACCCGCCCCTGGGCGTCACGCCCGGTTTCGATCAGGCCGAGCACCTTGGAATAGAAGTGGACGCTCTCGTCGAGATCGAGAACCCGCAGCTGGATGTGGCCAGGCCGCATCACGCCGGTAGTTGCCATGTTCGCTCCTTGCTTCTTCTTGCTTATGGGTGAGACCGGAACCCTGCTGCCGGCCGGCGCAACGATTGCTGCGCTCGGCATCCAGGGTTCCTGCATGCGCGGGAGCGCCGGGCTCCCCGCTTTTGGTGCAGGCGTAGATTAGGGATGGCTGCGCCCTCTCAATATCCATTCTTCGCAGGATGTTTATCCGTTTTTTGCAAAGCCGGACGCGATGCATGAATTGGATACGTGAATTGCACGAAGTGGATATTTCCCGCCCCACGGCCTTCCTAAGATCCACCTCACCGAGCCATCAAAAAGAGGAGACTCAGGCAATGATCACGACCGACTATCTGGATTCGCTGCTGCAGAAAGACAAGGAAAAGGGACTGTTCCGCTGCAAGCGGGAGATGTTCACCAACCAGGAGCTGTTCGACCTGGAGATGAAGCACATCTTCGAAGGCAACTGGATCTACCTGGCCCATGAGAGCCAGGTCGGCAAGGTGAACGACTACTACACCACCAAGATCGGCCGTCAGCCGGTCTTCATCACCCGTAACAAGGACAACCAGCTCAACTGCTTCATCAACGCCTGCGCCCACCGCGGCGCGACGCTGGCCCGCTTCAAGCATGGCAACAAGGCCACCTACACCTGCCCCTTCCACGGCTGGACCTTCAACAACTCCGGCAAGCTGCTGAAGATCAAGGACCCGGAAGGCACCGGCTACCCGGAGACCTTCAACTGCAACGGCTCCCACGACCTGAAGAAGATCGCTCGCTTCGAGTCCTACCGCGGCTTCCTGTTCGGCAGCCTGAACCCGGACGTCCTGCCCCTCACCGAATTCCTGGGCGAATCCACCAAGATCATCGACATGATCGTGGACCAGTCCCCGGACGGCCTGGAGGTACTGCGCGGCGCCTCCACCTATGTGTATGAAGGCAACTGGAAGCTGCAGGCCGAGAACGGCGCCGACGGCTACCACGTGACCGCAACCCACTGGAACTACGCCGCCACTCAGAACCAGCGCAAGCAGCGCGATGCCGGCAACGACGATATCAACGCCATGAGCGCGGGCGGCTGGGCCAAGAAGGGCGGCGGCTCCTACTCCTTCGAGAACGGCCACCTGCTGCTGTGGACCCGTTGGGACAACCCGGAAGACCGCCCGCTGATGGAACAGCGCGACCGCCTGGTCTCCGAGTTTGGCGAAGCCCGTGCCGACTGGATGATCAAGAACTCCCGCAACCTGTGCCTGTACCCGAACGTGTTCCTGATGGACCAGTTCAGCTCGCAGATCCGCGTGTTCCGCCCGCTGGCGCCGGACCGCACCGAGGTCACCATCTACTGCATCGCCCCCAAGGGTGAATCCCCCGAGGCCCGCGCCCGCCGCATCCGCCAGTACGAGGACTTCTTCAACGCATCGGGCATGGCCACCCCCGACGATCTGGAGGAGTTCCGCGCCTGCCAGGAAGGCTTCATGGGCACTTCCCTGCCCTGGAACGACATGTCCCGTGGTGCGACCCACTGGGTCGAAGGCCCGGACGAGGAAGCCGACAAGATCAACCTCAAGCCGATCCTGTCCGGCATCAAGACCGAAGACGAAGGCCTCTACGTCGCTCAGCACACCTACTGGCTGGAGCAGATGCACAAGGCCCTGCAAGCCGAAGAACAAGCCCAAGCCGAATAATCGGAGACAAACGCAATGAGCCTTTCCTACGAAAACATCTGCGCCTTCCTGTACCGCGAGACGAACTACCTGGACGACCGGGACTGGGATAGCTGGCTGGCCCTCTACGACGAGAACTGCACCTTCTGGATGCCGGCCTGGGACGACGACGGCGAGCTGACCGAAGATCCCCAGAGCGAGATCTCCCTGATCTACTACGGCCGCCGTGCCGGCCTGGAGGACCGGGTCTACCGGATCCGCACCGAACGCTCCAGCGCCACGATCCCGGACACCCGCACGACCCACATGATCTCCAATGTGCTGGTCCTCGAGCAGGACGACAAGCAGATCAAGTTGCGCTTCAACTGGCACACCACCAGCGTCCGCTACAACCATACGGATCACTTCTCCGGGACCAGCTTCTATACTCTGGACGTGACGGGCGCGAGTCCGCTCATCAAGGAAAAGAAGGTTGTCCTGAAGACCGATTACATCCGCCACGTGATCGACGTCTACCACATCTAATAACGAGGGCACGGCGCCGCGGCGCCGTCACGGACACGCAGGGGCGGCCGGTATACCGGACCGCCCCGCGTCACCGGGGGCTTCACGCACGAGCTGCTCCACAACGGAGAAAAACATGACCTACAAGATCGCCCTGAATTTCGAGGACGGCGTCACCCGTTTCATCGACTGCAAGACTGGCGAAACGGTGGCCGACGCCGCCTACCGCCAGGGCATCAACGTCCCCATCGACTGCCGGGACGGCGCCTGTGGTGCCTGCAAGAGCAGCTGCGAATCCGGCACCTACCGCCTCGGCGAGTACATCGAGGATGCGCTGTCCGAATCCGAAGCCCAGTCCGGCTTCGTGCTCACCTGTCAGATGCACCCGCAGAGCGACTGCGTGGTGCGCATCCCCGCCTCATCCCAGGTCTGCAAGATCAAGCAAGCCCAGCTGAGCGCCACCATCTCCGAGGTCCGCCAGCTGTCCGACAGCACCATCAGCCTCACCCTGCAGGGCGACGGCCTGTCCAGTTTGGCCTTCCTGCCCGGCCAGTACGCCAACCTGCAGGTCCCGGGCACTACCCAGCACCGCGCCTACTCCTTCAGCTCCATGCCGAAGGACAAGGCCGTGTCCTTCCTGATCCGCAACGTGCCGGGCGGCCTGATGAGCACCTACCTGCGGGAGACCGCCGCCCCCGGCGTCCAGATGACCCTGGCCGGCCCCCTGGGCAGCTTCTACCTGCGCGAGATCAAGCGCCCCGTGCTGATGCTGGCAGGCGGCACCGGCCTGGCCCCCTTCCTGGCCATGCTCGACAAGATCGTCGCCGATGGCGGCAGCCCCCACCCCATCCACCTGATCTACGGTGTCAATACCGACACCGATCTGGTGGAACTGGACAAGCTGGAAGCCTTCGCCAGCCAGCTGCCCAACTTCAGCTTCGCCCTGGTGGTGGTGGCCGCCGACAGCGCCCAGCCGAAGAAGGGCTACGTGACCCAGCACATCGAGCCGGCCCAGCTCAACGACGGCGACGTGGACATCTACCTGTGCGGCCCCCCGCCGATGGTCGAGGCCGTCGCCAACAACCTGCGCGAGCGCGACATCCAGCCCGCCAGCTTCCATTACGAGAAATTCGCGGCCAGCGCCTGAGCGGCCTTCCCGATAGGAGACAGCATGCGTAACCGTTTCGAGAACAAGGTGGCCGTGGTCACCGGAGCCGCCCAAGGCATCGGCCGTCGGGTGGTTGAGCTGATGGCCGCGGAGGGCGCCCACCTGCTGCTGGTGGATCGGTCGGAGATCGTCCACGAGGTGGCCGATGCACTCAAGGACCAGACCGAAGTGCTCGCGCTGACCGCCGACCTGGAGAAGTTCGCCGAATGCCAGCGGGTCATGGACGCCGCCAAGGCGCGCTTCGGCCGTATCGACATCCTGGTCAATAACGTCGGCGGCACCATCTGGACCAAGCCCTTCGAGTTCTATGCCGAGGACGAGATCGAGGCGGAAGTCCGTCGCTCGCTCTTCCCGACCCTGTGGTGCTGCCGCGCCGCCCTGCCGCACATGCTGGAGAACGCCCAGGGCAGCATCGTCAACGTGTCTTCCATCGCCACCCGCGGGGTCAACCGGGTGCCCTATGGCGCCGCCAAGGGCGGGGTGAATGCCCTCACCGCCTGCCTGGCCTTCGAACTCGGCGAGCGCGGCATCCGTGTCAATGCCACCGCGCCCGGCGCCACCGAGGCGCCGCCGCGCCGCATCCCGCGCAATGCCGCCGAACAGAGTGAGCAGGAAAAGGGCTGGTACAAGCAGATCTATACCCAATCCCTCGACAGCAGCCTGATGAAGCGCTACGGAAGCCTGGACGAGCAGGCCCATGCCATCCTGTTCCTGGCCTCCGACGAGTCCTCCTACATCACCGGCACGGTGATCCCGGTGGGCGGTGGCGACCAGGGCTGAGCCCGCCGGAAACAAAGACGCACAACCGCCACGACATCAATCACAGGAGGACGGCATGGAAATACACGCCATCAACCCGGATCAGCTATTCAAGGGCAAGGCCTTCAGCCAGACCTTTTCGATCAGCGGCATGCAGCGCCTGATCTTCGTATCCGGCCAGGTGGATTGCGACAAGGACGGCAAGGTCCGCCATCCGGGCGACCTGGAAGCCCAGCTGGCCGGCACCCTCGACAACCTGGCCATCGCCCTGGAGGCCCAGGGCGCCACGATGAAGAATCTGGTCAGTGTGAACATCTACGTCACCGACCTGCGCCCGGAGAATACCGCCCGCATCCGCGAGATCCGGTCGGCCTACTTCGACACCGAGCGCCCCCCGGCGGTGAGCCTGCTGGGCATTGAGCGGCTGGCCTTCGAAGGCCTGCGCGTCGAGATCGAGGCCACCGCCGCAGTGTAGACGCACTGCCCATCCCCGCGGTCCGACAGGCCGGCGTTTCCGAAAGGGACGCCGGCCTTTTCACAGCTTCTTCAGGCCAGGGCGGCCACTTCCACGGGCCCAGTTTCTTTCGAAATTTTGCAAAATATCGAGACTATTGATTTTCCCGCGCTTTTGATCGATAGTCAGACCTATAACAAACAAAATCCAGGGACATCCCCGGGGGAGACATCGTGAAGATCACTGTGAGCGCTGGCCCGTTTCCGTTCTCCCTGTCCGGAGGCGTGGCGCAATGAAAGGCTTCTTCCTCAACGACTCCAGCCGCGTCTTTGCTGGGGCAAACCCTTTCGAGGTCTCGGACTTCGTCAATCGGCACGTGGGCTCCCACCAGCTCCGCATGTCGCGCAGCCACGATTCGAGTGCCTTTCTGCAGCACCGCAAGGTCGGCGCCCTCGACCTCTGCCGGCTGAGCTACGGCACCCAGGCGCGGATCATCTCCGAGGGCCTGCCCGACATCTACCATGTCCAGTTCATCCTGCGCGGTCACTGCCGCTACGAGCTGAGCCGTGACACCCTGAGCCTGCCGGCCGGGCATGTACTGGTAATCAACCCGGAAGACCCGATCGACCTGACCTACTCCGAGGATTGCGAGAAGTTCATCGTCAAGATCCCCACCGGCATGCTCAACGAAGCCTGTGAGGAACACCGCTGGTTCAAGCCGAACGAGCGGATCAAGTTCAACCAGGTGCCCTACCAGTTCACCGAGCTCGACAGCCTGATCCAGCTGCTCTCCATCGTCTGCCAGGAAGCCGAGTCCGGCATGGCCACCCCGCAGATGCTGCAGCACTACAACCGGGTCGTCACCGGCAAGCTGATGATGATGCTCAAGCACAACGTCTGCCTGGACACCCCGGCTGCTCACTCCGTGTGCTTCGAGCGGCTGGCCCAGTACATCGACGAGCACATCAAGGACAACCTGACCGCCGAATCGCTTGCCGCCTACGCGAAGATGAGCCTGCGCTCGCTCTACCTGCTGTTCGAGAAGAACGCCCGGACCACACCGAAGAACTACATCCGCCAGAAAAAGCTGGAGCGCGTCTACAGCACCCTGATGGATCCGGTGCAGAACATCCAGAACATCACCGCGATCGCCCTCGACTACGGCTTCACCCACCTGGGGCGCTTCTCCGAGATCTACAAGGCCACCTACGGGGTGCTGCCCTCCGAGTCGCTGCGGCAGCGGCAATCCCGCGTGGGCTGAACACCACACCCCAAAAAGCGAGGGCGGTCCGTGTCATTCGGGCCGCCCTCGTCACATCTGGATCCCGCCTCGTCAGGCCGCCCTGGGCTTGTGATGCAGCACCAGGTGGGCCACGGAGCCCAGCACCACGCCCCAGAAGGCCGAACCCAGGCCCAGGAAGCTCATTCCCGAGGCCGTGGCCAGGAAGGTGATGACCGCGGCCTCGCGGTGATCCGCCTCGGCCATCGTGCCCATCAGGTTGCTGGTGATCGCCCCGATCAGCGCCAACCCCGCCAGCACGGCCACGAACTCCTTGGGCAGCACCGTGAACAAGGACACGATGGTGCCGGCCAGACAACCGCCGATCAGGTAGAACAGACCGTTGCCCAGGCCCGCCACATAGCGTCGGGCCGGGTTCTCATGGGCATCCTTGCCGGTGCACAAGGCCGCGGTGATGGCCGCGATGACAATGGTGATGCCTCCCGCCAGGGCCACGAAGGCCGACACCACGCTGGTCACCGCAATGATCGGGCGCGCCGGCGTCGAGTACCCAGCCCCACGCAGGATCGCCATGCCCGGCAGAAACTGCCCGGTAATGCTCACCAGCACCAGCGGCAGGGCCAGGCTGAGGGTCGACCCCCAGCTCCATTCGGGCGTGATCATGATCGGCGTGGTGAAGGCCAGCTTCACATGGCTCAAGTCCGCGCCCCCCATGCCCACCGCCAGGCTGATGCCGGCGAGCAGCACCAGCACCATGCAGTAGCGCGGCACGAAGCGCCGGAACAGCAGATAGGCCGCCAGCATCACGAAGGTCAGCAGGGGCATGGAACCGGCCGACTTGAAGGCATTGGCTCCGAACTGGAACAGGATGCCCGCCATCATGCCGGCCGCCACGCCCTTCGGGATCAGCTTGAGCACCTTGTCGAAATAGCCGGTGATACCGATCAGGAAGATGATCGCTGCCGCGGTGATATAGGCGCCCACCGCCTCGTTGAGGGACAGGGCCGGGAACAGGGTGACCAACAGGGCCGTGCCGGGCGCCGACCAGGCCGTGACCACCGGCACCTTGAGGAACCAGGACAACAGGATGCCCGAGACGGCCGCGCCGATGGAGACCCCCCAGATCCACGAGGCGATCATGTCACCCGACACACCGGCCACCTGGGCTGCCTGGATGATGATGATGGCCGGCCCGGAATAGGAGATCAGCACGGCCAGGAAGCCCGCTGCCACCGCCGACACCGACCAGTCACGGCGCAAGCCCGCCGTCACCGGCCCATCCTGTGCCGGCATGCCCTGGGCCGCTTCGGCCTTACTCATGGCCAGCCACCGGACGCGGACGGTAGGCGGCCTCCAGGCGGCTCACCTCGGCCTCGGTCAGGCGCAACTCGAGGGCGGCAACCGCATCCTCCAGGTGATGCGGCTTGGAGGCGCCGATGATCGGGGCAGTGATGCCCGGTCGGCTGGCCACCCAGGCGATGGCCACACGTGCCGGAGCCACACCGCGCGCCGCCGCCACCTCGGTGACCGCCGCCACGATGGCGTCCTCCATCTCCTGGTGGTCGTACCACAGCCGCGACATCTGATCGGTGGCGGCCCGTTCGGTACCGCTCTGGCGGGTCCCGGCCAGCAGGCCACGGGCCAGCGGCGACCAGGGCGTCACCGCGATGCCCTCGCTCCGGCACAGGGGCAGCATCTCGCGCTCCTCTTCCCGGTAGGCCAGGTTGTAGTGGTTCTGCATGGAAACGAAGCGGGCCAGCCCCATGCTCTGCTGCATGCCCAGGAGCTTCATGAACTGCCAGGCATACATCGAAGACGCGCCGATGTAGCGGGCCTTGCCCGAGCGCACCACCATGTCGAGGGCCTCCAGCGTCTCCTCGAGCGGGGTCTCCGGATCGAAGCGGTGGATGATGTAGAGGTCCACGTAATCCGTCCCGAGACGCTTGAGGGAGGCGTCGATGCTGCTCAGGATATGCTTGCGTGAGAGGCCCCGGTCATTGGGCCTGGCACTCATCGGGTAGAACACCTTGGTGGCAATCACCGCCTCGTCCCGCGGCAGGTGCTCGCGCAAGGCCCGGCCGAGGATCTCCTCGCTGGCGCCCAGAGAATACATGTCGGCCGTGTCGAAGAAATTGATACCCCTCTCGACCGCATCCCGGATGAAGGGCCGGCTCCTGTCCTCGTCCAGCACCCACGGCCGCCAGCTGGGGCTGCCATAGGTCATGCAACCCAGGCAGAGGGATGAGACCTTGAGGCCACTTGATCCGAAGCGCACGTATTCCATCATGTTTCTCCTGTATGACACCTACTCAGTCAGGGCATTATGGTTATACGATCTCCGTTGATAAATACCCGCTTTGAAGCAACACTGTTTTGATCATTAAAACAATGGATACCTTGCCGTGGATCATCTAGTGGCCATGCGCCTGTTCGTGCGCATCGTCGAACTGAAGAGCTTCAGCCGCGCGGCCGAGCAGCTCGAGCTGCCCCGTGGCTCGGCCACCCAGATCATCAAGCAGCTCGAAGCCCGCCTGGGGGTCAAGCTGCTGCTGCGTACCACCCGCCAGGTACGCACCACGGTGGATGGCGAGCTGTATTACGCGCGCTGCTCGGCCATCCTGACCGAGATCGACGAGGTGGAGGCGGCCTTCTCCCAGGCGGCCCGCCAGCCCGAGGGTCGGATCAGGATCAACATGTCCAGCTCCCTGTGCCGGCATGTGCTCATACCCGCCCTGCCCGGCTTCTGCGCCCGCTACCCGGACATCGTTCTGGATATCGGCGTACAGGACAAGCAGATAGACCTGATCAGCGAAGGAGTCGACTGCGTACTGCGTATCGGAGAGCTGCGCGACTCGGCCTTGGTCGCCCGCCCGCTGGCCCGGTTGGAGCAGATCACCTGCGCCAGCCCCGCCTATCTGGCCCGGCACGGCGTGCCGGAGAACCTTGATGCACTGAGCCGGCATCGGATGGTGGACTACATCTCGGCCTCCAGCGGACGTTCCATCCCGATGGAATTCGATGTCGACGGACACATCGCGTATCGCACCCTCCCCGCCTCTGTCGCCGTAAACAACGGAGATGCCTACGTGGCCGCCTGCGAGGCGGACTTCGGCATCATCCAGCTACCCACCTACCATGTCCGCGAGCGCCTGAAGACCGGGGTGCTCGTCGAGATCCTGCCCCAGCACCGCCCGCCGCCGCTGCCCCTTCACGTCCTTTACCCCCAGAACCGCCATCTTTCACAACGGGTGCGGGTCTTCGTGGATTGGCTGGCCGAGTTGTTCGCCGGGGGCGTGTAAGCGGCCTCAGCCGGCGCGCGCAACGTACAGTTCGATCTCGGCGAGCAGCTGCTCCAGCCTGTCCGCCAGCGCCAGCACCTCATCACGCCCCGCGGGAAATGCCTCGCGGGCGGCGGACTCCACCCGCCGCGCCTCCTCGTGCAGGCGCCCTGCCATGAGATTGGCCGCCAGGCCGGCAACCCGGTGGCTGATGTGCACCAGCCTCGCATCGTCACCAGCCGCCGCCGCCGTACGCAGGGCCGCCGGCAGCGCCGCTGCATCCGCCTTCACGGTGGCCAGGAGCTGGGCGACGAAGCCTTCCCCCCTGGCAAAACAGCGCTCCAGCCGGCGCCAGTCGACCAGGCCATGGTCGGCCTCACCGCCCGAGGCTGGAGCGCGCCGGGGCACGGGAGGCCGAAAGGGCGGCTCCGGGACCTGCTGCGCCAGGGCGGCCAGCAACACATCCACCGACACCGGCTTGGTGAGCAGATCCACCATGCCGGCGGCCAGGCAGTGCGCGCGCTCCTCCGGGAGCACATGGGCGGAGAGCCCGATGACCGGCAGCTGCGGTGCCAGACGGCGCACCTCGCGGGCGGTGGCAAAGCCGTCCATCACCGGCATCTGCAGGTCGGTGATCATCAGATCGAAGGCCTCTGCCCCGTCCCGCTGCAGACGCTGGCACGCCGCCAGACCGTTCTCCTCGACCACCAGCCGTGCGCCGGCGAGCGCCAGGATCTCCTGCAACACCAGGCGGTTCGCGGCGTCGTCCTCGGCAGCCAGCACCCGCATCCCGGCCAGCCCCGGCGGCGGCGGTGCCACACCCTGCCCGGCCAGGCGGCCCTGCCCGACGAGCCGCCAGACATGACGCCAGCGCAGCGGCCAGGCCAGTGAAGAGGCGGGGCCGGCGGGCGCCTCCCAACCGGCGGAGCCTCCACCCGGCGCCGTGAGGACGAAGACCGGCCCCTCCCCGGGAAGCCCAGCGAGCGCAGATGCCAGAGGCTCCGCCACGATGCGGACCCGCAGCGCGTGACACAACCCGGCACCGTCCTCCGGCATACCCGCTATCCGGACGTCGGCCGGCGCAGCGCCGCGGATCGCCGCGACCTCCGCGTCCGGAAAGCCGAGCAGCGTGACCTCGAGCGGCGGCCGTACAGTGGCCGGCGCCCGTTCGGCATGCAGGGGCAGGCGGACCGTCATGCAGGTTCCACGATCCGGGGCGCTGTCCACCTCGAGGGTGCCCCCCATCAGCCCGACCAGCCGGTGGCTGATGACCAGGCCCAACCCGGTCCCCCCGAAACGCCGGGTGATCGAGGTGTCGGCCTGTTCAAAGGGCTCGAAGAGACGTGCCTGCACCTCGGCGGACATTCCCACTCCGGTATCGCGGATGCGGAAACACAAGGCACCGGACTCCACCCCCACGTCCAGGCCAACCTGCCCCCGCGGAGTAAATTTGATGGCATTAGCCAGCAGGTTCACCAGCACCTGGGTCAGCCGGAAGGCGTCCCCCATCGCCGCCGCCGGCAGCTCGGGCGCCTCGCTGATCACCAGCGCCAGTCCCTTGGCCCGTGCCTGCGCCGCATTGATCTCCACGGCCCGGTCGATTACCTCGCCCAGTTCGAAGAGGGATGCCTCGAGTTGCAGCTTGTGCGCTTCGATCTTCGAGAAATCCAGGACATCGTTAATGAGCCCCAGCAGCAGTTCGCCGGAATGCAGGATGTGCTCGAAGGTTTCCCCGAACGGCCCGCCCTGCCCCTTGCGCAAGCCCACCTGGGCAAAGCCGAGGATGGCGTTGAGGGGCGTCCGGATCTCGTGGGACATGTTGGCCAGGAACTCCCCTTTGGCCCGGGCCAGGCGCTCCGCCTCCTTGCGGGCCGCCTCGCGGGCGTCCTCGATCTCGCGCTGACCGGTGACATCCCTTAGCACGACCACGAAGCAGTCCTCCCCCGTCGTGGCCAGACGGGCCACCGAAAACTCGAGCGGGAAGCTCCGTCCGTCCTGGCGCAGCCCCATGGCGGACGCCGGACGCAGATCCGAACGCCCCTCTGCCTCATCGGCCAGGCGTGGCAACTGGGCCACCGGAACGTCTGGCATCAGGCAGGCACAGGGCAGCCCGAGCAAGGCATCGCCGGCATAGCCGAAGATCTGGCAGGCCGCCGGATTGGCCATCCGGACACTGCCGTCCGCCTCCACCTGCAGCACCGCATCGTGCAGGCTATACAGGATGGCCGAGGTATGCGCCTCCCGCGCGGCCAGTTGCGCGGTGCGTTGCCGCACCCGCATCTCGAGCTTGTCCTGCGCCTCCTCCAGCTTGTCGGCCATCCGGTTGAAGGCCTTGGCGGTGGCGGCCAGCTCGGGCACGCTGCAGGTGGGCGCACGCACGGCCAGCTCCCCCTCACCAAAACGCCTGACGGCAATCGCCAGATCGTGCAAAGGCCTCAACCCTGCCCGCAGGGAACGCTTGAGGAACAGCAGGAGCACGATCAAGGTGGCGGACCACAGGGCAATGGCGGTCCACATGCGTCGCCACAGGTCGGCCACCAGAGAGCTCGACGAGGGCTCCGCCAGCAGCGTGGCGCGTACGACATGGCCCACCTGCACCGGAAAATGCTGGGTCTCGAACTCGATGTCGAGCAGGCGCCGGAACCAGCCCGGTGCATAGTCTCCCGGCGGCTCTGCGGTGGGGCGGCCGGCCGCCAGCACCGTACCGGAGCCCATCTCCACCAAGGAGAGCCGGTTGAACTGCCCATGGCGCATGATGTTGTCCAGCGTGTCCTGCACCATGGCGATGTCCTGCCGCGCCAGCGCCCCCTGGAGCAGCGGAACGGTGGCGGAGGCCAGGCTCTGGGTGCCATTGAAGGCCCGCTGGCTGGCGGCGTCCACGTCACTGGCGACCTGCACCGACACGTGGATCGAGAAGACCGGCAACACAGTGGCCAGCATCACCCGCAGGAGGCGCTGCAACAGGCCGTTGCGGCTCATCATGACGCGATTCCCCGCACGTCAGTACAACACGTGCCTAGGCACCCGCATGTAGGTGGCGCAGGGTCTGGCCCACCTGGTGAAGATGATCGGTGGTGTGCTTGCCCTGGGAGAGCACACTGCCCACCTGGGTCGCGGCCTTGCGCGCCAGTTCGCTCAGCAGCGCCTCCTGCCGCTCGCTCAGCCCCAGATACACGAAGGAGCGCTCCAGCTCCTCGATGAAGCTGTCCATCACGCAAAGCGCGTTCAAGCGCACCGTGTCCTGTTCCCGCTCGATCACCTCCAGCGCTTCGGACAGGCGCATCGCCGCCTCCCCGATGCCATGCGCCTGGCGGGACAGGGTCAGCTGGTCGGACAAGGCCTTCAGGCGTGTATCCGCGCCTTCGATGAGCAGGGCCAGATTGTCGCGCATGCGCCCCAGCCGCGCCTCGTCCCCGATAGGCAGGCCGCGGACGAAGAGGGTAACCTGCGGATAATTGATCACTATCCTGTCATGGAACTGGAAGATCCGGTCCATCAGGCGCACATGCTCGAGGATCGACCGCTCCAGCTGGGTCGCCTCCCCCTGTCCTGAAAAACAGTGACTCTCCTGGCCACTGCGCAGCTCCAGGAAGTACTCCACCCCATACTGCTCGAGCGCCTGGGCCAGTGCTGTGTTCAAACCGTTCACCGAATGCGTGGCGAACGAGGCCTGCAGGAAATGCAGCACCGTCCCCAGCTCCGCCGCCGCCGACATGGCCGAAAAGGCGATGCTGGAGGCCTGCTCGACCTGCGCCTCGAGCGAGCGCTGCTGCTCCAGCACATGCATGGCCACCAGGACTTTGGGCTCCAGCTCGTCGGGCAGCACCGGCTTGACGATGTAATCGTTGCCGCCGGCGTCGTAGGCCCGGAGCCGCGTCTCCAGGTCGTTGCGCACCGAAACAAAGATCACCTGCGTCGACGTCAATCCGGCTGCACGGATAGCCTGGCAGGTCGCCACGCCATCCAGCCCCGGCATCTCGATGTCCAGCAGCACGATATCTGGCTTCTGGTCGAGGGCGGCCAGGCAGGCCTCGCCGGACTCCAGTTGCACCAGCTCGAACTCGGGTCGCTGAAAACAGAAGGACGCGACAAGCCGCGAGGAGGAATCGTCATCAACGATGAACACCTTGTAAGCCTTGCCGCTCATGCCCCTCCCTTTCACAGCGAACGTGCCCGCCAGACTGCCTGGAGCATCGATTCAAAATTAACCACATTTAACAGAGTCGGATAGTACCCCCGACTCCCAGCCCCCCGCTTGATCTGTGACAAAGGATCTTCTTTTTGTCATATGCCCGTCATCCTCCACGGGCTCGGCGCACCGAGAAAAGACGGCCCAAGGCTCCGGCCGGCAGCGCGCACAGCACGGCCCCCAGGGACACCGCGACGATCCCAACCACCGCCCGCAGATCGAGCGGCTCGCCGAGGATGAACCACGCGCCCACGCCCGACACGCCAGGCACCAGGGCCAGCATCATCGAAGCCTGGCACGCTCCGATCTTCTGATTGGCGTAGCTGTACATGCCTCCGGCCAGCAGCGCCGCGATCACCCCCTGGTAACCCGCCTGCAGGGCGATCTCCCCTGCCGGCGCGCCCCCCAGGTTGGTGGGGAGGCACAGCAGGTAAACCGGCAGGTAGACCAGCATCGAGAAGCTGGCCACACCGGTGATCGCCAGCTGTGGCCGGACCTGCCAGCGACGCATGAGGAGCCCGAAGATCGCCCAGGACAGGGCTGCCAGCAGGAACAGCAGGTCGCCGATCCAGCGCGCGCCGCTGCCCCCCTCGAACAGGCTGCCGGATGCCATCAGGATCAGGCCGCCACTGGTCAGCAGCAGGGCCAGCGCGATGTTGCGGGCCAGCCGGAAGCCCGACATCAGCGCCACAAGGACGATGGTCCAGAAAGGAATGCCACCATTCACGAAGACCCCGGCATGCGCCGTCGGCGCGAAGGCAAAACCCGAATACACCAGCACCCCATAGCCCAGCCCCCCGAACAGGGCCAGCACCATGTAGCGCGGCCACTCGGCCGGCGCCACCCGGGGCATGAAGTACGGCAGGGCCAGCAGACCGGACACGCCGAAACGCAGGGCGGCAATGTCGAAAGGCGTCAACACACCGGTACTGCCCAGGCGAGACACAATGTTGAAGCCCGACCAGCACAGCACGACGACGCCGGCGGCAAGCAGGCCACGAAGGTGATCGGAGAGACCGGAACCGGGGGTGGAAGTCGCATTCATCATGGTGGGGGGCAAGGCTGCCGCAATCGTGGCCGGCAGCGTGGCAGCAAAGCCTGCATTAGACGCTGCGCCCGGCGATGGGAACAGATGCAGATGAGCGGCAGGACAACCCGCACAGATGGCGCTCGCACGCACGCCGCAATGAAAAACGGCCCCGGATCACTCCGGGGCCGCTCTACGTCCTGCAACCGGCGGAAGGCGCTCAGCCTGCCTCGACGGTGCGGGCGATCAGGGCCTTGATGGCCTCGGCATCCACATCCATCACCTCGACGCGCTGGGGCAGCGCCTCGATGTTGTCCAGGCCAGCCGGGCGCGCCGGCTTGCGACCGAGGGCCTCGACGATGGTGTCCTCGAACTTGGCTGGCTGGGCGGTCTCCAGCACCAGGGTCGGCACGGCCGGATCGCGCAGCTCGAAGGCCACCTTCAGGCCGTCGGCGGTGTGGGTGTCCACCACGGTGGCGTAGTCCTTGTCGGCACGCCGGATGGTGGCCAGGCGATCGGCATGGTTGCTGCTGCCGGAGGCGAAGCCGTACTGCCCGATGGCGGCGAATTCCGGGGAGCCGGAGAGATCGAAGGCGCCGCCCGCGTCCACCTTGCTCCACAGCTCGCGCACCTTGGCACCGTCCCGGCCGACCAGATCGAACACGAAGCGCTCGAAGTTGGAGGCCTTGGAGATGTCCATCGACGGGCTGGAGGTGGCGTGGGTCTCGGCAGTGTTGCGCGGACGATAGACGCCGGTGCGGAAGAACTCGTCCAGCACGTCGTTCTCGTTGGTGGCAAGGATCAGCTTGGCCACCGGCAGGCCCATCATGCGGGCGATGTGGCCGGCACAGATGTTGCCGAAGTTGCCCGACGGCACCACGAAGGCGACCTGCTGGTCGTTGTTCTCGGTGGCAGCGAAGTAGCCCTTGAAGTAGTACACGATCTGGGCGGCAACCCGCGCCCAGTTGATCGAATTGACCGCGCCGATCTTGTACTTGGCCTTGTAGGCGTGATCGTTGGAGACCGCCTTGACCACGTCCTGGGCGTCGTCGAACATGCCGCGCACGGCGATGTTGAAGATGTTGTCGTCCTGCAGCGAATACATCTGGGCGCGCTGGAAGGCGCTCATGCGGCCGTGCGGGGACAGCATGAAAACCCGCACGCCGTGCTTGCCGCGCATGGCGTATTCCGCCGCGGAGCCGGTGTCGCCTGAGGTGGCGCCGAGGATGTTGATCTGCTCGCCCCGCTTGTCCAGCACGTACTCGAACAGGTTGCCCAGCAGCTGCATGGCCATGTCCTTGAAGGCCAGGGTCGGGCCGTTGGACAGCTCCAGCAGGCCCAGCTTGCCCGGCTCCAGCCAATGCACCGGGGTGATCTCGGCGGCCTTGGCGCCGTCGCGCACATAGCCATACACCTCGGCGGTGTAGGTCTTGTCACAGATCGCCTTCAGATCGGCAGCCGGGATGTCATCGATGAAGCGCGACAGGATCGCGTAGGCCAGCTCGGCATAGGACAGGCCGCGCCAGGCGTCCAGGTCGGCACGGCTGACCTGCGGGTAGGCCTCGGGCAGATACAGGCCGCCATCCGGCGCCAGGCCGCCAAGCAGGATGTCACAGAAGGATTGGGGGGCAGACTGGCCGCGGGTGGAGATATAGCGCATGGGGCTCGCCGAAGTGAAAACGAAAACCTTGGAAGATAGCACAGGCAGCCCCGCCCTTGGCCCCTGCCCTGCCCGACCCCATCAGCGCCGCACCAATCCGCCGGCCAGCGCCACCGCAAAGAGCAGCACCCCGGCAGCGACCAGGCCGGCGCCGAGCAGGCCGTGGATAGGCAGGAGCAGCCCGCCGACCAGGAACAGGGCGGCCCGCAGGCCACCGCTGCGGGCCAGACGCGTGCGCAGCACCGTGCGGGCCGGAGTCAGCGGGCCGGGGTGGCGCCACACCGGCAGCAGCTGGGACAGGGCCCCCGTCACCAGGGGCAACAGGAACAGGACGAAGAAGGCCGCCACCGCCGGCCGACCCGGCACCCACCCCAGGCCATGGGCCGCCCCCATCGCGGCCAGGCTGGCAAGACCCACGGTGGCCACCGACAGGGAGGTCGCGACACCATCCCCCAGCAAGCGCTTGATGCCATGGCTGCCCAACCAGCCCGTCACGGTGATGCTCGCCACCCCACCCACCAGGACGGCTGCAGGCAGGCTCATCCCGGGCAGCCCGCAAGCCAGCACCGTGGCAGCGACTCCGCCAAGCATCCACGGCAGCTGGCGTTTCAGCCGGCTCGCCACCTGCGGATCGGGTTGCCCCAGGGCTGTCGGCATGAGCACGTGCAGGGTGCCGATGGCGCTCAGGCCGATGAAGCCCAGGGTGTTGAGGTGCAGATGGGCGAGGCGGGCCAGCGGATAGACCGCCGGCCAGAGCAGCCCGGTCACGATGGCCAGCAGCGCGAGCAGCAGGCAGCCCAGTGCCGCCACATACCAGTACAGCCCAGGGTGCGGCCGGCCCAGGGCCTGGCGCCCTCGCCCCAGCACCCACACCAGCATGCCCGCCGAGGCAGCAAGCCCCAGCGCCAGGGCGGCGTGCAGGGCCGCCCCCGGAAAGGCGCCGGCCAGCACCCCCGTCACCAGGATCCCCGCCCCCTGCAGCCCCAGGGGCAGCCGGCCGATGCGCGGCTCCGCCCCGGCACTGCGGGTAAGCACCGGAACGAAATGCCCCATGGCGGCAAAGATCAAGGGCATCGCCCCCGCCGCGAAGGCGGCATGGGCCGCCGCAGCCGGCGCCTCGCCACGCAGGGCCAGCAGGATCGCCACCGCGAAGGCCAGCACCGTGCAACACCCCAGATAGATCAACACCTCCGCACCTGCCTTTTCATCCGTCACATTCACCCGGAACCAAACATGGATCAAGGAAAGCGCCCGCGACCTCTGCGTAGAGTGCCCGACCTTTCCGGCCCGCCTGCGCTCCCCGATGGATGCCCTCCGTACCGCCCTGACCCGCTTCGCCCACCGCTACCTGATCGCCGACGCGGCCCCCCTGTCCCGTGCGGAACGCCTGCGCAGCACCCTGGCGGCCTTTGCCGGCATCCTGATCTACGAGGCGGTGCTCTACATCATCCCCGCCCCACCCGACGCAAGGCGCGCCCTGGCACCCCTTGGAGCCAGCTCGGTGATTTTGTTCACCTTACCCCACTCGCCCCTCGCCCAACCCTGGTCGGTGGCCGGCGGCCTGCTGCTGCCCGCCCTGGTCGGGCTGGCCTGCGGCCTGACCGTCACCTCCCCCTATCTGGCCGCAGCGCTGGCGGTCGGCCTGTCGGTCGGGGCGATGGGCTGGCTACGCTGCATCCACCCTCCGGGCGGGGCCATGGCCCTGGTGATGGCCGCCCACGGCGCCCAGGGGCTCGATCCGACCACCGGGCTCACCGCCGTCGGCTGGAACATCGTCGCCATCCTGATCGCCGCCACGGCGGTCAACAACGCAGTGCCCGGCCGACGCTATCCGCTGTGCTCGCCGCCACCGGCCACGCCCGGGCACCCCGAGCCTGCGCCCGCAGGCATCACCCAACCCGACCTGGCCGCTGCGCTGGAGGAGATGGAC
>JAFLDU010000098.1 GCA_017309145.1 Zoogloea sp. | reverse complement strand
GCAGCAAGGCCTTGTGCAGGCGGCGCTGGCGACCGGACTTCGGTGTCTCCACCGCTTCGGAAGCCGCCGAGACCTTGCGCAGGGGGTTCTTGCCTGAGTGGTACATGGTGGTGGCCATGGCCATCGGCGTCGGCAGAAAGGTCTGCACCTGGTCCAGCTTGAAGTTGTTGCCCTTCAGCCACAGGGCCAGGTTGAGCATGTCTTCATCGGTGGTGCCCGGGTGGGCAGCGATGAAATAAGGAATCAGGTGCTGCTTCTTGCCGGCTTCCTTCGAGAAGCGCTCGAACATCTCCTTGAAGCGGTCATACGTACCGATGCCCGGCTTCATCATCTTGTTGAGCGGCCCCTCCTCGGTATGCTCCGGTGCAATCTTGAGCAGGCCACCCACGTGATGGGTGACCAGTTCCTTGACGTACTCGGGCGAACGCACGGCCAAGTCGTAGCGCAGGCCCGACCCGATCAACACCTTCTTGACGCCGGGAATGGCCCGGGCCTTGCGGTACAGGCTGATCAGGGGACCATGGTCGGTGCCCAGGTTTTCGCAGATGCCCGGAAACACGCAGGACAGGCGCCGACAGGAGGACTCGATCTGCGGATCCTTGCAGGCCATCCGGTACATGTTGGCGGTGGGTCCGCCCAGATCGGAGATGGTGCCGGTGAAGCCCGGCGTCTTGTCGCGGATCTCCTCGATCTCCTTGAGGATCGAAGCCTCGGAGCGGCTCTGGATGATGCGCCCCTCATGCTCGGTGATCGAGCAGAAGGTACAGCCGCCAAAGCAGCCACGCATGATGTTGATCGAGAAACGGATCATGTCCCAGGCCGGGATGCGCGCATCGCCATAGGCCGGATGGGGACGGCGGGCATAAGGCTGACCGAAGACCCAGTCCATTTCTTCGGTGGTGAGGGGCACCGGTGGCGGGTTGAGCCAGACGTCACGGCAACCAGGGCCCACGCCATGGGCCTGGACCATGGCCCGGGCGTTGCCCGGATTGGACTCCAGGTGGAAGGTACGCGACGCATGGGCGTACATCACCTTGTCGTCCTTCACCACTTCGTAGGCCGGCAGGCGGATCACCTGGTGGGCGCGGGCGGCCTTGCGAGCCGCCACGCGCTCGGCGGCCGGGATGATGCGGATGGGCTGCGCAGCGGGCTGATCCTGCGCCGCCGCGGGTGCCGCCCCCACGGGCTCCATGGCATAGGGGTCCGGGTGGGGCTCGACCGGGCCGGGGCGGTCGATGGCCACCGACTCCACCTCCACGTAGCCCTCGGGCCGCCAGCCCGGCTTGACCATGAAGGCGGTGCCGCGCAGGTCGCGGATGGTCTCGATGGGCTCACCAGCGGCCAGGCGATGGGCCAGGGCCAGCACGGCCCGCTCACCAGACCCGAAGATCAGCAGATCGGCCTTGGAATCGGGCAGCACCGAGCGTCGCACCTTCTCGGACCAATGGTCGTAGTGCGCGATGCGGCGCAGGCTGGCCTCGATGCTGCCGATCACGATGTTGGCATCGGGGTAGGCCTCGCGGGCACGCTGGGCATACACCACCACGGCCCGGTCCGGACGTTTGTCGGGCAGCGCGCCCGGGGTGTAGGCGTCGTCTGAACGGGGTTTGCGGTCGGCGGTGTAGCGGTTGATCATCGAGTCCATGTTGCCGGCCGTGATCCCGTAGAACAGGCGCGGCTTGCCGAGCGCCCGGAAGGCATCGGCGGAGTGCCAGTCGGGCTGGCTGATGATGCCGACGCGGAAGCCCTGGGCTTCCAGGGTTCGGCCGATCAGGGCCATGCCGAAGCTGGGGTGATCGATGTAGGCATCGCCGGTGACGACGATGATGTCGCAGGCGTCCCAGCCGAGGGCATCCATCTCCGCCCGGGACATGGGCAAGAAAGGCGCGCGCTTCAGGTCGGGCCGGTAACGGGGGTACGCGAGCAGGGAGGGGGCGGTGCTGGGGTTTTCCATGCGGCGCAATTCTACGGGAGCCTCCCTTGGAACACCCGCAAAACCCGACGTTCCCCTCAGACCGGGCGGAGGCTTCAAACCCCCAGCGCGTCCTTCACCTGCGGCCACTGGCGACGGCTGACCGGCAGCTGCTCGGCCAGCCCCTCCAGCAGCACCACCCAGTGCGCCTCGCCGTCCTCGCCGGTGGTGGCACGGGCCACGCCCTTGACGCGACGGGGCGCGATCAGACAGTTGCGGTGGATACGCAGGAACTGGCCGGGAAACTCCTCCTCCAGCTGCACCAGGGATTCGTCGAGCAGGTATTCCCGGTCGGCGGTACGTGCCACCACATACTTCTGCTCAGCCTTCAGGAACAGCACATCGACCACCGGGACCAGCAGGATCCGCCCCCGCTCGCTGACGCTGAAATGGCTCCGAGCCGATGGCGCCATCCGGCGCAGGATCTCGTCGGCCGGCGGGTGCAGGCGTCGCGCCTTGGCCAGCGCCTCGGCCAACCGGGCGGCACGAACCGGCTTGAGCAGGTAATCCACGGCAGCCAGCTCGAAGGCCCGTACCGCATATTCGTCGTAGGCCGTGGTGAAGATCACCGCGGGCGCGGGGTCGAGGCGGGCCACGTGGCGGGCCAGCTCGATGCCATCCATGGCCGGCATGCGGATATCGGTGAGGATCAGGTCCACCCCACCACCCTCGAGCATCGACAAGGCTTCGACGCCATTGGCGGCCAAACCCACAACACGGTTGGGCTGGGCACTGGCGATATCCCCGAGCACGTCGCGCAGGCGCTCACGGGCAGGGGCCTCGTCATCCACCACCAGCACGGCCAGCGGCGCCGGGGCGAGAGCGTCGCTCATGGCCGGCTCCTGAAGGGCAGGCGGATCCGTACGTGATACACCCCGGCGTCCTGCCAGGTATCGAGGGAAGCCTCAAGATCGAAGAACAGCATCAGTCGCTCGCGGATATTGTCGAGGGCCATGCGGTTGCCGGCATGGTGGCGGGCCGGATCCTGCAGGGGGTTCGAGATCCCGATATGCACCTCCGGGCCGCGCCGGGCGATGGTAATCGAAACCGTGCCCGGCTCGGCACCGGGCTCGATGCCGTGATACACCGCGTTCTCGACCAGCGGCTGTAGCAGCAGGGGCGGCACCAGTGTGGCTTCGGCCTCCGCATCCCGCGACCACCGCACCTGCAGACGCTCCCCCAGGCGCAGGTGCTCGAGGCTGAGGTAGCGCTCACACAACGCGATCTCCTCATGAAGGGGGACCAGCTCCCGGTTGTCCTGCATCAGGGCTCGGAACAGGTCGGCCAGCTCCTCGAGCGCCTCCTCCGCCCGGCGCGGATTGGCACGCAACACGCCCAGCACACCGTTGAGGCTGTTGAACAGGAAGTGCGGGCGGATGCGTGCCGTCAGGGCCAGCAGGCGGGCCTCCGCCAGGGCAGGCGCGTGGGCGGCACTGCGCTGATGAAAATAGGCCAGCACACAGACCGCCACCACCAGCGACCACAACACCGGCCACCGCGCATCGCCGTCCAGCGGCGCCATCAGCCCATGCACGAAGGCGGTCACGCCCAGCACCACCAGCAGCACCAGGGCATACCCCGCCACCGGCGCCAGCCTGCGCAGCAGCGGCGCCACCAGGAACAGCCCCGCCACGCAAAGGATGAGCGGAAACTCGACCCGCAGCGCCATGTCGAGGACCTCCCCCCCAAGGCGGGATAACTCCCCATTGCGCACCAGCACCGCCGCCATGGCAAGTGCATTGACCAGCACCACCACGCGCAGCACCACCCCCAGATTGCGGAAGTCGGGAAGCGGAGGTGGATGCGCCCCACGGCCGGCGCGCTGCGGGTTTTGATTTATACTCATGGGTCACTATCAGGGCCAAAACCTTGAATCCACGGGTTTCTCCCCGGGCAAGACGGCCCCCTTAAACCGCTGAGAGCACCACCGAATTATGGCAGATCAATCCGCGCCGCAGGACGGCACCGCCAAGGCCTGGTCCGGCCGTTTCTCCGAGCCCGTCTCCGACCTGGTCAAGCGCTACACCGCCAGCGTCTTCTTCGACAACCGCATGGCCGCCCAGGACATCCGCGGCTCGCTGGCCCACGCCACCATGCTGGCCCGGCAAGGCATCATCGCCCCGCAGGATCTGGCCGACATCGAACGCGGCATGACCCAGATCGTCGGCGAGATCGAGCGCGGTGAGTTCAACTGGAACCTCGACGACGAGGACGTCCACCTCAACATCGAGAAGCGCCTGACCGCCCTGGTGGGCGACGCCGGCAAGCGCCTGCACACCGGCCGCAGCCGCAATGACCAGGTGGCCACCGACATCCGCTTGTGGCTGCGCGACGCCATCGACACCATCCTCGGCCTGATCCGCGAATTCCAGCTGGCCGTGCTCGACCTGGCCGAACACCACGCAGCCACCCCGCTGCCCGGCTTCACCCACCTGCAGGTGGCCCAGCCGGTGACCTTCGGCCACCACCTGATGGCCTACTACGAGATGACCCGCCGCGACGCCGAGCGCTTCGCCGACTGCCGCCGCCGGGTCAACCGCCTGCCCCTCGGCTCCGCCGCCCTGGCCGGCACGACCTTCCCGATCGACCGGGAGTACGTGGCCGAGCTGCTGGGCTTCGAGGAGGTCTGCTACAACTCCCTGGATGCCGTGTCCGATCGCGACTTTGCCATCGAGTTCTGCGCCGCCGTATCCCTGCTGATGACCCACCTGTCGCGCCTGTCCGAGGAGCTGATCCTGTGGATGAGCCCGCGGGTCGGCTTCATCGACCTGGCCGACCGCTTCTGCACCGGCAGCTCCATCATGCCCCAGAAGAAGAACCCGGACGTGCCCGAGCTGGTACGCGGCAAGACCGGCCGGGCCAATGGCAACCTGGTCTCCCTGCTGACCCTGATGAAGGGCCAGCCGCTGGCCTACAACAAGGACAACCAGGAAGACAAGGAACCCCTCTTCGACTCCGCCGACACCGCCATCGACACCCTGCGCATCTACGCCGACATGATGGGCAGCCGCATCGACGCCACCACCGGCGAGAAGATCTTCAACGTCCGCGTCAAGCAGGAGGCCATGCAGGCCGCCCTGACCCAGGGCTACGCCACGGCCACCGACCTCGCCGATTACCTGGTCAAGAAGGGCCTGCCCTTCCGCGACGCCCATGAAGCCGTCGCGCTGGCCGTGCGTGCCGCCGACGCCAAGGGCTGCGATCTGCCCCTGATCCCCCTCGACGAACTCAAGGCCGCCATGACCCATGTGCCCGGCGCGGTCGAACGCCTGGGCGACGACGTGTTCCAAGTTCTGACGGTCGACGGTTCCCTCGCCGCCCGCGATCACGTTGGCGGCACCGCCCCCAACCAAGTCCGGGCAGCCATCACCCGGGCCCGCAGCCGCATCGCCTGAAAGGTCGGACAATGGACAGGATAGGCAAGTACGAGATTCACCGGAAGCTGGGCGAAGGCGCCACCAGCGAGGTCTTTCTCGGCTTCGATCCGTTCTCCCAGCGGGAGGTTGCCATCAAGCGCCTCCACGCCGACCTGCTGCGCGGCAGCACCCGGACGGCCCTGTACCATCACCTGCTGCTCAACGAAGCCTCCCTGGCCGGCAAGTTGCAGCATCCACACATCGCGCAGATCCACGATGCGGTCGTCGGCGACAAGGATGCCTACGTGGTCATGGAATATGTGGCCGGAGGCACCCTCGAGCCCTACACACGCCCGGACCACCTGCTGAGCTTCGAGCGCCTGGTGGAGATCATCTTCAAGTGCACGCGGGCCCTCGACTACGCCTATCTGCACGGCGTCACCCACCGGGACATCAAGCCCGCCAACATCCTGCTCACCACTCCCGACGGGCAGGACATCAAGATCTCCGATTTCGGGGCTGCCCTCTTCACCGCCAGCGAGACGACCCAGCTCGCCGGGCTGGGCTCGCCGGCCTACATGTCCCCCGAGCAAGTCCGGGAGATGCCGCTCGATCACCGCACCGACATCTACTCCCTGGGCGTGGTCATGTACCAGTTGCTGACGGGACGACTGCCCTTCGAGGCCAGCACCAACGTCAACATGATCTACCAGATCGCCCACCACACGGCGCCGCCTCCCTCCAGCCTCCGCCCGGAGATTCCGCCGGAGCTCGATGCCATCGTGCTCAAGGCGATGCACCGGGACCCCTCCCAGCGTTTTGCCACCTGGATGGAGTTCTCCCACGACCTGGCCCAGGCCTACCGCAACCGCAATCTGCTCGCAACCGGCTCCGAACCGCCCGATAGCGCCAAGTTCGAGCGTCTTCGCGCATTCCGCTTCTTCCGAGAGTTCAGCGACATCGAGATCTGGGAAATCGTGCGCTTCGCCGAGTGGCGGCTGATCCAGCCGGGCACGGTGGTCATGAAGGAAGGCGAACCGGGCAATTACTTCTGCTTCGTGGTCGATGGAGAACTGCGCATCGTCAAGAACGGACACCTGCTCAACGTACTCTCCGCCGGTGACTGCTTCGGTGAGATGGCTCTTTTTGCCGCCGGACGGGGCGCCCGTACTGCCTCGGTCGAAGCACTCCAGGAAACCCGCATCCTCACCATCCGTGCGCCTGCACTGCTGCGCGCATCCAGCCTGTGCCAGATGCACTTCTACAAGGGTTTCCTCGAGGTGCTGTCCACGCGCCTATCACTGGCCAACAGCCGCATCGCCAACGTCTGAGAGACTCAGACGGCGGGCGATCTGTCGGATTATTTGACACGAAGCGGATTCACCCCCCGCCCCTTGCGGAAGAGGGGGCATTTAGGCATTTAGTTTCAACACCTTACAAAAACAAGAAAAAGGGAACGTTATTTGCTTATAGACTTTCAACCATAAAGCGGACCTCCGTCACGAACGTGCCACGAGCATCTGCTTATACTGAAATGCACGGCGCCAGTCATGGCATCAGCTCAACGAGGATCAGCATGAAGCCGGAACATTCCGAACAATCTGTCGCGCCCAAGGGCAGCGACACAGGCACGATGCCGAAAAATGGCCGTCGCCGACTCATCCAGGGCGGCCTCGCCGGCGCCCCTCTCCTGATGGCCCTGACCAGCGTTCCGGCCCTCGCCGCCGAATGCAAGCAGCCCTCCGGCTTCTCTGCCTCGGGCAACTTCAGCCAGAACGGCAACGCGGCCTGCACATCAAAGTTGAGTGGGGTCAAAGACTGGGTAAAGTTCTGCGAAGCCACACCGAGCCCCTCCTCACACCCGATCGACACAAATACCTTTTCGGGTGTGTTCGCTACAACCGGCAGCGTAACGGACACCTTCCGCAAGATCCTGACCATTTCTGGTACCGACCTGCAAAAGAAGATTGTTGCAGCCTGGCTCAGCGCCAATTTAGGTAGCGCTCTGCTTACCAAGGATACTGTGGTCAAAATGTGGAACGATGGGGTCATGGGCGCAGGCTTCCACCCGAGCACCACCATGCCCAGCGTGACCTGGAACTCCCAAAAGGTCGAGCAGTACCTCGACTACGTGCTGAACTCGTAGCGAGTCTTGCCTCCGAACAACCAACACTACCGCGCCAGCGAAGCCCTCTTCCACGGGCTTGCCGAAGTGTGCTGGAAAGAAGTTGACGAGGGCTGGGTGCGTTACGACCCCGCCGCCGGCCAAACCTTCCTGCTGGCGCCGATCACCCGCTTCGTTCTTGATCAGCTTGCGCTTTCCGGGCGCCACGCGAGCCTCAGCGACCTGCTCTCCGCCGTCCTCCAGGAGGAGCCGGATGCCGATCCGGACGAATGCAGGCAGCTTGTGGAGAGCGCTATCACGGCCTTGATCGAGGCCCGCCTGATTGTTTCGGAGCCGGAACCCCACCTTGCGCGTTCGTGACCTGTCATCCGCCGAGTTCCGCCAGCGGCTGGCGGGAGACGGCATCCGTCTCGCTGCCGGCCCTTTCCAGTGCCGGCTGCAAAGCGGCATCCCCGACATCGCCGACGAGCTGGCCCGACTCTACGCCCACCACCCGCTGGTCGACAGCAAGGCCTTCACGGATTTCCATGTGTCGGTGCAACCCGGCCGCGGCTTGCGCCGCTGGCTGGCCCCGCAGGCCCGCTTCGTGGTGGACGCCGTGGAGCCCTTCACGCCACTGCCCCGCAACCAGGCATTGCCGATGCTGGAATGGGGGCTGAACTGGTGCATCACGGCCTACAGCCATCACATTCTCGTCATCCACGCCGCCTCGGTGGCCCGCGGAGGGCGTGCGGCGATCCTGCCCGCACCGCCCGGCTCGGGCAAGAGCACCCTGTGTGCCGCCCTGGTCAATCGCGGCTGGCGGCTGCTCTCCGATGAACTGACGCTGATCCGCCTCGACACAGGCCAGATCATGGGGCTCGCTCGCCCGGTCAACCTGAAGAACGCCTCGATCGACATCATCCGCGCCTATGCGCCGGATGCCTTCCTGACCCGCCCCGTGCGGGACACCACCAAAGGCACGGTCGCCCTGATGGCCCCCAGCCAGGCCAGCGTGGAGGGCGTGGATGAATGGGCGGACCCGGCCTGGATGATCCTGCCGCGCTACCGGGCCGGCGCCGAAGCCGCGCTCAGCCCGATGGGCAATGGCACGGCCTTCCTGCAGCTCGCCGATAACGCCATGAACTATCACGTCATGGGCACCCGCGGCTTCGACGCAGTGGGCCGGCTGGTTGACCAATGCAGCAACTACCGCTTCGAGTACAGCCGGCTCGATGACGCGGTAGCCATTTTCGACCGCCTCGCCAGCGAGGCCGCCTGATGAACCTGTTGCTCAACGCCTACCGCAGCCCCGAATCAATAGGCCTTCTGGACGACAGCCAGTGGGATCTGCTGGTGCGCCAAGCCCGCCATGCCAACCTGCTAGGGCGCCTGTTCCTGCGGCTCCAAGCGGCGGGTGTAGAGGGGATGATCCCCAAGCGCCCCCACAACCACCTGCTCTCCGGCGCCGTCATGGCGGGCCAACAAGGCCATGCGATCCGCCGCGAAGCACGCTACCTGCAGGAGGCGCTCGGCGCCGCTGGCATCCCGGTGATCCTCCTCAAGGGCGCTGCCTACGTGGCGGCCGGACTGCCCGCGGCACAAGGACGGCTGTTCTCCGACGTGGACATCCTGCTGCCCAAGTCCCGCCTCGGCGACGCGGAATCAGCCCTGCAGCTCAAAGGCTGGGTGAGCACCGCCACCGACGCCTACGACCAGCGCTATTACCGCCAGTGGATGCACGAACTGCCCGCCATGCGCCATGTCTTCCGCGGATCGGCCCTGGATGTGCATCACACCATCCTGCCCCCCACCTCACGCCTGAAGCCCGATGCCAGTCTGCTCATCGAGGCCAGCGTCGAGCTCGGCGGGGACCTGCCCGGCATCCGCACCCTGGCTTTGCCCGACCTCATCCTGCACAGCGCCTGTCACCTGTTCCATGAAGGCGAACCTCACAACCTGCTGCGCGACCTGACCGACCTGGACCTGCTGCTACGCCATCTGGCCCGGGATGACGCTGCCTGGGACCACCTGGTCGAACGCGCCGTACAGCTCCAGCTGAGCGATCCCCTGCGCCTTGCGCTGCGCTACTGCCACAGCCTGCTCGAGACCCCTGTGCCCAGCCGCATCCAGACCCGCACCGGCTGCCTGCTCAGCGGCAACTGGGTGCAGCGCCTGCGGGACGCCATGTACGCCCGCGTCCTGCGCCCCCAGCACCCGAGCACCGCCGACGCGCTGACGCCCCTCGCCCGCCGGGCGCTCTACATCCGGGCCCACTGGCTGCGGATGCCGCCGTTGCTGCTCGCTTACCATCTGGCCCACAAGGCCCTGTTTCCGGCCCGGCAGGAGACCCACCCCCTGTCCACCGAGAAGATCGAGCTTGTGACAGACGAAAAAAAAGCGGCCTGAGCCGCTTTTTCTTAGGGCGTGCAAGCGCTCAGGCCTTGGCCTCATCAAGCAGCTTCTGCAGCTCACCCGACTCGAACATCTCCTTCATGATGTCCGAGCCGCCGATGAACTCACCCTTCACGTAGAGCTGGGGAATGGTCGGCCAGTTGGCGTATTCCTTGATGCCCTGGCGGATGTCTTCGTTCATCAGCACGTCCACGGCCAGGTAGCCTTGCACGCCACAGGCCTTGAGGATCTGGGAGGCCATCGAGGAGAAACCGCAGCGGGGCATCGCCGGGGAACCCTTCATGTAGAGCACGACCGGGTTGGTGGTGACTTGTTCGTGAATGACTTTCTGGACGTCCATCTTGATCTCGCTAAATAGTTGAGCAATTCAGTCGGAAAAGAATAGGCCTGCGGACGCTACCCGTCAAGGGCGCCGCCCGAAACCGATCCGCTCGATGCCTGCCAGATCCCGCGCCGAGGCCACCTCGACGAAGCCCTGCGCCTGCAGCAAGGCCCGCACCGCCGCGCCCTGGTCGTAACCATGCTCCATCAGCAGATACCCCCCGGAAGCCAGATGGGCCGGGGCTTCAGCCGCAATCCGGGCCAGATCGTCGAGCCCCGCGGGCCCCGAGGCCAGCGCCCCGGGCGGCTCGAAGCGGACATCACCTTCATCGAGGTGCGGATCGCCCGCCGCCACATAGGGTGGGTTGCTGACGATCAGATCGAACAGTTCGCCCTGCAGCGCGGCAAACCAGTCACTCTCCAGGCATCGGACGCGCGCACCGAGGCGCTGCGCATTGGCCGCGGCCACCGCCAGGGCCGCCGGGGAGAGATCCACCGCGGTCACCTGGGCGGCGGGCAGCTCCAAGGCCAGGCTCACCGCCAGCGCACCGCTGCCGGTCCCCAGATCGAGGATCCGGATGGCGGCATCGCGGGGCACCCGGGCCAGCACCCTATCGACGATCAGCTCCGTTTCCGGACGGGGAATCAACACCGCCGGCGACACCCGGAAGCAGCGGCCATAGAACTCCCGCTGCCCCAGCAGATAGGCCACCGGCTCGCCCTGCTCCCGGCGCACCAGCATGTCCACGAAACGCAGGGCCAGCTCGGGCGCAAGCTCCCGCTCCGGGTAGGCGGCGATCTGGGCGGTGGACGCACCGGTCAGCGCCCCCAGCAACATCCGCGCTTCGGCAGCAGGAATGCGGCCGCGGGCCAGGGCCAGCGCCGCCCCCAGGGAGTCGGGCAACTTCAAGTCAGCCGCCCTCCTCGGCCAGGGCGGCCAGCAACTCGGCCTGGTGCTCGGCGGTCAGCGCCGCCAGCACTTCATCCAGATCGCCCTGCATGACCGCATCCAGCTTGTAGAGGGTCAGGTTGATACGGTGGTCGGTCAGCCGACCCTGGGGGAAATTGTAGGTACGGATCCGCTCCGAACGATCGCCGCTCCCCACCAGGCTCTTGCGGGTGGCGGCCTCGCGGGCCTGCTGCTCCCGCACCTGAATGTCCTTGATCCGGGCCGCCAGCACGCGCAGGGCCGAGGCCTTGTTCTGGTGCTGGGAACGCCCGTCCTGGCACTCCGCGACGATACCGGTGGGCAGGTGGGTGATACGCACCGCCGAGTCGGTCTTGTTGATGTGCTGACCACCGGCACCGGAGGCCCGGAAGGTGTCAATGCGCAGATCGGCCGGATTGAGCTCCACGTCGCCCACCTCATCCGCCTCGGGCATCACCGCCACGGTACAGGCCGAGGTGTGGATGCGGCCCTGGGTCTCGGTGGCCGGCACCCGCTGCACCCGATGACCGCCGGACTCGAACTTGAGGCGCGAGTAGGCACCATTGCCGGCAATGCGCACGATGACTTCCTTGAAGCCCCCCAGCTCCGAGTCGCTGGCCGAGATGGTCTCGACCTGCCAGCGCTGGCGTTCCGCGTAGCGGGTGTACATGCGCAGCAGGTCGCCAGCGAACAGGGCGGCCTCGTCCCCGCCGGTCCCCGCCCGGATCTCCAGGAAGAGGTTGCGCTCATCGTTGGGGTCGCGGGGCAACAGGGCCTTCTGCAGGGCGTCCTCGATGCGCAGCTGGGCTTCCCGCGCACTGTCGAGCTCGGCAGCGGCCAGCTCCTTCATCTCGGGGTCGGCGAGCAGCTCGCGGGCACTGGCTTCGTCATCGACGGCCCGGCAGAAATCCCGGTAGAGGCCGACCACCGGCGTGATCTCCGCATGCTCGCGGGTCAACTTGCGGTAGTTGTCCATATCGGCGGCGGCCTCGCTGGTGGCCAGCAGGCGGTCCAGCTCCTGCAGGCGGTCGGCAAGGTTCTCGAGCTTGTCGCGGATACGTTGTTTCATGGAAATACCGGCCCGCCGGAGCAGGCATGAACGACCCGGCCCGGAGGCTCAGTGGTCCTTGGAAAGATTGAAGAGACGCTGGACCAGCCCGGCACAATCGCCCCGGTGATCGCCGTCCGCGTCGTTGAGAAAGCGGGTCGGGCCGTGCATGAACTTGTTGGTAAGGCCGTGGCTGAGGGCTTCCAGCACCTTCAGCGGGTCCTCACCCCGGGCCAGCAGGCGCTGGGCCCGCTCCAGTTCGGCCTGGCGCAACTGGTCGGCATGTTCGCGCAGAGCGCGGATGGTCGGCACCGTATCGCGGCTGTCCAGCCAGTGCAGGAAGCCATCGACCCGGTTGTCGATGATGCCTTCCGCCTCCACCACCGCCGCCTGGCGGGATTCCAGACCGGAATCGACCACCTGGGCCAGGTCATCCACGGTGTACAGGAAGACATCGTCCAGCCCGGCTACTTCGGGCTCGATGTCGCGGGGCACGGCCAGGTCCACCATCACGATGGGACGCCGGCGGCGCGCCTTGAGGGCACGCTCCACCATTCCCAGCCCGATCACCGGCAGGGGGCTGCCGGTGCAGGACACCACGATGTCGTAGCCCGGCAGGGCCTCGCCCACCTGGTCGAGGCGCAGCACGTCACCACCGAAACGCGCAGCCAGGGCTTCCGCCCGGGCGACGGTGCGGTTGGCAATGGTGAGACGCTTCGGCTTTTCGCCACCGAAGTGGGCGGCGCACAACTCGATCATCTCGCCGGCCCCCACGAACAGCACCCGCTGATCGCTGACCCGCTCGAAGATCCGCTCCGACAGATGCACCGCCGCCGCCGCCATGGAGACGATGTTCGCCCCGATGGCGGTGGTCGAGCGCACTTCCTTGGCCACCGAGAAGGTGCGCTGGAAGAGCTTGTGCATGGTGGCCCCCAGGGTGCCGGCCTCTTCGGCCTGCCGCACCGCATCCTTCATCTGGCCCAGGATCTGAGGCTCGCCGAGGACCATCGAGTCCAGTCCGCTGGCCACCCGGAAGACATGGCGCACCGCGTCCCGCTGGGGCAGGGTGTACAGGTAGGGCGACAGTTCGGGCAGGGCCAGCCGGTGGTATTCGGCGAACCAGTCGGCCGCATGCTGGGGCTGCTGGGTGGCGAAGTAGAGTTCCGTCCGGTTGCAGGTGGACAGAATGGCCGCTTCCTTGACCGGCTTCACCTTGACGAAATCGGCCAGGGCCTGAACAAGACTCTCAGGACGAAAGGCCACGCGCTCGCGGATGGCGAGCGGCGCAGTATGGTGATTCAGTCCGAGAGCAAAGAGCTGCATGGGTCAGGCCAGGCAGGGGCGGAATTTTTCAGCCGGCGATTATATCACCCGGTCTTTTTCCTGCATGACCGGGGATCTCCGCAGGCCCGCCCCTCAGCCCACCTCCAGGTCAGCCTTGGGCGCAGCGGCCCGGGACAGCCGACGCGCCACCTCGGCGCGGCTCTCGCGCTCCTCATGCAGGGCGCGCGCCACCATGCTTTCGGAGACGAAACCGATGTGCCGCCGCACGGCAGCCCGGGCCGCCTCGGGATCACGCGCGCGCAGCGCATCCCAGATCGCCCGATGCTGGCCGCGCAGCTCCTGCCAGTCCTCCTCCTGGCGACGCAGGTGCTTCAGGTTGCGGTCGATATGATCGTGGATGACACGGAACAGGCTGGCCGTGAGGTGCCCGAACATCACGTTATGGGCGGCCTCCGCGATGGCCTGGTGGAAGGCCAGGTCAGCCGCGACCTGCTCTTCCGAGCCGGACGGCCCCTGGGCAAACAGCGCCTCCAGGCGCTCGAACGCCTCCCCGATGCGCTGGATGTCTGCATCCGTGGCGCGCCGGGCGGCCAGTACGGCGGCCTCGCACTCCAGCATGCCGCGAAACTCCAACAGATCGTCCTGGATGTCCGGGTGCTGGCGCAGCATGTCCTGCCAGTGGTCGGTGAAACCGGCATCGAGGCGGTCGGTGACATAGGTGCCCCCCCCCTGGCGGCTCTGCAGCAGGCCCTTGGAGACCAGCTTCTGGATTGCCTCGCGCAGGGAAGGGCGCGACACGCCCAGTTCAGCCGCCAGCTCCCGCTCGGGCTGCAGGCGATCGCCGGGCTTCAGCGCACCATCCAGGATGCGCCGCTCCAGTTCGCGAGCAATGGTGTCGGAGAGTCGCTGAACAGCCAGCTTGCCTGTTGCCATGAGGATGAAAGCCAAATTGGTAAGACCAAAATTCTAGGGCAGCACACGTGCAAGGACAATACAGCGCGTGCATCAAGACATGGGGAAAACCCCTATAACCTTAAAAAATCAACACTTTGTCGCGCACCCACAATTGACTTAACCAAGGACTGAGCGTAGATTTTCGACATGCACGGAAAATTGGTCTTACCAATTTACCGAATGATTGGACCACATAACCGAAAGCCCGCCCGAAGAAGCCTTCTTCGACCAGGGCAAGACGGGAGAGGAGACCCATGAGCAGCCCCGGCCACGACGCGAGCACCCCGCGCATCTATCCGCCCCGCCCCAAGGCGGTGTACTTCTACGGCACCTGCCTGGTGGACATGTTCGTCCCCGAGGCCGGCATGGACGCCATCACCCTCCTGGAACGCGAAGGCATCCGCGTCATCTTCCCCGACAACCAGACCTGCTGCGGCCAGCCAGCCTTCACCAGCGGCTTTCCGGAGGAAGCACGCCGGGTCGTGGAAGCCCAGCTCGACCTGTTCCCCGGCGACCACCCCATCGTGGTGCCCTCCGGCTCCTGCGCCGGCATGATCCGTTGGCACTGGGAAAAGGTCTGCGCCGCCGACCCGGCCCTGAAGGCCCGCGCCAAGGCGATCTCTGCCCGCACCTACGAATTCGCCGAATTCCTGCTGCACGTGCTCGGTTTCGACCGCAAGGACGAAGGCCCGGCCACCACCGTCACCCTGCACACCTCCTGCTCGGCGCGCCGCGAGATGGGCACGCACCTGGTCGGTCGCGAACTGCTGGCTCGCCTTGGCAACGTGACCCTCGCCCACCACGACCACGAATCGGAGTGCTGCGGCTTCGGCGGCACCTTCTCCCTCAAGCACCCGGACGTCTCCACCGCCATGGTCAGCGACAAGGTCGCCTCCCTGAAGGCCACCGGCTGCAGCCAGCTGGTCACCGCCGACTGCGGCTGCATGCTCAACATCACCCAGCGTGCCGCCCGTGAAGACCTGGACGCCGGCCGTGCCCGTGCTTCCCTGCCCGGTGAGCACCTCGCCACCTTCCTGCTCCGCCGCACCGGCGGCACGCCCAGCGGAGAACAACAATGAGTGCCCGCGAACGCATCCTCGCCAAGCTGCGCAAGGGCCAGCCGGACATGGCGCTGCAACGGCCCAGCCTCGACGCTCATTTCGCTCCCCGCACCCGTGGTGAATCACGGCAGGAACGCCTGGCCCGCTTCCGCACCGGCATCGAAGGCTTCCACGCCGACGTGCACATCAGCACCGCCAACGACTGGCCGCAGCTGCTAGCCCGCCTGTGTGCCGAAAAGAACGTCCAGACCCTGATGTATGGCGCCGCCACCCGGGCGGCCCCCGAGCTCGAGGCCACGCCCCTAGGCGGCACCACCCTGCGCCCCTGGGCGGGCCAGTTCGAGGACATCAAGGCTGACCTGTTCCACCGCGTGGACGCCGGCTTCACCCTGGCCCGCGGCGCCATCGCCGAAACCGGCTCGCTGATCCTGTGGCCGTCGGGCGACGAGCCACGCACCCTGTCGCTGATTCCGCCGATCCACTTCGTGCTGCTCGATGCAGCCAGCATCCACCCCACCTTTTACGATGCCCTGGTCGGGGAAAACTGGGCGGGCGGCCTGCCCACCAACGCCCTGCTGATCTCCGGCCCGTCCAAGACCGCCGACATCCAGCAGACCCTGGCCTACGGCGCCCACGGCCCCAAGGAGCTGATCGTCATCGTCATCAACGTCGAAGGAGAACAGGCATGAGCACCTCCGCCCAGCAAAGCAGTGGCCAGCCCATCGCCTTCGTCTCCGCCCAGGCCCTGCGCGCGCGCATGCACGATGCGGTGAACGACGCCCACCTGCGCCAGAGTTTTCGCGGTGCCATGGACTTCCTGATGGCCAAGCGCGCCGCCCAGTTCCCCGACCAGGGCGAGCTGGACTCCCTGCGCAGCCTGTCCGAATCCATCCGCCAGTACAGCCTGTCGAAGCTGCCCGACCTGCTCGAGCAACTGGAAGCCAACCTGACCCGCAACGGCGTGCAGGTGCACTGGGCCGAGACCCCCGAGGAAGCCAACGCCATCATGCTGGGCATCGCCCAGCGCCACGCGGCGAAGCTGATCGTCAAGGGCAAGTCGATGGTCAGCGAGGAGATCGAGTTCAACCACGCCATGGAAGCCGCCGGCGTCGGGGCCCTCGAGTCGGACATGGGCGAGTACATCGTCCAGCTCGCCGGCGAGAAGCCCTCCCACATCATCATGCCGGCGATCCACCAGACCAAGCAGCAGATCGCCAAGCTGTTCGCTAAGCACATCCCGGGCGTGGACTACACCGACAACGTGGATGCCCTCATCCAGATCGGCCGCCGGGTGCTCCGCGAGAAGTTCGAGATCGCCGACATCGGCCTCTCCGGCGTCAATTTTGCAGTGGCCGAAACCGGCACCCTGTGCTTGGTCGAGAACGAAGGCAACGGCCGCATGTGCACCACCGTGCCCAAGGTGCACATCGCCATCACCGGCATCGAGAAGGTGGTCGAAAAGCTGGAGCACGTCGCTCCGCTGTTCTCCATCCTCACCCGCTCGGCCACCGGACAGGCGGTCTCCACCTACTTCAACATGATCTCCGGCCCGCGCCGGGGTGAAGACAAGGACGGCCCGGAAGAGGTCCACCTGGTCCTCCTCGACAACGGCCGCAGCCAGGCCTACGCCGACGAACAATTGCGCAAGACCCTGCAGTGCATCCGCTGCGGCGCCTGCATGAACCACTGCCCGGTCTACACCCGGATCGGCGGTCATGCCTACGGGACCACCTACCCCGGCCCCATCGGCAAGATCGTCTCGCCCCACATGATGGGGCTGGAGCAGACCCACCTGCTGCCCACCGCCTCCACCCTGTGCGGCGCCTGCGGCGAGGTCTGCCCGGTGAAGATCCCCATCCCCGAGCTGCTGATCCGGCTACGCGGCGAAGCCAACAGCGCCCCCCACGCCAATCCGGCGATGGTCGGTCAGGGCGCCGCCTACGACCCCAAGCTCAGCCTGCTATGGAAGATGTGGGCGCGCCTCTACGCCCGCCCCGCCACCTACCGGGCCTTCAGCTGGCTGGCCACCCGCTTCCGGGCCCTCACCCCGCGCCAGCAAAGCGGCTGGACGGCCGCCCGCACGCCCCTCAAGCCCGCCTCGCGAAGGTTGAGAGACATGGTCAAAGACCGACGCTAGCGCCCTTTCATGTAGGGGCAACTTCAGTCGCCCGCGGACTTCGATCAAGGCTTTGCCTGTGATCGAGCTGCGGATGGGCGGCTGAAGCCGCCCCTGCACCGCCCCTGCATCATTCCAAAGAATTCAACCTCAATCCCTGACGGGAGGACCCGCCATGTCCGCTCTCATCGACGCCCTGCGCCAGCGGCTCTCCGCCGAGCGCGTCATCACCGACGAACTGCGCCGCCTTGCCTACGGCACCGACGGCAGCTTCTACCGGCTCATCCCCGAAGTGGTGGCGGTGGTCAACGACGAAGCCGAAGTCCGCGACGTGGTGGACATCGCCCGCCGCAACGAGCGCCCCGTCACCTTCCGCGCCGCCGGCACCAGCCTGTGCGGCCAGGCGGTGACCGATGGCGTGCTCGTGCTGCTCGGCGAGGGCCTGGCCACCTGCAGGATCAGCAGCGACGGCCTCAGCGTGGCGGTGGGCCCGGCCATCATCGGTGCCGAGGTCAATCGCCGCCTCGCCCCGCTGGGCCGCAAGATCGGCCCCGACCCGGCCTCCATCAACGCCGCCAAGATCGGCGGGATGGCGGC
>JAFLDU010000097.1 GCA_017309145.1 Zoogloea sp. | reverse complement strand
AAGGAGCCATGCCGCCGCGCCCGCGCGCCCAACCGCCCGCCCCCTGCCCCCGGTGCTCGGTGGCGAAGGCGACAGACTGCTGATCGGCGCCGGTGACGAGTCCAGACTTGTGCCCCTGCGCCTGTCCACCCAGTTGGCTAACCCGCCGCGCAACGAGAACCCCAAGGCGGAGCGTCCGCCCCTCAGCGCGGAACAACGCACGGTTGCCGAGATCGACGACCGGATTGCCGCCCAGCTGGAGTTGGACGAGAAGATCAAGCGCCTGGAGGAGTACCAGGCGATGCTCAAGGAGAAGGTCGCCCAGCTGGATGCATCAGGTCCCGCCCCGGCTACCACACCCCAGCCGGCCAGCGCCCCAGTGGTCGCCGCCCCTCCTGCACCATCCCCCGCAGCGCCAGCGCCCACGGAAGCCCCGGGCTTCCTCGCCAGCCTCCCCGACTGGGCCGCGCCCTTGGCCGGCCTGCTGGCAGTGCTGGCCGGCGGCGCAGCCCTGATCCGCCTGCGGCGTGGGCGTGCAGTCGAGGGCGAGCCCGCCATCCCGACCCAGACCGACGCGGCAGGCAGCAGCGGATTCGGACAAGAGCCGCTCTCCACCGCGGTGGCCTCACAGGTTGCCCCGACCCCCGCGCACGCCAGCCTTCCCGTCAATGCCGGCGCCGAGCAGGCGCCCGCTCGGCAGGACCACAGCGACGACTGGGTCGAACCCACCTTCGCGCCCGCCCATCCCATCCCCTTCGACGAAACCGTCGACGAGCACGACTCCGCCCTTGAGCTGGCCGAGATCATGATGTCCTTCGGGCGCACCCAGGGCGCCGCCGAGACCCTTGCCGACTATATCCGCAGCAACCCGCGGCAGGCCGTCAAGCCCTGGCTCAAGCTCCTCGAGGTCTACCACGTGGCCGGCATGCGGGCCGAGTTCGAGGCCCTGACCCGTCAGCTCAACAAGACCTTCAACGTCAAGATGATCGGCTGGAGCGACTTCAAGGTCGCCAACAGCTCCCCGGAGTCCATCGAGCAGATGCCTCACCTGATCGCCCGCCTGCAGGAGCTGTGGGGCACCCAGGAGGCCCAGATCTACATCCACCAGATCCTGCGCGACAACCGCAACGGAACCCGTCAGGGCTTCCCGCTGGCCGTGGTCGAGGAGTTGCTGCTGATGCTGGCCGTCCTGGACGATCAGCTGGGGACCTACAAGCCGCCTACCGAGCTCAGCCTGCTGGAGATGGAACCTCCCGCTGGCGCGGACAAGGCGGCGGTGGCCTGAGGCCGCTGGCGCCGGTCAAACCGGATTGTCCACGTCCACGAACACCGCCTCGATGCCGAAGCGTTCCGCCAGGTGGGCGCCCAACGCCCGCACCCCGTAGCGTTCGCTGGCATGGTGGCCTATCCCGAGATAGGCCACCCCCGACTCCCGGGCCAGGTGAGTGGTCGGCTCGGAGGCCTCACCCGACACGAAGCAATCCACGCCGCAGGCGATCGCCTGCTCGAAATAGCCCTGGGCCCCACCGGTGCACCAGGCGATCCTGCTCACCGTCCGGGCCGGATCACCCAGCACCAGGGGCTCCCGCCCCAGCCGCGCGGCCGCATGGCGCGCCAGCAGCTCGAGGCTCTGAGGCCGCTCCAGGCGGCCCGTCCAGCCGATCTCCTGCTCACCGAAACGGCCGTCCGGCAACCATCCCATCAAGCGCGCCAGCTGGGCGTTGTTGCCCAGCTCAGGGTGGGCGTCCAGCGGCAGATGGTAAGCAAACAGGTTGATATCGTGCTTCAACAGGGTCGCCAGGCGTTTGCGTCGCATGCCGGTGATGCGGCCGTCCTCGCCACGCCAGAAGTAACCATGATGGACCAGCACCGCGTCCGCCTGCCGCGCCACTGCCTCGTCGAGCAGCGCCTGGCTGGCCGTCACCCCACAGACCACCCGGTGAATTGCGTCGCGTCCTTCCACCTGCAATCCGTTTGGGCAATAATCCCTGAATCGCCCGACTTCCAGCAGGTTGTCGAGATATTGCTGCAGTTCGGCTCTCTGCATGGCCGTTCCTTCCTGAACCCGTTCGTTTCAGCCCCCCTTGCGGTGGGGCTCCAGCCCGCGATTTTACGATGCATCGCCTGTGGATGATCTTTGCCCAAGCAGTCACGGTATCCCTTGCCGTGCTGTTCGTGGTCAGCACCCTGAAACCCGAATGGGTCGGAGACCGCCCGGTCCTGCCGTCCATCACCATTCAGGAGACCGTCCCGGCCACACCGGTCGCTGGCGCGAGGCCGGTTGCGTCCTATGCGGATGCGGCCCGGATCGCGCTGCCGGCGGTGGTGCACATCTTCACCAGCAAAGAGGTCAAGCCCCAGCGCAACCCCTTTGCCGACGACCCCCTGTTCCGCCACTTCTTCGGTGACCGCCTCGACAACCGCCCCCAGCAACGCGCCTCGGGCCTGGGGTCGGGGGTGATCGTCTCGCCGGAGGGCTATGTCCTCACCAACAACCACGTCATCGAGGCCGCCGACGAGATCGAGGTCGCCCTCAATGACGGCCGCAAGCTGAAGGCCCGGATCGTCGGCCGGGATCCGGAGTCCGACCTGGCCGTGCTGCAGATCCACACCAGCGACAAGCTCAAGGCCATCACCTTCGGCCGCACCGAACTGCTTCATGTGGGCGACGTGGTGCTGGCCATCGGCAACCCCTTCGGCGTCGGCCAGACGGTCACCATGGGCATCGTCTCGGCGCTGGGCCGCTCCCATCTGGGGATCAACACCTTCGAAGACTTCATCCAGACCGACGCGGCCATCAACCCGGGCAACTCCGGTGGCGCCCTGGTGGATTCGGCAGGCAATCTGGTGGGCATCAATGCCGCCATCTACTCGCGCACCGGCGGTTCCCTCGGCATCGGTTTCGCCATTCCCGTATCCCTGGCGCGCAACGTGATGGAGCAGATCATCCAGAACGGCTCGGTGACCCGGGGCTGGATCGGCGTCGAGGTCCAGGCCGTCACCCCGGAACTCGCCGAGTCCTTCGGCATGCCCTCCGGTGACGGCACCCTGATCTCCGGCGTGATGCGCGGCAGCCCGGCCGACCGGGCAGGCATCCGTCCGGGCGACGTGCTGCTGGCGGTGGACGGCCGCAAGGTGAACGATCCGCAAGCCATGCTGGAGGCCATCGCGGCCCTGGCACCGGGCCGCAAGGCCGGCTTCGAGCTGCGCCGCAACCGGGACAAGCTCGAGCTGAAGGTCGAGATCGGCCGCCGCCCCGCCCTGTCCCGCGGCGACTGACAAGCCCACCGGGCTCAGCCGGCTCCGCTGCTGAGCCACTCCTCCATGCTCTCGACGAGCAGGCCTGCCACGAAGGCCACCAGCGGATCCCGCCGGTCACGGCGGTGGGTCAGCAGGCTGACCGGCAGGCTCAGCCCCTCCACGTCGAGGGGCTCGAAGCGCAAATCCGCGTGGGCCGCGAACATCCGCACCAGCATGTCGGGCAGCACCGCCACCAGCGGGCTGCGCTTGAGCACGAAGGGAATGGACAAGGGCATCGCGCTGCGCGCCACCACCTGCCGCTCCAGCCCATGGGCCTTGAAGACTCCATCCACCACACCAGATGACTCGCCCGTGTAGGTGGTGTGGATGTGCGGAAAGCGCACCAACTCGGCCAGGCCCGGCCGGGGTGGCATATCCACCAGCGCCGGATTGAAGGCGCAGGAAAAGCCGGACACATACAGTGCCACCGCGTCGTGCACCTCCCGAACCACCGGAAAGTACCCCACCGCGAGGCTGATCTCCCCCCCATCGAGCGCTTCCAGCTGACGGGAGCCCGGCAGGGACTGCACCGACAGGGCCAGCCCCGGTGCGCGGCCGCGCAGGCGCGCCACCAGGCCCGGCATCAGCAGAGCCTCGAGCGGGTCGTTGAGAGCGATGCGCACCTTGCCCCGCGCCCGCGCCGGATCGAAATCCTCCTCGCCGCCGGCGATCCGGCGCACATCCTCGAGAATCCTCCGTACCGGCTCGGCGAGCGCCATGGCCTTTGGAGTGACGCGCATCAGCGCGCCATCCCGGTACAGGATGTCGTCGTCCAGAAGACCACGCAGGCGGGCCAGGGCGTGACTGGTGGCGGGCTGACCAATGCACAGGCGCCCCGCGGCCCGGCTCACGCTGGCCTCCCGCACGAGCGCGTCGAAAGCCACCAGCAGGTTGAGGTCGATGCGGCGGAAAGCGGCGTGATCAATATCAGTCATGTCGATAGCCCAGATTACATCAATCGATTTGAAGCATCTTACCCCACCCACTAGACTGGGCCATCCCATCCATCAGGACATCCCGTGAGCCAGCCTTCCACCTTGGCCCTCCCGCTTCCCAGCTCCTCATCCCGGCATGTCCGCGGGCTGCTGGCCATGATCTCCGCGATCACCTGCGTCGAATTCCTGGAAACCGGCATGGTGACCTTTGCCGCGGCCTCGATCATGAGCGGACTCGGGCTCGGCGCAGAGGCCTTCGCCTTTGCCTTCACCTTGTATGGGGTGGCCGCCATCTTCATGCTCTACAAGCACCAGTGGATGGTCGAACGCCTCGGCTACCGCAACTTCATTCTCGGTTCCCTGGCGGTGTTCGCCCTGGGCGCAGTGCTCTGCGCCACCGCCGACGGGCTCGGCCAGTTTGCCGCCGGGCGCGCGCTGCAAGGCGCCAGTGGCGCCACCTTCTTCACCGCGGGGCGCCTGCAGATGAACCGTCTCCCCGAATCCGCCCGCTTCAGCGGCCTGCTGGTCTTCGTCGGAACCCTGCTCGGCGCGGTCGCCCTGTCGCCCCTCGCCGCTGCCGGCCTGATCCACCTGGCGGGCTGGCGCACCCTGTTCTGGGCGGTGCTCCCGCTGTGTGCGCTGGTGGCCCTCGTCGCCGGTCCGCGCCTGTCCCGCGAGACCACGCCGCCTGAAGCACGCAGCGAGGAGCACTGGGGCTGGCTGTTGGGTCTCGCGGTGGCCCTGTTCGCCCTGCAATACGCACTGCAGGCGGCCCAGTTCACCTTGTTCGATACTCCCGGCCAAGTCTTCGCGGTCGGCGCCGCATCGGTGGGCGCGCTCACCGTCTTCGCCGTCCGCCAGTGGAAGCGGGAACGCCCCCTGATCAACTATCGCGGCCTGTTCGAACCGCGCTACATGGCTGGCCTGCTGTTCTACTTCTGCGGCTACTTCCTGATGGGACTGAGCGGCTTCCTGCTCCCCATCCTGTTCCTGCACGGCCTGCAGCTCGACATGCTGCACGGTGCGGCCATCCTCAGCGGCTCACTGGCATGCAGCCTGATCGGGGCCCTCAGCCATGCCACCCTGGCCCGCCAGCATGCCCGCCCACGCGTCTTCATGCTTACCGGCCTGGCCCTGGTGGCCCTGTCCTGCCTGGGCTTCGGACGCTGGGCCGGCGCTGGCGACTGGCACCTGCTGCTGGCCCCGAGCCTGCTGGTGGGGCTGTCGATCCCCTTCTTCGTGGGCCCGGTGGCGATGGGTACCTTCGTGCATATCGCGCCTTCCGTGTTTTCCCACGCTTACCAAGTGAAGAACATCATCCGCCAGCTCGGCCTGTCCCTCGCGGTGACAGCCGGCACCCTGCTGCTGCAATGGCGCTACGCCCGTCATCTGGACCCGCAACACCCCGGCCTGGACTGGGCCGCCCCCCTGCTCCACGGCCAGCCCGGCCTGCCGGCCCACGCCGCCGCACTGGCCCTGGCCAGCGGCGACGTGTTCAACCTGTGTGCCGCGGGCGTCCTGATCCTGATGGGCGTGGTGGCCGTGCAGCGGGTGTTCCGCTAGGAGATCTTCCCTTAGGGCACATTGACAGCATCCCGGCCGGTCCCTGAAATAGGCGGACAAACATAATTGACGGAGACAGCCGGCCCATGGAACCTTCCCGCAGCGCCCCCTACCCTCACCTCCTCGCGCCCCTCGACCTGGGCTTCACCACCCTGCCCAACCGGGTCCTGATGGGCTCCATGCACACCGGGCTCGAGGAGATGGACCACCCGTTCGAGCGCCTGGCCGCCTTCTACGCGGCCCGCGCCCGGGGTGGCGCCGGCCTGATCGTCACCGGCGGCTTCTCCCCCAATCCCGAGGGTGGCATCCACCAGGGAGGCGCCTGCTTCGACAACGAGGCCGAAGCGCTCCGCCACCGGGTCGTCACCGACGCCGTGCATGCGGCCGGCGGGCGCATCTGCCTGCAGCTCCTGCACACCGGCCGCTACGCCTACGGCAGGGCCCCGGTCGCCCCGTCGGCCCTCAAGGCGCCGATCAATCCGGCCACGCCCCGTGCCCTCGGCGAAGAAGACATCCTGCGCACCATCGCCGACTATGCCAAGGCCACCGTGCTGGCCCGCCAGGCCGGCTACGACGGCGTCGAGGTGATGGGCTCCGAAGGCTATCTGATCAACCAGTTCCTGGCCCCCGGCACCAACCTGCGCAACGACCGCTGGGGCGGCAGCTTCGAGAACCGCTGCCGCTTCGGTCTGGAGGTGCTGCGCGCCGTTCGCGCCGCCGCCGGCCCCGACTTCATCCTGATCTTCCGCCTGTCCCTGCTCGACCTGGTCGAGGGCGGCAGCACCTGGGACGAGGTCATCGCCTTCGCCCAGGCCGCCGAGGCCACCGGCGTCAATCTGCTCAACACCGGCATCGGCTGGCACGAGGCCCGCATCCCCACCATCATGAGCAGCGTGCCACGAGGCGCTTTCAGCGGCCTTGTCGCGCGCCTGCGCCAGGCCGTGAAGCTGCCGGTGATCGCCAGCAACCGGATCAACGACCCCCAGCTTGCCGAAGACATCCTGGCCCGTGGCGACGCGGACCTGGTGTCGATGGCCCGCCCCTTCCTGGCCGACGCCGATTTCGTGGCCAAGGCCGCTGCCGGCCGCGCCGATGCCATCAACACCTGCATCGCCTGCAACCAGGCCTGCCTCGACCACATCTTCGTGGGCAAGCCGGCCTCCTGCCTGGTCAATCCCGACGCCTGCCGGGAGTTCGAGGCACCACCGGCCTCCGCCGCACAGCCACGCAAGGTCGCCGTGGTGGGCGCAGGCCCGGCAGGCCTGGCCGCCGCCACCACGCTGGCCGAGCGCGGGCATCAAGTCAGCCTGTTCGACGCCGCGGCGGAGATCGGCGGGCAGTTCAACTACGCCCGCAAGATCCCTGGCAAGGAGGACTTCGGTGAAACCCTGCGCTATTTCCGTACCCGCCTGACCGAGCTGAAGGTCCCTACCCACCTGGGGCGCCAGGTGGAGGCTGCGGAGCTGGCCGGCTTCGAGCACGTGGTGCTGGCCACCGGGATCACCCCGCGCCGCCCGGCCATCCCCGGCCTTGACCACCCCCGCGTGGCGAGCTACATCGACGTGATCGAGAGGCGCCACCCGGTGGGCCGCAAGGTGGCCCTGATCGGCGCTGGCGGGATCGGCTTCGACGTGGCCGAACTGCTCACCCACAGTGGTGGGCAGGCCGACCCGGTCCATGCCTACCAGCAGGAATGGGGCATCGACCCGGCCTATACCGGCAATCGCGGCGGCCTGACTGAACCGGGCCTGCCCGCAGCGCCGCGGGAAGTCTGGCTGCTCCAGCGCAAGAGCGGCAAGCTCGGTGCGGGGCTGGCCAAGACCACCGGCTGGGCCCGCAGCCTGCTGCTCAAGAAACGCGGCGTACACATGCTGGGCGGAGTGGAGTACATCGGCATCGACGACGCCGGCCTGCACATCCAGGTGGACGGGCAGCAACGCTGCCTGGAGGTGGATACGGTGGTGATCTGCGCCGGCCAGGAGCCGCGACGGGAGCTGCAACCTGCCCTGGAGGCGGCCGGCATTCCACACACCCTGGTGGGCGGCGCCCACGTGGCGGCCGAGCTGGACGCCAAGCGGGCGATCCTGGAAGCCACCGAGTTCGCCCGGCACTTCTGACGGGACCACGGGGCCGCGCAGGCTGGCGGCCCCGGCCCGCGCTCAGCGGCTCATCCGGGCGCCCCAGCAGGCCGCCACATCGATCATCCGGTTGGCAAAGCCCCACTCGTTGTCGAACCACACCAGCAGGTTGAGCAGGCGCGCGCCGCTCATGCGGGTCTGGCCGCCATCGATGATGGCCGAATGCGGGCTGTGGTTGAAGTCGATGGAGGCATGGGGGTGTTCGGTGTAGTCCATGCGCCCCGACTCGCTGCCGGCCACCGCCGCCCGCAGCAGAGCCTTCACCTCGGCGCTCGTGGTGTCGCAGCGCAGGGTCGCCACCAGGTCGATGGCCGACACGTTGACCACCGGCACCCGGATCGCCTTCGACTCGATGCGCCCGGCCAGCTCCGGCAGCATGCGCTGCACGCCGCGAGCCAGGCCGGTGGACACCGGGATCATCGACTGCATCGCCGAGCGGGTGCGGTGCAGGTCGGTATGGTGATAGCCGTCGATCAGGGGCTGGTCGTTCATCACCGAATGCAAGGTGGTGAGCATGGCCTGCTCGATGCCGAAGCTGCGGTCCAGCAGGCTCAGCACTGGAACGATCGCGTTGGTGGTGCACGAGGCCGCCGACACGATGCGCTCCTCCCCACTGAGCTGCTCATGGTTCATGCCGAACACCACGGTGCGATCCACGTCACTTGCCGTATGGCCGGGATGGGACAGCAGCAGACGCCGGCACCCCGCCGCCAGGAAGCGCTCCAGCTCATGCCGGTGGCTGTAGCGCCCGGATGCCTCCACCAGTACATCCACACCGATGGCCGCCCAATCAACGCCTTCCGGCGTGTCGGCGTGGAACACCGGGATCTCCGTACCGTCGATCTTCAGGCAGCCCTCACCCGCTTCCACGTGGCCCGGGAAACAGCCGTGGGTCGAGTCATAGCGGGTCAGGTAGGCCATGCTTTCCAGGTCGGCCGGCTCATTGATGGCCACCACCCGGAAGCGCTCCCGTACCGGAGACGCGTGCAGGGCCCGCAGGAAGCAACGGCCGATCCGCCCATAGCCGTTGATCGCGATCCGCAAAATCATGCTGCCAACATCCTTTCCTTCGAAACCTGGCTCATCAAAGCTCGCCAGTCTACCCCCTCGACGCGCGGCCCGACCAAACGGCAGCGGCACCGATCCGCAGCAACCGCTCCCCACAACCCAGTCCGGGTAAATAAAATAATGAAAATGACTAAAGAGTGGAGCAATATCGCCGTTAGCAGACTGTCTCCTCCAACGCCCTGAACCAAGGGCTGCTTGACCCGCCGGACACCTCCCCTCCTCTTGTCCGGCGGTGTTTTTTTGCGCTCTCCATCACACCCAGGACTGGCCATCACAGTCCTGCCCTGGCGGACATCACTTCACCAGCGTGACCGGCACCTCGGCGAGGCGCACTACCTCGGAGGCGACCGAGCCCAGGAGGAGCTTGGCCAGCGCGCCGCGTCCGTGGGTGGTCATGAAGATCGCGTTGCAACCCTGCTCGCGGGCAAAACGAGTGATTGCCACCGCCGCGTCCTCACCCACCAGCACATGGCGGCCCGCTTCGATGCCGGCAGCGGCCAGCCCTGCATGCACGTTGGCCAGGGCCTTGAGGCCCTCCTCCCGATGGAAGTCCTGGAGCGTGTCGTGGCCGACAAACTGGCCCACGTCGTGGCCAACCGGGTGCTGCACGTTGATCAGGTGGATCTCCGGCATGCCGGCCAGACGCTCAAGCCAGGCGGGCAGCGTCTTGAGCACGGCCGCGGAGGCCTCGGAGCCATCGATGGGGATCAGGATCTTGTTCATGGATGCAGCTCCTTCAGCGGGGTGTTCCAGACTCGGGGGAGGCCTCCCCCAGCGACAACTCAAGGGCCTCCCGACGCGCCTTGCGCGCGGCCAGCAACTTGCCGGTACCCACGACGAAGACTGCTCCGGCGATCGGCAGGGCCCGGTGCAACCAGGCCGCGTTGGCGTCGATCCACGGTCCCAGGAGCAGGTCGTTGACCACCATCTCGCCGGCCACGAAGCCCAGCAAGGCGGCACCGCCGGTGACCACGATCGGGAAACGCTCCATCACCTTCATCAGGAAGGTGCTCGAGAACACCACCAGAGGGATGCTCAGGCCAAGCCCCAGAACGAGCAGCAGCAGGCTGCCCTTGGAGGCCCCGGCGATGGCCACCACGTTGTCCATGCTCATCACCAGATCGGCGAGCATGATGGTCTTGATGGCAGCGAAGAACCCGCCCTTGATCGCCTCGCCCTCGCCTTCCCCCTCATCCTCGGGAAGCAGCAGCTGCACAGCGATCCACAGCAGGAGCCCCGCCCCCGCCGCCTTGAGGAGCGGCAGGCGCAGCAGCTCCGCCGCAACGATGGTGAGGGTCACCCGCATCACCACCGCCGCGCTGCTACCCCACATCACTGCCCGCCGGCGATCAGCCTCCGGCAAGGAGCGGGCCGCCAAGGCGATCACCACGGCGTTATCGCCGGACAGCACGATGTCGATACCGATGATCTGGATCAGGGCGATCCAGAAGGCATGATCCCCAACAAACTCTTGCATTGCATCCTTCCTTCCTTCCTGTGAGGCGTAACGTGCCCCGTACCGATTGACTGGCGCCCTCTGCGTCGAGGGCCGGATCCCGCGTGCCGCCGGAAATCCCGCTCAGGCGGTTCAATAGCGAAAGGCCTCCATTATCGGGCAATACGGGCAGCCCGGCCCCACCCCTGCCCAGCCGCAGCGGATTGGGCGACAATCCCGTCGCTACGCTTTCCGAGGAGCTCCCATGAATTCAAGTCCCACCGCCCCCTCTCCGATCAGCCGGATTGCCAAGCGCAAGGCCAAACCGGGTTGCGAGGCCTGCTACGAAGCCGTGGTGCGTGGCATGTTTGCGGAGACCGGCAAGTTCCCGGGCTTTCTCGGCGCAGACCTGATTCCGCCCCAGTCTCCAGACGATCTGTATCAGGTCGTCATGCGCTTTGCCTCCCAGGCCGACCTCGACCGTTGGGACGCCTCCGAGGCCCGCCAGCAATGGCACGAACGCCTGAGCACGGTGGCGGACGGCGACCCCGACTATCGCGTCCTGACCGGGCTGGAAGCATGGTTCACACTGCCCGCCACGCCCGCCAGCCGTCCGCCGGTACGCTGGAAAATGGCCGCTCTGACCTGGCTGGGGATATTCCCGACGGTGTCACTGCTGCTCTTCTTCGTTGCGCCACTGCTCGGCGCCATGCCCTTCCTGGCGCGTACAGCCATCATCACCGGCCTCGCTGTGTTGATGATGACCTGGCTGGTCATGCCGCGCCTGACCGGCGCTTTCAGGAACTGGCTGACCAGCGCCTGACCCCCTTGCGCATCGCCAGCCCCCTCCACCACCTACAACAACAAAGAAACCCGACAATGACCCCCTCCCTCCCCGAGCCTGCCATTCCGCTGTCCTTCCTCGACCTGGTCGCCGTCCGTGAAGGCGGCACGGTGGCCGACGCCCTGGCCATCTCCTTGCGCACCGCCCGGCACGCCGAATCCCTGGGCTTCACCCGCTACTGGCTGGCCGAACACCACAACATGGCCGGCATCGCCAGCTCGGCCACCGCCGTGCTGGTCGGCCACATCGCCGGCGGCACCTCCAGCATCCGGGTCGGCTCCGGCGGCGTGATGCTGCCCAACCATGCCCCGCTGGTGGTGGCCGAAGCTTTCGGCACCCTCGCCGAGCTCTTTCCCGGCCGCATCGACCTGGGCCTGGGCCGCGCCCCGGGTACCGACGGCCTGACCATGCGGGCCCTGCGCCGCGACCGCGTCGAGCGCGAAGAGGACTTCCCCAATGACGTGGCCGAACTGCAGCACCTGCTCGCCCCGGCCGAGCCCGGCCAGCGCCTGATCGCCATGCCCGGCGCCGGCACCCGGGTGCCCATCTGGCTGCTCGGCTCCAGTCTGTTCTCGGCCCGCCTGGCCGCCGAGCGGGGCCTGCCCTACGCCTTCGCTTCCCACTTTGCACCGCGCATGCTGCTGCAGGCGGTCGACCTCTACCGGACTCACTTCCGCCCCTCGGAGCAGCTCGCCAAGCCCTATGTGATCATCGGCGTACCGCTGATCGCTGCCCCCACCGACGAAGAAGCGGAATACCTGGCCAGCAGCACCTTCCAGCGCGTGCTGGGCATCCTGCGCGGCGACCGGCGGCGCCTGCAGCCGCCGAAGGAGAACTTCCTGGCCGGGCTGTCCCCCGAAGAACGGGCCGGCATCGCCGAATTCCTCGGCGCCGCGGTGATCGGCGGCCCGGAAACGGTGCGGGACGGACTCAAGCGGCTGGTTGCGGCCACCGGCGCCGACGAGGTGATGCTCGTCAGTGACGTCTTCGACCCCAGCTTGCGCCTGCGCTGTCTGGACATCGCCGCCGCGGTGCGCCCCTGAAGCCTGCGGGCCGCCGGCCTGGCCGCACGGCCCTCAGCCCAGCGCCGGCGGCACCCTGCCGGCATCGCGGTAGCGCGCCAGCGTCTCGCACAGCTCGACGAAGTTGAAGGGCTTGGAGATGAATCCGTCCATGCCGGCAGCCAGGCATTTATCCCGGTCCCGGGACATCGCGTGAGCCGTCATGGCGATGATGGGCAGGCTGCTCCAGCGCGGGTCGCGGCGGATCTGCGCGGTGGTCTCATAGCCATCCATGCCGGGCATCTGGATATCCATCAGCACCGCCTCGATACCATTCTCCCATTCCCGGTCCAGGGTCTTGAGCGCCTCTTCGCCACTGCCTGCGATAATCACTTCTGCGCCGGCCACCTGGCTCAGCATGTCGGAAGCCACCAACTGGTTGAAAGTATTGTCCTCCACCAACATAACCCGCATGCCCTTGAGGTGCCTGATCGCCGCGCTGTCCGGCGGAACCTCCAGCGATGCCCCCGCCGATTGTTCCGCATGGCCCTTGAACAGGCGTGCCACCACGCCAGCAAGCTCAAGCCCGCCCAAGGGCTTGGCCAGGAAGGCGTCCACCTGATCGGCATGCGGCTGATCGCTGGCGGCATCGGTACCATGAGCCGTCACCAGCACAACCCGCGGCCGGCGTTCAGGCGGCAGGGCTTGGCGGATACGGAAGGCCGTCTCCAGACCATCCATCTCCGGCATCTTCCAGTCCATCAGCACCAGATCGTAAGGACGCTCCGCCCGGGCGGCGTCGAGCAGGTGGGCCAACGCTTCACCCCCCGAAGCCACGGCATGTCCCCTGAGGCCCAGCCCCATCAGCACGTGCAGGGTGATCTCGCGGGCACGTGCGCTGTCATCCACCACCAGGATGCGCAGCATACGGATATCCGGTGACAGCGGGCCGGCCGCCTGAACGGGCTCCTCCGCCAGTTCGAACACCGCCGTGAAGCGGAACTCGCTGCCCAGCCCCGGCGCACTCACCGCCGTGATCTCGCCGCCCATCAAGCTCACCAGCTGCTTGCTGATCGCCAGCCCCAAGCCCGTTCCACCAAAACGCCGGGCATGCGATGCGTCGGCCTGGCTGAAGGCCTGGAACAGCGCGGCCATCTGCGCCCTGGTCATACCGATCCCCGGATCGGTAACCGAGAACGCCAGCATCACCTGGTGGCCCTCCCTCGACACCTGCTGCACCTCCACCACGATCTCCCCCTTCTCGGAGAACTTGATGGCATTGCCACACAGGTTCATCAGCACCTGGCCCAACCGCAGGGAATCGCCCGACAGCGCCTGCGGCACATCCGGGGCCAGGCGCACAAGCAGCTCCAGCTCCTTCTCGGCCGCCCGGGCACCCAGCGTCGTCGCCACACCATAGACCACCTCAGCCGGACTGAAGGCCCGCTGCTCCAGGTCCAGCTTGCCGGCCTCGATCTTCGAGAAGTCCAGGATGTCATTGATCAGGCTCAGCAATGAATCCGCCGCCGCCGCCACATTGCGCAAGTAATTTCGCTCCTTGGCCGCCAGCGGCCCGCGTAGCGCGAGTTCGGTCATACCGATGATGGCATTCATCGGCGTGCGTATCTCGTGGCTCATGTTGGCCAGGAACTCGCTCTTAGCTCGCGTCGCCGCCTCCGCGGCGTCCCTGGCGCCAGCCAGGGCCTGATTGGCCTGGGCCAACTCACCGGTACGCTGTCGCACCTCATTCTCGAGGCTGTCCTGATAGTGCTGGATGGCGGCCTCGGTACGTACTGCCTCGAGCTCCTGGGCCGCCCGTGATGCGACGATCTGAAGCACAGACCGGGCCCGCTCGGCATGATGCAGCGGGCCTTTTCCGGTGGCCACGATCAAGCCGATGGGCTCTCCCGTTGCATCCCACAGGGACGCTGCCACGTAGCTCTCCGCCTGCCAGGCGTCGAGCAGGCGGGAGGCAGGGAGTTGCCGGCGCGCCTGGGAGGGCAGGATGCGGATGTCCAGGTGGGCAGCCAGGGCCTCACCTGCCAGGGCGTTGATTTCGTCTGGATCGAGCTGCAGCGCCGCGTCCTCGCTTGTGGCCCCCATCACCTCGAAGCGATGCCCCTGCACCCGCCGCAACAGGAGCGCGTGGTCGAGCTTGAGGACACGGCACAGGAAGGCGCTCAGATCCGCCGCAAACGCCCGGTGCGCCAGCTGTCCCACGGTGGCCCGCTGCGCCACGAAGTACAGGGCCGACTCGATGGCCTTGCGGGCGCTCACATCGGTAAAGGTCAGGCGCAGGATGCGCTGCCCGGCATAAGGGAGCTTGACCACGCGCAGATCGCAGTCAATCTCCTCGCCGTCGCTCTGCCGCAGCACCCCCCGCTCCACCTCCACCACCTCACCGGCCAGGGCGCGCCTCTCGGTGTCGGCCATGGACTGGTCCAGCGAGGCATCACCGGGCGGCGGCTTGCGATAGAAATGCCTCAGGGAGTTGGCCAGCAGCACCTCACGACGGCAGCCGAAAAGCCGGAGCGCGTTGGCATTGGCATCGATGATCCGCTTGGTGTCCACGTCGTAAGTGAGGATGGCCTCGGGCGCCGCCTCGATCATCACCCTCGACCGGGCCTCGCTGGCGCTGGCCGCTTGCTCCGCGACGCGGCGGCGGTGCCCCTGCAGAAACAAGGCCACGATCAGCACGCCCATCACCGCAAAGGCCACGACCACCACGATGATCTGCGGGCGATGCTCCTCCCACAGGGAAGGGGGACGCTGCAGCAGCACCGAGTCCTTCGGCAAGCGCGCCGGATCAACCCCCCGCTGCACCAGCTGCGGCCAGTTGAAAACAGGCGTGAAGGGCTGATCGAAGACCACAAGGTGGTCCTTGAGCACCAGTTCGCCCTTGAGGAAGCGCACCGCGATGCCGCCCACGTATCGCCCGGCGTCCTCGGTCTTGATCACTGCGCCGCCAACCACCCCGAAGCGCAGAAATGGCTCCGAGGTCACAAAGATCGGCGCCTTCGACGCCTCCGCCACTTGCTTTGCCACCTCGACCGGCACAAACCTCCGACCTGCCGAGTCGGCGAAATAGGGGGTCATCAGCACCGCGGTGTCCTTGCCCGCCCGGGCCACCCGGGCCAGCATCTCGTCGTAGGTCAGGGTGTCGGTGTATTCAATCTCGACATGGCTGGCGACCTCCACCAGCTCGGCCCGGGCCAGGTCCGCGTAGCTCCTGTCAGACCGCCCGCCCCCGACCACCACCAGGAGCTTCCGCGTCTCCGGAAAGAGCGACAGTGCATAGCGTGCGTTGGTGACGTTGCGAGGCCGCCACGGAACATGGATCAGCGGCGCCTCGCCCGCCAGATTGCGCTCGTCCAGCCGGGCCACATTGGTGATGATGACAGCGTCCGGGAACAGGCGTCGCCCCTCCCGCTGCGCATACTCCAGCGCCAGCGGACCCTGGGCGAAGACGATGGCAATGTTCTTGCCGGCGGTGCGCAACTTGAGAAGGTGGGTCAAGGCCTCGCGGTGCTCAGCCCCCGGATAGCGACCGAAATCCAGGTGCTCGACATTGATGTCGGCCACACTCAGCCCACTCTCCCGGACCGCCGCGAGCACCCCCTGCCCGATGCCATCCACCACCGGATAGCCGACCTGATCCGAATGCAGCACAAGCAGCAGCTTCCTGTTCGGCCCGTCGACCGCCTGAGCACGAACACACAGCAGCACCAGCATGATGAGAAACACCAGCTGGACAGTGCGACAGCAATGGTCAGCAGGCCGGGTCATCTGCTTGTTCCAGATCTGGGGATGTCACACTTAATCACGTTCTCCTCCCCGACAGCAAGAGGAGTTCGCCGGGAAGCAGGCACTACGCCCGCAGCGTGATCCGGACGCCCCGCCCTCCCGGCTCACCCACCCGCCGCCACCCGGGCCCGCGCCGTGTGCAGCTTGCGGTAGCTGTCGATCAGGCGCTGGTGCCGGTCCAGCCCCTCCAGCTTCATGCTCGTCGGGGTCAGGCCATGGAAGCGCACGCTGCCGTCCACCGAGCCCAGCACCGCGTCCATCCGCGGATTGCCGAACATGCGCCGGAAGTTGCCCACGTAATCGTCCAGCTCCAGCTCGTCGTCCAGCAGCACCTCCAGCACCACGTCCAGGGCCTGGTAGAACAGGCCGCGCTCGACGGTGTTCTCGTTGTACTGCAGAAAGGCCTCCACCTGCTCCTTGGCCGCCTCGAACTCCTTCAGGGCCAGGTTGATCAGCAGCTTCAGCTCCAGGATGGTCAGCTGCCCCCACACGGTGTTCTCGTCGAATTCGATGCCGATCAGGGTGATGATGTCGGTGTAGTCGTCGAGCTCGCTGTCCTCCAGGCGCTCCAGCAGCGCCTCCAGGGCGGCATCGTCGAGGCGGTGCAGGTTGAGGATGTCGGCGCGGAAGGCCAGGGCCTTGTTGGTGTTGTCCCAGATCAGGTCCTCCACCGGATAGACCTCCGAGTAACCCGGCACCAGGATGCGGCAGGCCGTGGCGCCGAGCTGGTCGTACACCGCCATGTATACCTCCTTGCCCATCTCCTCGAGGATGCCGAACAAGGTGGCGGCCTCCTGCACGTTGGACTCCTCCCCATGCCCGGAGAAGTCCCATTCGACGAAAGCGTGGTCGGCCCGGGCGCTGAAGAAGCGCCAGGACACCACCCCGCTGGAGTCGATGAAGTGCTCGACGAAATTGTTCGGCTCGGTGACCGCATTGCTCTCGAAGGTGGGCCGGGGCAGATCGTTGAGCCCCTCGAAGCTGCGCCCCTGCAGCAGCTCGGTGAGGCTGCGCTCCAGCGCCACCTCCAGGCTGGGATGGGCGCCGAAGGACACAAACACGCCGCCGGTACGCGGGTTCATCAGGGTCACGCACATCACCGGGTAGCGGCCGCCCAGGGAGGCATCCTTCACCAGCACCGGGAACCCCTGCCGCTCCAGCTCCTCGATGCCGGCCACGATGCCGGGGTACTTGGCCAGCACCTCGGCCGGCACGTCGGGCAGCGCGATCTCCCCTTCCAGGATCTCGCGCTTCACCGCCCGCTCGAAGATCTCCGACAGGCACTGCACCTGCGCCTCGGCCAGCGTGTTGCCGGCGCTCATGCCGTTGCTGAGGAACAGGTTGTCGATCAGGTTGGTGGGGAAATACACCACCTCGCCATCCGACTGGCGCACATAGGGCAGCGCGCAGATACCTCGCTGCACATTGCCCGAGTTGGTGTCGAAGAGGTGCGACGCACGCAGCTCGCCATCGGCGTTGTAGATCGCCAGGCAATGGGCATCGAGGAGGCCCGCCGGCAGCGCGTCCTTGCGGCCCGGCTTGAACCAACGCTCGTCCGGGTAGTGCACGAACTCCGCGTTGGCGATGTCCTCGCCCCAGAACTGGTCGTTGTAGAAATGGTTGCAGTTGAGCCGCTCGATGTACTCGCCCAGGGCCGAGGCCAGGGCGCTCTCCTTGGTGGCCCCCTTGCCGTTGGTGAAACACATCGGCGAATGCGCATCGCGGATGTGCAGCGACCACACGTTGGGCACCAGATTGCGCCAGGAGGCGATCTCGATCTTGATCCCCAGGCCCGCCAGCACCCCGGACATGTTGGCGATGGTCTGCTCCAGCGGCAGATCCTTGCCCAGGATGCGGGTGGCAGCCCCCGAGGCCGGGTCGAGGGTAAGCAGCGCCTGGGCGTCCGCATCCAGGTTGTCCACCTCCTCGATCACGAACTCCGGCCCGGTCTGCACCACCCGCTTGACGGTGCAGCGCTCGATGGAGCGCAGGATGCCCTGCCGGTCGGCTGCGGAGATGTCTGCCGGCAGCTCCACCTGGATCTTGAAGATCTGCTTGTAGCGGTTCTCCGGGTCGACGATGTTGTTCTGCGACAGGCGGATGTTGTCGGTGGGG
>JAFLDU010000096.1 GCA_017309145.1 Zoogloea sp. | reverse complement strand
GGACAGCAGGGCTCAGCCGATCACCAGGATCGCATCGGCCTCCACCACCGCGCCACGGGGCAGCTCCTTCACGCCCACGGCGGCGCGGGCGGGATAGGGCTCGGTGAAATAACGGGCCATCACCTCATTGACCTTGGCGAAGTTGCCCAGGTCGGTCAGGTAGATGGTCAGCTTGACCGCATCGGCCAGGGAGCCACCGGCGGCTTCGGCCACCGCCTTGAGGTTCTCGAAGACACGCACGGTCTGGGCCTCGAAGCCCTCCACCATCTGCATGGACGCCGGGTCCAGGCCGATCTGGCCGGACAGGTAAACGGTGTTGCCGGCCTTCACGGCCTGGGAATAGGTGCCGATGGCAGCGGGGGCGTCGGGCGTGGCGATGATCTGCTTGGACATGGAGCTCTCCGTGGGACAGGGTCGGAAACAGGGGGTCAAACACTGCAAGGAACCCGGAAGTTTACCGGGAAGTGGATAGTGGCATGCAGGGAATGGCGCTACCCTAACCGTTTTAAATCATTCCGGCCGTCAGCATGTCCTTGCCCGAATCGCTACCAAGCTCTCAGCCCGCCTCTCTGCCCGAAGCCCTGGTCCGGCAACTCTCCGAACGCTTCGGCAAACGCTTCTCCACCGCCGAGTCGGTACGTGCTCATCATGGCCACGACGAGTCCCACTTTCCCGATGCCCTGCCCGATGGCGTGGTATGGGCCCACTCGACCGCCGAGGTGGTCGAGGTCGTGAAGCTGTGCCATGAACACCGGGTGCCACTGATCCCCTTCGGCGCCGGCAGCTCCCTGGAAGGCCACATCCTGGCCACCCGCGGCGGGCTGACCCTGGACCTGTCCGAGATGAACCAGGTGCTGGCCATCCACCACGAGGACATGGACGCCGTGGTGCAGCCCGGCGTGACCCGCAAGGCCCTCAACGCGGCCCTGCACGGCAGCGGCCTGTTCTTCCCCATCGACCCGGGCGCCGACGCCTCCCTGGGCGGCATGGCATCGACCCGCGCCTCCGGCACCAACGCCGTGCGCTACGGCACCATGCGCGAGAACGTGCTGGCCCTGGAGGTGGTGCTGGCCGACGGGCGGGTCATCCGCACCGGCGGCCGGGCGCGCAAGTCGTCGGCAGGCTACGACCTGACCCGCCTCTTCGTGGGCGCAGAGGGCACCCTCGGCGTCATCACCGAGGTCACCGTGCGCCTGCATCCGCTGCCCGAGGCGGTGTCCAGCGCCACCTGCTCCTTCCCCGACGTGGCCAGCGCCGTTCAGACGGTGATCCAGACCATCCAGCTGGGCGTGCCGGTGGCCCGCATCGAACTGCTCGACGCCCTCACCGTGCAGGCCGTGAACCGCTACAGCAAGACCACCCTGCCCGAATCACCCATGCTCTTCTTCGAATTCCACGGCTCGCCCAACGGTGTCGAGGAACAGGCCCGCACCGTGCAGGAGATTGCCGCCGACAACGGTGGCCAGGGCTTTGAATGGGCGACCCGCCCGGAGGACCGCAGCAGCCTGTGGCAGGCCCGCCACGACGTGCTCTACGCCAGCCTGGCCCTGCAGCCCGGCAGCCGTGGAATCTCCACCGACGTCTGCGTACCGATCTCACGCCTGGCCGAAGCCATCGCCGGCGCCCAGGCGGCCATCGCCGAGAGCGGCCTCACCGCGCCGGTGGTGGGCCATGTGGGTGACGGCAATTTCCATGTGGTGATCCTCACCACCCCGGACGACCCGGCCCAGGTGCATGCCGCCGAAGAACTCGGCCGGCGCATCGTGGAATGCGCGCTGGCCCTTGACGGTACCTGCACCGGCGAGCACGGCATCGGCATCGGCAAGTGCGACTTCCTCGTGGCGGAACATGGCGAAGGGGTGGCGGTGATGGCCACCCTCAAGGCCGCCCTGGATCCCCTCAACCTCATGAACCCGGGCAAGGTGCTGAAATCCGTGCCCTAATTCCCTGACGAGAGTGACATTGGTCACAGCGCCCATCAAGTCACCCGGGCCGTGGTCGATAAAGTGGTCAACGCCATCCGCCCGAGCCGACTCATGCATGTATCGCCCCTTCGCGCCGACGACATTGCAATACTGTCCGGAACCCTCCTCGCCGTGGGCGGCATCGCCCACACCGCACTCGGAGGGCCGGACTGGCTGGCCTACGCCATCGGAGTCGGCACCATCCTCTCGCTGCTGGCCGCCACCCTGATCAGCCACCGGGCACGCAGCCGGGCCCGGCGCAATCAGCAACTCCAGCGGGAACGCATCAACAACGGCGTCCAGGCCTACGACGGCCTGTGCGCCCGCATCGCCGGTGAGAGCGAAGCCCAGTTCAACCGCCTGCGGGAATCCCTTGGACAGATGCAGGAAGTCTTTTCCAACGCCCTGGGCGAGCTCAACCGCAGCCTCACCGGCAACGGCAATGCCCACGCCGACTCCCTGCAACAGCTGGCCGGCGAACTGGTGACCCTCTCCAGTGCCCACGACAACGCAGCCCGCAACGCCAGCCTGGAGCGCTTCGCCGAAGAGACCCACGACACCCTCGACGCCTTCGTGACGACGGTCCAGCAGCTCAAGGCCAGCGGCGCGGACATCGCCGAACGCTTCACCACCATGCGCGGCAAGGTCGACGCGGTCAGCCGACTGATGACCGAGGTCAGCCAGATCAACAGCCAGACCGGTCTGCTGGCCCTCAACGCGGCCATCGAAGCGGCCCGGGCAGGAGAAGCCGGCCGTGGCTTCGCAGTGGTTGCCGACGAAGTGCGCAAGCTGGCCCAGCGCACCGAAAAGTTCAGCGAGCAGATCGATGCCCTGCTCCACGAGATCCACGCCGCCATCGACGACGTGGGCAGCGCGGTGGATGTCACCGCCTCCACCGACATCAGCCGGGCCGAGGCCTCCCAGACCAGCGTGGTGGCGATGGGCCGCGAGATGCAGGAACTCACCCAGCTCGCCGGGGAACAGTCCCGCCGCATCAACGAAGTCTCCGAAGCCATCCAGCGCCTGGTGATGCAGGGCGTCCTGTCGATGCAGTTCGAGGACATCGTCAGCCAGCTGCTCGGCAAGCTGCGCCAGCACACCGATTTCATGAGCCAGTACGCCCATGGCTTCTTCGATGTGCACCGGGACGTGGAGGAGCGGGACGGCCTCGCCCGCATCCAGCGGCGCATCGAAACCCTGTCGGCCCTTCTCCAGGCCTCGTCACGCTCGGCCGAGGAGATCCGCTTTGAATCCGTGATGCAGACGGACGTCAATGCCGGCGAGGTGGATCTCTTCTGAAACTGGTCATTTGCAGGAATACAACAGCTGCCTGAGAATCTGGACACCTACCAAAACGGAATCGCTTACCATTCCGTCGGCATCACGACAACAGCGTGATGCCGATCAGACAAAAGACAACCAAATTGAGGGTAAGCGCCATGAAGAAACTCCTGTTCCCGCTGGTCGTATTCCTGCCTGTCACCGCCTTCGCCGCTGCCAACAACGTCGGCTCCTGCGGCCTGGGTTCCAAGGTCTTCGAAGGCCAGAAGGGCGTTGCGCCGCAAGTGCTTGCAGCCACCACCAACGGCACCTCCGGCAACCAGACCTTCGGCATCACCTCCGGTACCCTGGGCTGTAGCCAGGATGGCGTGGTCTCCTCCAACTGGAAGACCGCCCTGTTCATCGACGGCAACAAATCCCAGCTGGCCCGGGACGCGGCCTCCGGCCAGGGTGAGACCCTCGACGCCCTCGCCGCGCTGCTGAAGATCGACGCCGCCGACAAGGCCGCCTTCGTCAGCCTGACCAAGACCCGCCATGCCGAGATCTTCGCCTCCGTGGAATCCGCCGAATCCATCGCCACTCAGCTGAAGGCTGCCCTGCAAGCCGATGCCCGCCTGGCGAAGTACGCCGACGCGGTCTGAGCCTCCCAGCCCGGGAATCAAGCCCTGTGCCTGCACAGGGCTTTTTCATGAAACGCCTCTCCCTCATCGCCGCGGGGCTGGGTCTTGCCCTGGGCCTCCCACCCGCATCGGCCGGCACCACGTCGCCGGTCGCACCCGACGCCCGGGCCCTCGCACTCGCCGCCGACCCCGCGTGGGCTGACCTGCTGCACTACGCCCCTGCACCGCTCAGTGGTCGCTGGCGCAGCCTGGCCGACGACCCCGGCTTCTTCCTGGCGGCCGATGGCGCCCGCGACCCGGCCGCCGAGCTGGCCGCCACCCTGGCCGCAGTGCGCTCTCCGGCACGCCCCGAGGCCCCGGATGAGCACCCCCAGTGCCGCTTCCCGGCCCGCTACCACTGGCTCAAGTCGCGCCTGCCCGACGCCGGCCCGTGGCTGGATCAGCCCTGCCCGCGCCTGGAGGCCTGGATGGCCGGCATCAACCCGGCGGGGGCTACGCTGATCTTCCCGTCCGCCTACGTCAACAGCCCGGCCTCGATGTTCGGCCACACCCTGCTCCGCATCGATGCGGCCGGCCAGAGCGAGGCCACCCGCCTGCTCGCCTACACCGTCAACTACGCCGCCAAGGCGGACGCGACCGATGGCTTCAGCTTCGCCATCAAGGGGCTCACCGGCCTGTATCCGGGCATTCTTTCCAGCTCGCCGTACTACATGAAAGTGCGGGAATACAGCGATATGGAAAGCCGCGACGTGTGGGAATACCCTCTCACCCTGACCACCGACGAGACCCGCCAACTGCTGCGCCACGCCTGGGAGATCGGCGCCACCCGCTTCGACTACTGGTTCTTCGACGAGAACTGCTCCTACATGATCCTGCGCCTGCTGGATGTGGCCCGGCCCGGCCTGCGCACCGCCCAGCGCTTCCCGCTGTCCGCCATTCCGGTCGATACGGTCAAGGAGGTGGTGGCCATTCCGGGGCTCGTCGCCGGAGCCAGCTTCCGGCCGGCCGCCGGCACCGAACTGGCCTACCGGGCCCGACGCCTTTCCGCCGACGAGATGCAGGCCGCGCTGGCCGTGGCGGACGGCCAGCGCCCTCCGGCCAGCCTGGGCCAGGACACGCGGGCCATCGAACAGCTGGAGTTCGCCGACCGGCTGGTGTCCTACCGCGGCCATGCCGGCAAGCTCGAGCAGGACCAGGCCCTGGCCCGCCTGCGCAGCATCCAGACAGTGCGCAGCACCCTGCCGAGCATCGACGTCGGCGCTCCCCCGACTCCCCCACGTCCGGAGCAGGGTCACGCCTCCGGCCGCCTCGGCCTGGGCACTGGACGCCTGGGCGGCGACCCGGCCCTGTTCCTGGATCTGCGCCCGGCCTACCACGACCTCCTCGACCCCGAAGCCGGCTACGCCCGTGGGGCCCAGATCCGCTTCTTCGACCTGGCTGCCAGCCAACGTGAGGGGCATGGCTGGCGCCTCGACCGCTTCCTGCCGGTGGACATCGTCTCGGTCGCTCCACGGCAGAGCTGGACCCAACCCCTCTCCTGGAAGGTCCGTTTCGGCTGGGAGCGCAACCTGGGCGCCGATCGCGCCGCCTCACCCACCCTGGCCGGCGGCCCCGGCGCTGCGTGGGAGTGGAATGGCAGGCTGATAGCCTACGTCTTCCTGGATAACCAGCTGATCAGTCACGGCAAGCTGGACAAGCACTGGGCCATCGGCAGCGGCCCCCTGACCGGCCTGCTGTGGGACCTGGGCAAGGACAGCCGCGTGCACATCGAGGCCAGCCGTCAGTGGTTCAATGACGGTCGCCTCGACCGCAGCAGTGCCCGAGCCCACCTGCGCACCCGCCTCGGATCCCGAGACAATCTGGTGGCCGGCTACGAATGGACCCGCCTCGATACCCCCGGCGAGGACCACCAGGACCGCCGTTTGAACCTGGGCTGGCAGCACTACTTCTGACCCTCCATCCGCAGCACCGGAACCCCGGTGCAATCAGGGTATCCAAGGATTGAGCTGCCCGCCCCTGGCAGCCAGACTCGCCCTTGCAGCACCTCCGCGGCGGGGCCCACAAGGCCCTTGCCGCAAACAGATCAAGAACACGATTTTTGTGAGGAGCACCATCATGGCCGAGCAGGACCCCGTCAGCGCACTCTCCCCGTCCAGCGCAGGCAATGCGCTGATCGACAGCAAATACGCCACCTCCGGGCGGGTCTACCTGACCGGCTACCAGGCGCTTGTGCGCCTCCTGATGATCCAGCGCGACCGGGACCGGGCCGCCGGCCTGAACACCGCCGGCTTCGTCTCCGGCTACCGGGGCTCGCCCCTCGGTGGGCTGGACCAGTCCCTATGGAAGGCCAGGGAGCACCTGGCCAGCCACGACATTGTCTTCCAGCCGGGCATCAATGAGGACATGGCCGCCACCACGGTGTGGGGCAGCCAGCAGGTCGCCCTCTCGCCCAAGGCCCGTGTGCAGGGCGTGTTTGCCATGTGGTACGGCAAGGGGCCGGGGGTGGACCGCTGCGGTGACGTGTTCCGCCATGCCAACGCAGCAGGCAGCTCGCAATACGGCGGTGTCCTGGTGATCGCCGGCGACGACCACGCGGCCAAGTCGTCCACCCTGCCCCACCAGACCGACCACTTCTTCAAGTCGATGATGATGCCGGTGCTGGCCCCGGCCGGGGTGCAGGAGTATCTCGACTTCGGCGTGCATGGCTGGGCCCTGTCCCGCTATTCAGGCTGCTGGGTGGCCTTCAAGGCGCTGGCCGACACGGTGGAGACCTCGGCCTCGGTGGATGTGGACCCGCTGCGCGTCACCACGAAGATCCCCGAGGACTTCGCCCTGCCGCCGGACGGACTCAACATCCGCTGGCCCGACCCGCCCCTGCAGCAGGAGAGGCGCCTGCTGCACGCCAAACTGTATGCCGCACTGGCCTACTGCCGCGCCAATGGGCTGAACCGCATCATCATCGATTCGCCCCAACCACGCCTGGGCATCATCACTTCCGGCAAGAGTTACCTGGACGTGCGCCAGGCCTTCGACGACCTGGGCATCGACGAGGCCCTCGCCGCGGAGATCGGCATCCGCCTGTACAAGGTAGGCATGGTGTGGCCGCTCGAGGCCGAGGGCGTGCGCCACTTCGCCGAGGGCCTGGACGAAATCCTGGTGATCGAGGAAAAACGCCAGCTGATCGAATACCAGCTCAAGGAAGAGCTCTACAACTGGCGCGAGGACGTCCGCCCGCGCGTCATCGGCAAGTTCGACGAGAAGGGCGAATGGTCGCTACTCAGCACCCTCGGCGCGGATGGCCGGGCCACCGTCGACCACGGCCAGTGGCTGCTGCCGGCCGCCGGCGAGCTGACCCCGGCGATGATCGCGCGGGTCATTGCCGGGCGCATCGGACGCTTCTTCACCTCCGAACGCATCGAGGCCCGCCTGGCCTTCCTGCAGGCCAAGGAGGCCATGCTGGGGCGGCGTGTCTTCGCCATTGACCGGGTCCCCACCTTTTGCCCGGGCTGCCCGCACAACACGTCCACGGTAGTGCCCGAGGGCAGCCGCGCCATGGCCGGCATCGGCTGTCACTACATGGCCACCTTCATGCCCGACCGCAAGACCGGCACCTTCACCCATATGGGCGGCGAAGGCGTGCCCTGGGTGGGCCAGGCGCCCTTCCTCGACGAAACGCACATCTTCGCCAACCTGGGCGACGGCACCTACTTCCACTCCGGCCTGCTGGCCATCCGCCAGGCCGTCGCGGCCTTCAACCGCCCGGGCGGCTGCGGGCCACAGGGCAGCGGCATCACCTACAAGATCCTCTACAACGACGCCGTGGCCATGACCGGCGGCCAGCCGGTGGACGGCGACCTGAGCGTACCCAAGCTGCTGCGCCAGCTGCAGGGCGAAGGGGTGGGCACCATCGTACTGGTCACCGACGGCACCGACCGCCCCTGGCACGTGGCCGACATCCCCCACGGCGTGGCGATCCGCCATCGAGACGAACTGGAGATGATCCAGCGGGAGCTGCGCACCACCCCCGGCGTATCGGCCCTGGTCTTCGACCAGACCTGCGCCGCCGAGAAGCGCCGCCGCCGGAAGCGTGGCACCTACCCCGACCCGCAGACCCGCGTCTTCATCAACGAGGCCGTCTGCGAGGGCTGCGGCGACTGCGGCCGGGAATCCAACTGCATGGCCATCCTGCCGGTGGAGACCGAGTTCGGCCGCAAGCGCCAGATCGACCAGTCGGCCTGCAACAAGGACTACTCCTGCATGAACGGCTTCTGCCCGAGCTTCGTCACCCTCGAGGGCGGCCGGGTGCGCAAGGGCCGCGCCATGCAGGCCGACGACAGCCGCTTCGGCCCCCTTCCCGCGCCGCGTCTGCCGGCCACCCGGGAACCCTGGGGCATCCTGGTCACCGGCGTCGGCGGCACCGGTGTGGTGACCATCGGCGCACTGATCGGGATGGCCGCCCATCTGGACGGCAAGGGCGTCACCGTGCTCGACATGACCGGCCTGGCCCAGAAGGGGGGTTCGGTGTTCAGCCACATCCGCATCGCCGACCGGCCCGAAGACCTGCACGCCGTGCGCATCGCCGCCGGCGAGGCCAATGCGGTGATCGGCGGCGACGTGGTGGTCACCGCCAGCGTCGACGCCCTGGCCAAGATGGCGGTCGGGCGCACCCGGGGCGTGGTGAATTGCGCCGAGACCCCGACCTCCGAGTTCACCCGCAACCCGGACTGGCAGTTCCCCCTGGAAAAGATGCAGGCCGCCATCGTCGAAGCAGTGGGCCGGGAGGGCTGCGACTTCCTCGACGCCCAGCACCTGGCCACCCGCCTGATGGGCGACGCCATCGCCACCAACCTGTTCCTGCTCGGCTATGCCTGGCAGCGCGGCTGGGTGCCGGTCAGCGCCGCCAGCCTGGACAAGGCCATCGAACTCAACGGCGCGGCCGTCGAGATGAACCGCAAGGCCTTGCTGTGGGGCCGCCGCGCCGCGGTGGACCTGCGCGCGGTGGAGCGGGAAGTCAGCCCGGCGCCGGTCATCCCGATCCGCCCGGAAACCCTGGACGACCGCATCGCCCGCCGTGCCGCCCTGCTCACCGACTATCAGGACGCCGCCTACGCCCGGCGCTACACCGACCTGGTGGCCCGGGTGCGGGCCGCCGAGGCGCCCCTGGGCAGCGAACGCTTGGGCGAGGCCGTCGCCCGCTACTTCTACAAGCTGATGGCCTACAAGGATGAGTACGAAGTCGCCCGGCTGTACAGCGCCCCGGCCTTCCGCGAAGCGCTGGACGCCGGCTTCGTGGGCGACTTCAAACTGCACTTCCACCTGGCGCCGACCTTCCTGGCCCGGCCGGACCCGGACTCCGGACGCATCCGCAAGCTGGTCTTCGGGCCCTGGATGCTCACCGCCTTCAAGTGGCTGGCCCGCTTCCGGCGCCTGCGCGGCACCGCCTTCGACCCCTTTGGTTACCATCCGGAACGCAAGGCGGAAAGGCAGCTCATCGACCAGTACGAGGCCGATCTGCTGGGTGCTCTGGACGGCCTCAACGCAGAACGCCTGGCGCTGCTGGTGGAGCTGGCCAGCCTGCCCGAGGAGATCCGCGGCTTCGGTCATATCAAGGCCGCCGCCATGGCCCGGATGGCGCCGCGCAGGGAAAGCCTGCTGGCACGCCTCGGCCCCGAGGGCAGCGCCGCCAGCCGTGCGGCGTGAGGGAGCCCCCACGCTCCCCGCTGGCGCGGCTCGCTGCCCCCCAAGGGGGCGCCTTCATCTTGGGACGGCCCGGCGATGAAGGGAGCCCCCACGCTCCCCGCTGGCGCGGCTCGCTGCCCCCCAAGGGGGCGCCTTCATCTTGGGACGGCCCGGCGGTGAAGGGAGCCCCCACGCTCCCCGCTGGTGCGGCGCCAGGGTGTCGCAGACGGCGGGGAGTCCGGTATGCTCCCCGTCGTCAGCGTTTCCTGCACCGCAGCATCATGATCGACTACCGTCGCGACGTCCCCCTGCGCACCGAGGACATCATCCGAGTCTTCCAGGCCTCCGGCATCCGGCGGCCCATCGACGATGCGGCGCGCATCGGCCGCATGTTCGCCCAGTCCAACCTGGTCCTGTCCGCCTGGGACGGCGAGCGTCTGGTCGGCGTGTGCCGGGCCCTGACCGACTTCAGCTACTGCTGCTACCTGTCCGACCTGGCGGTGGATCGGGCCTGCCAGCACCAAGGCATCGGTCGCGAGCTGGTTGAGCGGACCCGGACGCTGCTCGGCGAAGAGGTATCCATCATCCTGCTGTCCGCCCCCGAGGCGATGGATTTCTACCCACGGCTGAGCTTCGAGCCGGTGGCCAACGGCTTCATCGTCCGGCGCGCCCGCTGAGGCGACCTCACCCCCCCGCGCCCGATCATGCGCAGCAGCCTCCCGCCCGCCCTCAAGGCACTCCTTGCCCAGCTCGCCGGCGCGGCGCTGGCCTTCGGCGTCGGCCGCAGCGGCCTGCTGCCGGCCGGGATCTGGCCGCTGGTCACCGTTCAGGCAGCCGGTGCCACCCTGGCGGCCATCCTGCTGCGCAGCGCGCCCTGGTGGCGCTGGATCCACCTGGGCTTCCTGCCCCTGGTGGTGGCCGCGCTGCAGTTCCGCATCGCCCCCGGCTGGTACTTGGCGGCCTTCGTCGGGCTGGCTCTGGTGTTCTGGAGCAGCTTCCGCACCCAGGTCCCGCTGTTCCTGTCCAACCGCCGCACCGCCGCCGCAGTGGCCGACCTGCTGCCCCGAGACCGGCCGGGCCGGCTGCTCGACCTGGGCAGCGGCACCGGGTCCCTGCTGCGCCCGCTGGCCCGGCTGCGCCCCGATTGCAGACTGGAGGGGATCGAAGCCGCGCCAGCGCCCTATGCCCTGTCGCGCCTGCTGAGCCGCCGCCAGCCCACCGTCAGCCTGGCCCGCGGCGACTTCTTCCAGATCCCGTGGTGCGACTACGATCTGGTCTATGCCTTCCTCTCCCCGGTGCCGATGACCCGGGTCTGGGACAAGGCCTGCGCGGAAATGCGGCCCGGCACCCTGCTGGTGAGCAACAGCTTCCCGGTGGAGGGGGTAGAGCCCGAAACGGTGGTCGAGGTGAACGACCGGCGACACACCCGCCTGTACTGCTATCTGCCGGCCGGGCCGGCCTACCGCCAGAAATCGGGAATTACCGGTGGATAGCCCCTCAATTCCGGGCGCCGCACTGCCGTTAGTGACCGAATAATGTTGTCATCGCGTCCTGCGTTCAGCACGAGGTAATCACCATGTCCCGGATCATCTGCATCATCGGCAACAAGGGCGGCACCGGCAAGACGACCCTGTCCCACATGCTCTGCCAGGGGCTCGGCCTGCTCGGCCATCGCTCGGCCTGCGTGCTGACCGACACCTCCCGCGAGCCCCTGACACCGGATGGGCGCCGCTACGTGACCGCTGATGCGCGCACGCCGGAGGCCCTGCACAAGGTGGTGGGCAAGCTGCGCACCATGCAGGGCTGGATCGGAGTGATCGACGGTGGCGGCAACCGTGCCGAGGTGGACCGCACCCTCAACAGCCTGGCCGACATCGTGCTGCTGCCTTTCCGGGAGTCCCACGAAGATCTCCGCACCGTGCTGCGCGACCTGCAGGATTTCAGCCACGCCTACGGCCTGCCCTCCCAGTGGCCCACCAACGCCTGGGCGCGGGACGCGGCCGACCGCGCCGTGGCGCAGATCCTGGGCGAGCACAAGCATCGGCTGCTACTCCCCGTGCCGAGCCTGTCGGCCTCCAAGCAGCTGCTGCAGAAGTCCATTCCCGAAGGCCTGCCCTCCAACCTGGGCAATGCCTGCCGCGCCCTGGCCCGCCAGGTGCTGGACATCCTCGAGGTAGGCGATGCGGCCAGTACCCCTGGAGCCTCCCGGGAGCGCAGTGAAGCCGCGGGCTCTCCGCCGCCCACCGTGCTGCCCGAAGGCTACGCCAGCACCGCCCGCCACTGACGGGGGTGGCCGTACCGGCGCTTTCCGCCTTGAGCGCGTTTCATTGACTTAGCCGGTTTACCCACCGGGGTGGGTCGGGCAGAATGCGCCGTCCCAAGACTTCCCGGCTTCTCCTTCCATGCTCCGTGCCCACGGTCTGGCCTGCGATCGCGGCGACCGCCGACTCTTCTCGGCGGTAGAGCTGTGCGTCTCCCCGGGCCAATGGCTGCAGGTGGAGGGGGCCAACGGTGCCGGCAAGACCAGCCTGCTGCGCATCCTGGCCGGCCTCGCCCCCGCGGCGGACGGCCTGATCGAATGGGAGGGCCGCCCCGTCGCGGAAGTGCGCGACGATTACCACGCCCGCCTGCTCTATCTCGGCCACGCGCCCGCCATCAAGGAAGATCTGTCCGCCCTCGAGAACCTGCAGACCGCCGCCGCGGTGGCCGGCCGGCCCCTCGACGAGGCCACCGCCATGACGGCGCTGCGCCGGATCGGCCTGAAGGGCCGCGAGGACCTGCCTGCCCGGGTGCTCTCCCAGGGCCAGAAGCGCCGGGTCGCGCTGGCCCGCCTGCTGTGCAGCCAGGCCCGCCTGTGGATCCTGGACGAACCCTTCGTGGCCCTCGACGTGGCCGCCGTGGCGCAGCTCTGCAGCATCCTGGATGACCACCTGTCCCGCGGCGGCATGCTGATCTTCACCAGCCACCAGGCCGTGCAGCTGGCCGGCAGCGGGGCCAGCCTGCGCCTCGGCGCCCCCCGGGAGGCTGCAGCATGAATGCCTTCCTGGCCATCGTCCGGCGCGACCTGCTGCTGGCCGCCCGGCGCAAGAGCGAGGTGTTCACCGCCCTGTTCTTCTTCATGATCGTGGTCAGCCTGTTCCCCCTGGGCATCGGGCCGGAATCCGCCACCCTGCGCCGCATCGCGCCGGGGGTGCTGTGGGTCGCCGCACTGCTGGCGGCCATGCTGTCCCTCAACCGCTTGTTCGCCGCCGACCACCAGGATGGAACCCTGGAGCAGATGAGCCTGTCTCCTACACCGCTGGCCCTGCTGGTCAGCGGCAAGGTGCTCGCCCACTGGCTGACCGCCGGTCTGCCGCTGGTGCTGCTGGCGCCGGTGCTGGGCCTGCAGTTCGACCTGTCGGCGCGCTCCCTGGGCATCCTGATGATCAGCCTGCTGCTGGGCACCCCGGTGCTGTCCCTGGTGGGGGCGATCGGTGCGGCCCTGACCCTGGGCGTGCGTGGCGGCGGCGTACTGCTGTCCCTGCTGGTGCTGCCCCTGTATATTCCGGCCCTGATTTTCGGCGCTGGTGCCGTGGAGGCCGATCTGGCCGGGCTGGGCGCAGCCGGCCATCTGTCCCTGCTCGGAGCCCTGCTCGCTCTGGGCGTGTTCTTCGCGCCCTGGGCCGCCACCGCGGCCCTGCGCATTGCGCTCGAATAGGCCCCGCTCCAACCCAACCGGACCCCCCCATGAGTCAGCGTCTGATCAACTGGTTCAAGTTCGCCTCGCCCGCCAGCTTCTACCCCCTGGCGGGTACCCTGTGGCCCTGGTTCGCCGGTCTCGCCAGCGTGCTGTGCATCGTCGGCCTGTGGATCAGCTTCTTCGTCGCCCCCACCGACTTCCAGCAGGGCGAGGGCTACCGGATCATCTTCATCCACGTACCCGCGTCGTGGATGTCCATGTTCATCTATTGCGTGATGGCCTTCTGGGCGGCCATTGGAATCACCTTCAACACCCGCCTGTCGGGCATGATGAGCTCCGCACTGGCCCCCACCGGGGCACTGTTCGCCTTCCTGTCCCTGTGGACCGGGGCCCTGTGGGGCAAGCCCATGTGGGGTGCCTGGTGGGTCTGGGATGCGCGCCTCACCTCCGAGCTGATCCTGTTCTTCCTCTACATCGGCTACATCGCCCTCACCTCGGCCATCGACGACCCCCGGCGGGCCGACAAGGCCGGCGCCATCGTGGCCCTGGTGGGGGTGATCAACGTGCCGATCATCTATTTCTCGGTGAAGTGGTGGAACACCCTGCACCAGGGTGCCTCGGTCTCGATGACCAAGGCACCGACCATGGCCACCACCATGCTGTGGGGCATGCTGATCATGGCCCTGGCCTTCTGGATGTACAGCATCGCCATCGCCCTCTACCGGGTGCGGGCGATCATCCTCGAACGGGAAAGACACGCCACCTGGGTGGCCGAACTGCCGGAGATGCAGCGATGAACTGGGGCAGCGCCAGCGAATTCTTCGCCATGGGCGGCTATGGTTTCTATGTGTGGGGCAGCTTCGGTGTCACTGCTGCGGCCCTGCTGATCGAAACCCTGCTGGCCCGCAAACGCCTTGCGGACACCCGCCGCCTGCTGCGCCGGGAACTTGCCGCCGACAGCGACAACCAAGACTGATCATGAAACCACGCCAGAAACGCCTCGCCATCGTGCTGGGCGGCCTCGCCGCCCTCGGCATCGCCGCCGCGCTGATCCTCAACGCCTTCCAGAGCAACCTGGTGTTCTTCTTCACGCCCACCCAGGTGGCCAGTGGCGAAGCCCCCAAAGACCGCCCATTCCGCATCGGGGGTCTGGTCAAGGAAGGCAGCCTGCAGCGCACCGACATCACCGCCCGCTTCATCGTGACCGACACCGCCCGGGAGATCCCGGTGGCCTACAAGGGCATCCTCCCGGACCTCTTCAGCGAGGGCAAGGGCGTGGTGGCCCAGGGCACCCTCGGTGCCGACGGCAATTTCACCGCCAGCGAGGTGCTGGCCAAGCACGACGAGAACTACATGCCGCCGGAAGCGCAGGCCGCCGTGGACAAGGCCCACGAAGCCAGCCGCACCCTCAAGCAGTAAGGCCAGGAGGCCCACCATGATTCCGGAACTCGGTACCTTCGCCCTCGTCCTGGCCCTGCTCGTCGCACTGGTCCAGGGCACCTTGCCCCTGATCGGCGCCCAACGCGGCGTAAGCGCCTGGATCGGACTGGCGCGGCCAGCCTCGGCCACGCTGTTCCTGCTCATTGCCATCGCCTTCGGCTGCCTCACGGCGAGCTTCATCAACAACGACTTCTCGGTGCTGTACGTAGCCCAGCACTCCAACTCGCGGCTGCCCATCGAGTACCGCATCTCCGGCGTATGGGGCGGCCACGAGGGCTCGCTGCTGCTGTGGGTGCTGATGCTGTCCCTGTGGTCGCTGGCGGTGGCGGCCTTCTCGCGCAGCCTGCCGGACGACATGGTGGCGCGGGTGCAGGGTGTGCTTGGCCTGGTGGCCTTCGGCTTCCTGCTGTTCATCCTGGCCACCTCCAGCCCCTTCGAGCGCCTGCTGCCCGGCGCCGACGAAGGCCGCGACCTCAACCCGCTGCTGCAGGACCCGGGCCTGATCTTCCATCCGCCGATGCTGTACATGGGCTACGTGGGCTTTTCGGTGGCCTTCGCCTTCGCCATAGCCGCCCTGCTGTCGGGACGGCTCGACGCAGCCTGGGCGCGCTGGTCCCGCCCATGGACTACCGCCGCCTGGATCTTCCTGACCCTCGGCATCGGCCTGGGCTCGATCTGGGCCTACTATGAGCTGGGCTGGGGCGGCTGGTGGTTCTGGGATCCAGTGGAGAATGCCTCCTTCATGCCCTGGCTGGTGGGCACCGCGCTGATCCACTCGCTGGCCGTCACCGAGAAGCGCGGCAGCTTCAAGAACTGGACCGTGCTGCTGGCCATCGGCGCCTTCTCCCTGTCCCTGCTGGGCACCTTCCTGGTCCGCTCCGGGGTGCTGAGTTCGGTGCATGCCTTCGCCTCCGACCCCAAGCGCGGCGTCTTCATCCTGCTCTTCCTGGTCGTGGTGGTCGGCGCCTCCCTGACCCTTTTCGCCTGGCGTGCGCCCAAGGTCAGCCTCGGCGGTGCCTTCTCCCTGGTGTCCCGGGAAACCCTGCTGCTGATCAACAACGTGCTGCTGCTGTCGGCCGCGGGGGCGGTGCTGCTCGGCACCCTCTACCCACTGGTGATCGATGCCCTCAACCTGGGCAAGCTGTCGGTCGGCCCCCCGTATTTCAACGCGGTGTTCGCGCCGCTGATGGTGCCGGTGCTGTTCCTGATGGCGGTGGGGCCGGTCGCCCGCTGGAAGGACGCCCGGCTGGCCGACATCGTGCGCCCGGTGCGCCTGGCCTTCGCCGTGGCGGTGGCGGGCGGCGTCAGCGTGCCCTTCCTGTTCGGCGGCTGGGCAGCCGGGGTGGCCCTGGGGGTCGGACTGGCCATCTGGATCACCGGCTCGTCCGTGCTGCAGATCCTCGCCCGTGCCAAGTCGAGCGCCCCCCCGCGGGCCTTCTGGGGGATGCACATCGCCCACGTCGGCATCGCTGTCACCCTGGTCGGCATCGTGATGGTCAAGCACTACGAGACCGAGAAGGACGTGCGCATGGCGCCGGGTGACACGGTCAAGACCGGTGACTACCAGATCCGCTTCCTGGGCGTGGAGAGCGTGCCCGGCCCCAACTACACCGCGGCCCGGGGCAACCTGGAGCTGATCCGCGACGGCAAGGTGGTGATGCCGCTGCACCCGGAGAAGCGCAAATACCTTTCGTCGGCCATGCCGATGACCGAGGCCTTCATCGATCCGGGTCTGACCCGCGACATCTATGTATCCCTCGGTGACCCGCTGGAAGGTGGCGACGGGGCCTGGAGCGTCCGGGTTTACTACAAGCCCTTCGTCAGCTGGATCTGGGGTGGCGCAGTGCTCATGGCCCTCGGCGGCCTGCTCGCCGCGTCCGACCGACGCTACCGCATCAAGTCAACCGCTGCGCAGGCCGGCAAGCTGGCCGGGCAGGGAGCCGCATCTTGAAACGTTTCCTGATCCCTCTCGGGCTGTTCCTGGTCCTCGTCGTCTTCCTGGCCATCGGCCTCAACCGCGACCCGCATGAGGTCCCCTCGCCCCTGGTGGGCAAGCCGGCCCCTGACTTCAAGCTCACCGTGCTGGCCAGCCCCGACAAGCAGTTCACCCCGGCCGACATGCGCGGCCAGGTGTGGCTGCTCAATGTGTGGGCCTCCTGGTGTGTCTCCTGCCGGGCCGAGCACCCGTTGCTGGTGGCCTTCGCCAAGCAGGGGGGGCTGCCCATCGTGGGCCTGAATTACAAGGAAGTGCGGGGCGATGGCGGCATCGACGCCAAGAAGCTGTCGGCCGATGACGAACTCGCCCTGACCCGCCAGCGCGCAGGTGCCTGGCTCAGCCAGCACGGCAATCCCTACACCCTGTCGGTGCTCGACATGGACGGTCGGGTGGGGATCGACTACGGCGTGTATGGCGTGCCCGAGACCTACCTGATCGACAAGAAGGGGGTGATCCGCTTCAAGCAGATCGGTCCGATCACGCCCGAGTCCCTCGAGAAGAAGATCCTGCCCCTGGCGCGCCAGCTGGCGACGGAGTCCTGAGATGATCCGCTGCGCCCTGATCGCCCTGGCCAGCGCCCTGACGCTGGCCACCGCGGCCCCCCTGGAGGCCGCCGAAGCCACCCCGATGGCCGACAACCCGGTGGTGGAAGCCCGCCTGATCGCCATCTCCGAAGAACTGCGCTGCCTGGTATGCCAGAACGAGAGCCTGGCCGCGTCCCGCGCCGAACTGGCCGACGACCTGCGCCGGGAGGTCCGCAAGCTGATCCATGACGGCAAGACCGACGCGGAGATCCGTGACTATCTGGTGGCCCGCTACGGCGACTTCGTGCTCTACCGCCCGCCGGTCAAGCCCACCACCTGGCTGCTCTGGTTCGGCCCCTTCGTGATCCTCGCCGGCGCCGTGGTGGGCCTGATCGCCTACCTGCGCCGCCGTGCCAGCCGTCTGGCCCCCGCCACCCTGTCGGACGAACAGAAGGCCGCCGCCCAGGCCCTGCTCGGCACGCCCCCCGCCCCCCCGAAAGACAACGCATGACCGCCTTCTGGATTGCCGCCGGGGCCCTGCTGGCCCTGGTCCTCGCCTTGTTGTGCCTGCCCCTTCTGCGCCGCAGATCCACCTCCGGAAACAGCCGCCAATCCATCAACACCGCGATCTTCCGAGACCAGCTTGCCGAGCTCGACCGCGATCTGGCCAGCGGCGCCCTATCCGCCAGCGACCACGCCGTCGCCCGCGAGGAGCTCGAGCGCCGCGTACTCGAGGATGTGTCCACCGACAGCCAACCGGAGCAAGCTCCCCAGCATCGGTTGCCGCGCACCGCGATCGGTCTGGGGCTGGCCCTGCCCGCCGCCGCTGTGGCCCTCTATCTGCTGATCGGCACCCCCGCCGCCCTCGACCCGGCCGCCCGGCAGGCCGCCGCCGGCCCCTCCGCCGCAGAGGTGGAGGAGATGGTCGCCAAGCTGGCCGCACGCCTGGAGCAGAATCCGGACAATCCCCAGGGCTGGGTCATGCTCGGCCGCAGCTACAAGGTGATGGGCCGCTTCGACGATGCCGCCAAAGCCTTCGACAAGGCCGGCGCCGCAATGGAGTCAGACCC
>JAFLDU010000095.1:1941-18438 GCA_017309145.1 Zoogloea sp. | reverse complement strand
TACCAACCGCAGTCTGGACATGAGCGTGCAAGGCAAGGGCTGGTTCGCCGTGCAACTGCCGGATGGCACTGAGGCTTACACCCGCAACGGCAGCTTCGAAGTCAGCGCCAATGGCGTGTTGCAGACCCGGAACGGCTTGCCGGTACTCGGCTCCGGTGGCCCGATCACCCTGCCGCCGGATGTGGAAGTGGCGGTCGGCGCCGACGGCACGATCTCCACGGTGCCGCGCACCGGGGCCAAGAACAACACCACCAGCGTCGATCGGCTTAAGCTGGTGAATCCGCCCGAGCAGGACCTGCGTCGTGGTGGCGACGGCCTGTTCCGCCTTGCCGACGGCAATCCTGCGCCGGCAGATCCTGCCGTCCGGGTTGCCGCGGGCTATCTGGAAGGCAGCAACGTCAATGTGGTCGAACAGATGGTCAGCATGATCTCCCTGGCTCGCCATTACGAAACCCAGACCCGCCTGCTGTCGGTGGCCCAGGAAATGGACCGCTCCGCCAGCCAGCTGCTCGCCAAGGGCTGAGCGCCGCTGCCCGCTGCAGGCTGGGCGGGTGAGTCCGGAGGGGCCGTGCCGCGCCGCCGGTATCTGAATTGACGGGTGTTTGCCCGCCTCATCCAGCCCTGGAACGGCTCTTGCAATGGCTAGCATGACAACCTAGCCGCGCCACCCGCCCCGGTGGCCTGAACCGATATCTCTGGAGCTCCCCATGATCCGCTCCCTCTGGATTGCCCGTACCGGCCTCGACGCCCAGCAGACCCAGCTCGACGTCATCTCGAACAACCTTGCCAACGTCTCGAACAACGGCTTCAAGCGTGCCCGGGCGGTGTTCGAGGATCTGCTGTATCAGAACCTGCGCCAGGCCGGCGCCCAGTCCACCCAGCAGACCACCATCCCCTCCGGGCTGCAGATCGGTACCGGTGTGCGTCCCATCGCCACCGAGCGCATCCATACCCAAGGCAACCTCACCCAGACCGGCAACGCCCTCGACGTGGCGATCCAGGGCGAGGGCTTCTTTCAGATCCTGCTGCCCGATGGCACCACCGCCTACACCCGCGATGGCGCCTTCCAGAAGGATGCCAACGGCCAGGTGGTGACCTCCAGCGGCTATCCGCTGCAGCCCGCCATCACCATTCCCGCCAATGCCTTGTCCCTCACCATTGGCAAGGACGGCGTGGTCTCGGTGACCCTGCCCAACCAGACGGCCCCGTCCCAGATCGGCAACATCCAGATCGCCGGCTTCGTGAACCCGGGGGGCCTGCAGAGCGTGGGGGAAAACCTCTACCTGGAAACCGCCGCCAGCGGCACGCCCAACCCCAACACCCCGGGCACCAATGGCGTCGGTACCCTCAACCAGACCTACGTGGAAACCTCCAACGTGAACGTGGCCGAGGAGCTGGTCCTGATGATCCAGACCCAGCGCGCCTACGAGCTCAATTCCCGCGCCATTTCCACGTCCGACACCATGCTCGGCAAGCTCACCTCCCTGTAAGTCCCGTCGGGTGGAGATCATCATGAAAGCGCTTCGAATCGTCGTTCTGCCGCTGCTGGCCCTGCTGGGCGGGTGCGCGGCCCTGCAGAGCACGCCGCCGACGGCGGTCCATCAGCCGATGAGCGTGCGTCCCGAGCCCCGCACCGCCCAGGCGGCCCAGCCGGGTTCCATCTACCAGTCGAGTTTCTCGCGGCCCCTCTTCGAGGACCGGCGGGCCCGCTTCGTCGGCGATGTGATCACCGTGAACCTGGTCGAGCAGACCGCCGCCAGCAAGAAGTCGTCGGCCAACGCAGAGCGCAATTCCAGCATGGCCGCCTCCATCTCGGCCCTCGCCAAGGTGCCCCTGGCCGGCGCCCTCGGCGGCCTGGGCGTGACCGCCTCCGACGCGAGCAAGTTCGGTGGCAAGGGCGATGCGGCGGCCAACAATGCCTTTACCGGCACCATCACCACCACGGTCATCGAAGTGCTGTCCAACGGCAACCTGCTGGTGTCCGGCGAGAAGCAGATCGCCATCAACCAGGGCAACGAGTTCATCCGCTTCTCGGGCGTGGTCAATCCGGTCTATGTGACCGGCGGCAACAGCGTCCAGTCCACCCAGGTCGCCGATGCGCGCATCGAGTATCGGGCCAATGGTTACATCGACGAGACCGAGACGATGGGCTGGATGCAGCGCTTCTTCGTGAACGTGCTGCCTTTCTGAGGGGCGCCAGCATGAAGTCCTTGTCACGGATCATCCTCGCCCTGGCGGCCGGCGCCTGCCTCGGCTTCGGGGCGCCGGTCAATGCAGAGCGCCTGAAGGATCTGGCCTCCATCGGTGGCGTGCGGCAGAACCAGTTGGTCGGGTATGGCCTGGTGGTCGGTCTCGACGGCTCGGGCGACCAGACCACCCAGACTCCCTTCACCGTGCAGAGCATCATCAACATGCTCGGCAACCTGGGCGTCACCCTACCGCCCGGCCAGTCGCTGCAGCTGCGCAACGTGGCGGCCGTGATGGTCACGGCCAGCCTGCCACCCTTTGCCCGGCCCGGCCAGCAGATCGACGTGACTGTGTCGTCCATGGGCAATGCACGCTCCTTGAAGGGCGGCACGCTGGTCATGACGCCGCTCAAGGGGGCCGACGGGCAGGTCTATGCCATGGCCCAGGGCAACCTTGCGGTCAGTGGTGCCGGTGGCGCGGCGGGCGGCACCAAGGTCACCGTCAATCATCTCTCCGCCGGGCGGATTCCGGGCGGTGCCACGGTGGAGCGGGCCGTCGCCACTCCGGTGGGGCAGGGCGACTCGGTCTTCGTCGAGCTGAATACCGCCGATTTCGGCACCGCCCAGAGCGCGGTGGACGCCATCAACCGCATCGCGCCAGGGAGCGCCCAGGCCCTCGATGGTCGCCAGATCCAGGTGCGTGCGCCGGACGATCTCAATCAGCGGGTGGCCTTCCTGGGGCGCCTCGAGAACCTGGACGTGACGCCTGCCGTGCAGGCCGCCAAGGTGATCGTCAATTCCCGTACCGGCTCGGTGGTGATGAACCAGAAGGTGGCCCTGCAGAACTGCGCCGTGGCGCACGGCAGCCTCACCGTGACGGTCAGCAATGATCCTCAGGTCAGCCAGCCCGGACCGTTGTCCGGTGGGCAGACCGTGGTGACGAACAAGGGTGCGGTGGACATCAAGCAAGACGGTGGAACGCTGTTCAACATCAAGGGCGGCACCAACCTGGCCGATGTGGTCAAGGCCCTCAACGCGGTCGGCGCCAACCCCCTTGAGCTGATCGCCATTCTGCAGGCCATGAAGGCGAGTGGCGCACTCCGGGCCGAGCTCGAGGTGATCTGATGGCGGCCAGCGATCTCAGCCAGATCAACGCCCTCGATCCGAACAGTTTGTCGGGGCTGCGCCGCCTGTCCAAAGAGAACTCCCCCGAGGCGGCCCGGGAGGCTGCCAAGCAGTTTGAAGCCCTGTTCATGCAGCAGGTTCTCAAGTCCATGCGCGATGCCAGCCCCAAGGGCGGCATGTTCGACAGCGAAGAGTCGCGCATGTACCAGTCCATGCTCGATCAGCAACTGTCGCTGCAGCTGTCCACCCGCAGTGGCGGCATCGGCCTGGCCAAGGTCATCGAGCGTCAGCTGTCGGCCGGCCGCGAGACCGTGGTGCTGCCGGACGGGCCGGTCCCCCTGAACCGTCCGGACAAGGCGGTGCCCCTCGACCCGGCGATCAAGCGCTACTTCGACGCTGCTGCGCCGGCCGAGGCCGGAAGTCAGGCTGCGGCTCCGGTGCTGAACGGCACGGCAAGCAGCACGGCAACTGGGGCGGCAAAAAATGCCGTTTCGGCGGCGTCTGCCGGCCTTGCCGCCTTTCCGGGGCTGCCGGCTGGGGCAGGGCCACGGGCCTTCGTCGAGAAAATCTGGCCGGAGGCCGTCGAGGCCAGTCGCGCCACGGGCATCCCGGCCCGTTTCCTGGTCGCCCAGGCGGCCCTGGAGACTGGTTGGGGCAAGCATGAACTGAAGAACGCCGACGGCTCACCCAGCTACAACCTCTTCAACATCAAGGCCGGTCGCAACTGGTCCGGCAGTGCTCTGGGCACCACCACCACCGAGTTCCGTGACGGCGTGGCGACCCGCGAGAATGCGCGTTTCCGGGCCTATGGTTCGTATGCGGAGGCCTTCCAGGACTATGCCCGGATGATCCGCAACAATCCCCGCTATGCGGCAGTGGCGGGGCAGGGTGACGCGGTGGCCTTCGCCCGTGGCCTGCAGTCGGCAGGCTATGCCACCGACCCGATGTACGCCGACAAGCTGGCCCGCATCATCAACGGCAACACCCTCCGCACCGCGCTGGCGGCGAGCGCGCCACCCCGGGCGTGAGGTTTTACCGGCCGGCTGGTTGAGCTGGCAGAGTTCTTGCAGAAGGAGGTGTAGATACTCCCGAACCAAGGACGTGGATCATGGGCAGCAGCCTCTTCAGCATCGGACTCACCGGCCTCAACGCCGCCCAGGCAGGCCTGGTGGTCACGAGCCACAACATCTCCAACGCCGGCACCACGGGCTACAGCCGTCAGAGCACTGTCCAGAGCACGAACCCGGCGTTGTTCACCGGTGCCGGCTTCTTCGGTGAGGGAACCAAGGTCGATACGGTCAAGCGCGCCTACGACGGCTACCTGACCGCCCAGGTGCTGTCCGCCCAGACCAAGTTCAGCGAATACGACACCTACAGCAACGAGATCAGCCAGATCGACAACATGCTGGCCGACCCGACCACGGGTCTGACGCCGGCGGTTGCCTCCTTCTTCGAAGGGGTGCAGGAGGTGGCGGCCAATCCGGCCAGCGTGCCGGCGCGCCAGTCCATGCTGTCCACCGCTCAGAGCCTGGTGGCCCGCTTCCAGAACCTGAGCAGCCGCATCGATGATGTGCGCAGCGGCGTCGAGACCCAGATCCGCAACACCGTCAGCGAGATCAGCTCCTACGCCAGCCAGATCGCCGAGATGAACCACAAGATCGCGGTGGCCCAGCAGGCGGGGGCGGCGCAGCCGGCCAACGACCTGCTGGACACCCGTGATCGCCTCATCAACGAACTCAACCAGCTGACCCGGGTCTCCACCACGACCGACAGCACTGGGGCCATGTCGGTGTTCATCGGCACCGGCCAGCCGCTGGTGGTGGGGACCGTGGCGACCAAGCTTGAGGCGCAGGCGTCGCCCTCCGACCCGACCCGCAACGTGGTGAACATCATCACCCAGAGCGGCACGCCCATCACCATCCCCGAGAGCCTGCTCGGTGGCGGCAAGCTGGGCGGCCTGCTGGCCATGCGTTCGGGGTCGCTGGACACCGCCCAGAATCAGCTCGGCCTGATCGCGGTCGGGCTTAGCTCTGCCTTCAATAGCCAGCATCTCCTCGGGCAGGACCTCAACGGCAATCTGGGCACGAACTTCTTCACCAACCCGACGGTGGCGGTCCAGCGCTACAACAACGCCACCACGGCCTCGCCAGACGTGCAGTTCTCCGACATCACCAAGCTGAGCGGGGATGACTACAAGCTCACCTTCACCAACACCACGGGCGGCTACAGCCTGACCCGGGTGTCTGATGGGGCATCGGTGACCGCCGCGTCCGTGGGCCTGACCATCACGCCGCCGGCCACCTCCAAGGTCGGTGACAGCTTCCAGATCCTGCCCACCCGCTATGCCTCGGCCAATATCGGGGTGGCCCTCAGCGACACGCGCATGATCGCAGCCGCGGCACCGCTCACCTCGGCGTCCACCGCCAGCAACCTGGGCACGGCCACCATCAGTGCTCCGGTGATGTCCAGCACCGCCAGCCTGGCCAGCTTCGGCACCTCGGCAGCGCCGACCAAGCTCACCTACAGCGGCGGCAACATCAGTGGCTTTCCGAGCACCTTGCCGGTCACCTATACCCCGCTCAATGGCAGCCCGGTCACCGTGGCGGCGCCGGCGACCGTGCCCTACACCAGCGGCATGAGCATCAGCGTGGGGGGCGTCAGCTTCACCCTGACCGGGGCGATGCAGAACAACGACAGCTTCACCATTGCTCCGAATACCGGTGGTGTGTCCGACAGCCGCAATGCGGTGCTGCTCGGCAACCTGCAGACGACCAAGACCCTGCTGTCGGCCAACGGCCAGCCCTCGGCGACCTTCAACTCGGTTTATTCCCAGCTGGTCAGCTCGGTGGGCAACAAGGCCCGTGAGGTGGAGGTCAACCGGGATGCCCAGGAAAGCCTCGCGAACCAGGCCGTCCAGGCCCAGCAGTCGGTCGCCGGTGTGAATATCGATGAAGAAGCGGCCAATCTGATCCGTTATCAGCAGGCATACCAGGCCGCAGGCAAGGTCATGAGCATTGCCTCCAGGCTGTTCGACCAAGTGCTGGCCCTGGGCCAATAAACTGAAGGAAAGCCATCATGCGTATCACCACCGGCATGATCTTCGACAAGGGCGTGCAGCAGATGCAGCGCCAGAACAGCCAACTGCTCGATACCCAGCAGCAGGTTGCCACCGGCCGGCGCATCCTCACCCCGTCGGACGACCCCGTGGCCTCCGCCCGGGCGCTCGAGGTCTCCCAGTCCCAGAGCGTGAACAAGCTCTACGCCAGCAACCAGGGCTATGCCAACGATGCCCTGCGCCTGGTGGACAGCAAGCTTGGTGCGGCCAACGACCTGGTCACCTATGTCCGCACCCGCGCGGTGGAGTCGGGCAACGGCACCTATTCGGCGTCGGATCAGGCCACCATCGCGGACGATCTGGCGCAGCAGTTCGAGGCGCTGCAGTCCATTGCCAACAGCCGGGACTCCACGGGGGATTACGTATTCGGCGGCTATCGCAGCAATACCCAGCCCTTTGTCGGCACCCTCGCCGGTGGCATCACCTACCAGGGCGACCAGGGGACGCGCACCCTGCAGATCTCCGAGTCCCGCAACCTGCCGATCACCAGCTCCGGCGACGAGATCTTCAACAGCATCCGGGCGCCGATCGGCTCGGCCTTTGCCCTGTCCGCTGCCACCAACACCGGCTCGGCCCTGGTGTCGGGGACCAGCCTGAGCGGCTACAACGGTCATGCCTACGCCATCAGCGTGTCGGCGGGGCCGACCTACCAGGTATTCGATTCGACCGCGGATCCGACCCACAGCTCTCCCATCACGCCGACGGTGAGCACCAGCGGCAGCAACACCACCCTCAGCTTCGGCGGGGTCAGCATGACCCTCAGCGGTACCCCGGCAGCGGGGGACAGCTACTCCCTGAGCTCGGTGGCGAGCACCTTCGATGTGCTGGGCAACTTCGTCACCGCCCTCAACTCCGGCAATGCGGCGGTGACCCGTTTCAACGCCACCCAGACCATCGCCGGCATGGACGCCAGCCAGGACAGCATCAACGAGGTGCGTTCCGGCGTGGGTGCCCGGATGGTGGAGGTTGAGGCCCAGCAGAACATCAATGGCGATCTGGATCTGCAGTATTCCGAGACCCTGTCCCGCCTGCAGGACGCGGACTACGCCGAGGCGGTGAGTAATCTGAGCAAGCAGCAGATCTATCTCCAGGCCGCCCAGCAGAGCTTCATGCGGGTCAGCAACCTGTCCCTGTTCAACTACCTCAACTGATGTCGATGCGTCTTCCGCGCCTGCCCCGCTCACTGGTGGCCTTGGGCACCGCGTTGCTGGCGGGCGGCTGCAGCACCATCGGCGATCCGCCCCACGACTGGTTGCTGCTGCCAGCCGCGGGCGTGGCGGCGGTGAGTAACGGCTATGTCACGGTGCCGGGGCTGGCTGCCGGGGTGGCGGCGTATGCGGTGCTGGATCCGCTCGCCCCCAACTGGAACCTGCAGGAAGCCCGCCTGGCCGAGGAACGCTACCGTCTGGTGCTGCGCATGAAGGCGGTGCATTCGGGCGGCGCGGGGGAGGCCTATCAGATCTTCCTCCGGCGGGCCGAGCAACTGGCCGGCCAGCCCGGCTTCGGTGCCTATGAGGTGACTCGCTGGCAAGAAGGCATCGAGAGCAATCGTCCCTTCGCCCAGAGGGTGGCCTACGGGGACATCCGCCTGGTCCGCGGCCCGTCCCCGGTGGCCGCCAGACAGCCCTGATTTCGTATCCGTCCGTGATATCTCCTGCCTGCAAGCGTTTCTGAACCTTGCCGTGGCGGGCCGACTTTCGTATGGTGCTCGCTTGGACAGCAGGATTTTGAGCACATGGACCGCATGACCGAACGTCGCAAGGAACGCCGCATTCCCCTTGGCTGCAAGGTGGGCATCAAGCTCGCCGGCGGGGCCGCACCCGTCGTCGGGGACTGTGTCGAGCTAGGAGTGGGGGGCATGACCATCCACTCCCGCCATGTTCCCCGCATGGATGAGGTCTTCGAGGTCGCCGTGCTGCCCCCCGAGAATGGAGGGCCCTTCATGCCGCTGCACGCCCGTGTCAGGGTGCGCCGCTGCCACGGCCTGGAGCAGGCCGGCATCTACGAGATGGGCGTCGAGATCCTCGAGATCATCCGTTGATGCCGGCCCGGCCGCTCAGGCGTCGCCGGCCAGGGCGTACAACCGGGGAGGTTGGTCGCTGCGGGTGAAGGCCGCCGCCAGTTGCAGGCGGACGTGGGTGCTCGAGGTATAGCGGGTCACCGCGTTGTAGTGGCGCTCCACCAGTCCTTTCACCATCGCCGCATAGGCATCTTCAAGCTCGGGGGCGATCCGGAAACGGTCATAGTTGATGATCGCATCGACCTTGTGCCCCAGCGGCGCCAGGCGTTCCTCAACCGCCTGGCGGATGCCCTCCACGTCCGCCTCGCTGCGGATCTCCAGCCCCTCGAAATTCACGAAGAAGAGCCGCCCCGTCGGATCGAAGGAGAAGCGTGAGGCCATCGGCAGGGCCAGCAGGTCCTGGCGCAGATGCATCGGTTCGTCGCTGAAGATGCGCGGATCCATCAGCCTGGGCGGCTGCGGCATGTGCGGCCGGAAGGCCATGCGGGCGAGGATGTCCCGCTCGATGTCGATGCCCGGCGCCACCTCGATCAGCTCCAGCCCGTCCGGCCCCAGGCGGAACACGCAGCGCTCGGTGATGTACAGCACCGGGGTGCCGCGGCGGTTGGCCTGGGGGCCGCTGAAGGTGCGGTGCTCCACCTCATTGACGAACTTGGAGGCATGCCCGTCGCTGACGATGGCCAGCTTGCCGGCCTCCACCGCGATCTCCAGGTTGCCGGCGGTGAAGGTGCCGACGAACACCACCTTCTTGGCGTTCTGGCTGATGTTGATGAAGCCGCCTGCCCCAGCCAGGCGGGGGCCGAAGCGGGAGACGTTGAGGTTGCCCTGGCGGTCGGCCTGGGCCAGACCCAGGAAGGCCATGTCGAGGCCGCCGCCGTCATAGAAGTCGAACTGGCTGGGCTGGTCGATGATGGCCTGGGTGTTCACCGCTGCGCCGAAGTTCAGCCCGCCGGCCGGCACGCCCCCGATCACGCCGGGTTCGGCGGTCATGGTGATCAGGTCGATGACCTTCTCCTCGGCCGCAACCGCTGCGATGCCCTCGGGCATGCCGATGCCCAGGTTCACCACCGCATTGGCGCGCAGCTCCAGGGCTGCCCGCCGGGCGATGATCTTGCGTTCGCTCATGCCCATCGGGGCGATCGCCGACATGGGCACGCGCAGTTCGCCGGCGAAGGCCGGGCTGTAGGTTTCGATGAAGGTCTGCATGTGGTATTCCGGCTTTTCTGCCACCACCACGCAATTCACGAAGACCCCCGGGATCTTCACCTGGCGGGGGTTCAGGCTGCCCCGCTCGGCGATCCGCTCCACCTGGGCGATGACGATGCCGCCGCTGTTGTGGGCGGCCATGGCGATGGCCTGGGCCTCCAGGGTCAGGGCCTCCTTCTCCATGGTGATGTTGCCGTCGGCGTCGGCGGTGGTGCCGCGGATGATGCCGACGTGGATGGGGAAGGCCTTGTAGAACAGGTATTCCTCACCGTCGATCTCCATGATCCGCACGATGTCGGTGGTGGTGCGGGCGTTCAGCTTGCCGCCACCGAAGCGCGGGTCCACGAAGGTGCCCAGGCCGACCCGGGTGAGGGTGCCGGGCTTGCCCGCGGCGATGTCCCGGAACAGGTGGGAGATCACCCCTTGGGGCAGGTTCCAGGCCTCGATGCGGTCGGCCACCGCCAGTTGCTGCAGGCGCGGGACCAGGCCCCAGTGGCCGCCGATGACGCGGGCCACCAGGCCGTCGTGGCCCAGGTGGTTGAGCCCGCGCTCCTTGCCGTCGCCCTGGCCGCCGGCATAGACCAGGGTCAGGTTGCCCGGGCCGTCTGCCGCGGGGACGTCTGCAGCCTGGTTTTCCAGGTAGAGGGCCTCCAGGGCCACGGCGATGTTCTCGGGAAAGCCGATGCCCACGAAGCCGCCGGTGGCCACCGTGCTGCCCGGCCGGATCAGCTTCACGGCCTCCCGGGCCGAGACGATCTTGCCGTTGTCGGCGCCGGGCAGGGCGCCGGCGAAGGCGGAGGGAATGCTGTTCATGCTCGCTCCTTGTGCCAGGGTGACGCCGGTCTCAGACCAGGCCGGTGAGGTAGTAGGTGGCGATCACGAAGAAGACCGCGCTGGTCTTGATCAGGGTGATCGCGAAGATGTCCTTGTAGGCCACCTTGTGGGTCAGGCCCGTGACGGCCAGCAGGGTGATCACGGCGCCGTTGTGGGGCAGTGTGTCCATGCCGCCGGAAGCCATGGAGGCCACCCGGTGCAGCACCTCGAGGGGGATGCCCGCTGCATTGGCAGCGTTGATGAAGGTCTCGGACATGGCCGCCAGGGCGATGCCCATGCCACCGGAGGCGGAGCCGGTGATACCGGCCAGGGTGGTCACGGTGATGGCTTCGTTGACCAGCGGGTTGGGGATCACCTTGAGGGCGTCGGCCACCACCAGGAAGCCGGGCAGTGCGGCGATCACGGCGCCGAAGCCGTATTCGGAGGCGGTGTTCATGGAGGCCAGCAGGGCGCCGCTGACCGCAGCCTTGGTGCCTTCCGCGAAGCGGGCGGCAACGGTGCGCCAGGCGAAGGCCATGACGGTCAGGATGCCGACCAGCAGGGCACCTTCAACCGCCCAGATGGCGGCGATCTTGGACACGTCCTGGACCACCGGGGCGGCCTTGCCGATCACGGCCGGTACGAAGGAGTGGCTCTTGCCGTAGATCTGCGGAATGAGGTCGGTGAACAGCTTGTTGGTCACGCCGACCAGCACCAGCGGCAGGATGGCCAGGACCGGGTTGGCCAGCTTCTCCTTGTCGTCGAAGGGCTCGGGTTCATTCACCAGTTCGGTGCCGTAGCCCTCGCCGGCGGCGGCGGCGCTGCGGCGGCGCCATTCCAGGTAGGCCATGCCGGCCAGGAAGATGAAGATCGAGCCCAGCACACCGAGGACGGGGGCGGCGTAGATGTTGGTCTTGAAGAAGGTGGTGGGGATCACGTTCTGGATCTGCGGGGTGCCCGGCAGGGAGTCCATGGTGAACGAGAAGGCGCCCAGGGCGATGGTGCCCGGGATCAGGCGCTTGGGGATGCCGCCCTGTCGGAACATCTCGGCGGCAAAGGGATACACCGCGAAGACGACCACGAACAGGGAGACCCCACCGTAGGTGAGCAGGGCGCACACCAGCACGATGGAGAGCATGGCCCGCTCGGCGCCGACCAGCTTGATCACCGAGGAGACGATGGACTTGGAGAAGCCGGACAGCTCGATGACCTTGCCGAAGATCGCGCCGAGCAGGAAGACCGGGAAGTAGTTCTTCACGAAGCCGACCATCTTGTCCATGAAGAGGCCGGTGAACATGGGGGCGACCAGGGTGGGGTCGGTGAACAGGACGGCGCCGAGGGCGGCGACCGGTGCGAACAGGATGACGCTGTAACCTCGGTATGCGATGAACATCAGGAAGCATAGCGAGGCGAGTACGATCAGAAACGACATGGTTTTATCTCCTCCAATGAATAATTGCGGAGGTGTCAGTGCAGTTTCTGTGCCAAAGATTTTCTTATTGATTCATAAGGCTTTCTCTGCTTTTTCGGATTCGGATTGCTCAGCCAGCCTGACAGGGTGTCCGGGTGGGCGGACAGGTTCTGCCTACAGTCCTCCGGCGATGCCGAGGGCGCTGATCTTTTCGTAGAGGGACGCCCGGGAGATGCCGAGGTTGCGCGCCGCCTGGGCCTTGTTGCCGGCAGCGGCGGCGATGGCCGCCAGGATGGCCTCCCGTTCGGCTTCCTGCTGGACTTCCTCCAGGGTGCGCGGACGACCTCCGGGCGGGGGGGCGGGGTGGGCCTCCAGGCCGGGCAGGATGCGCTCGAAATCGTCCCGTTCCAGGCTGTCTGCGTCGGACATCAGCAGGCCCCGCTCGAGCACGTTGGCCAGCTCGCGTACATTGCCCGGCCAGGTGTGGCGGGCCAGATAGGCGAGGGCCTGGGGCGTCAGGCTGCGGGGCGGTTCCCCCAGGCGTCGTGCCACACTGTCGGCGAGGGACTCGGCGATGATGGGCAGGTCCTCCAGGCGCTCGCGCAAGGGGGGGACCTGCAGGGTCATGACGTTGAGACGATAGAACAGGTCGGCCCGGAAGCGGCCTTCGTCCACCTCCTGCTGCAGCTTGCGGCTGGTGGCGGCGATGATGCGCACGTCCACCGGGATCAGCCGGTTGGAGCCCACCGGCTCGATCTCCTTCTCTTGCAGCGCGCGCAGCAGCTTGGCCTGCAGGGAGGGAGACATGTCGCCGATCTCGTCGAGGAACAAGGTGCCGCCCTGGGCCAGCTCGAACTTGCCGCTCCGGCCCTTGCGGTCGGCGCCCGTGTAGGCGCCCGGGGCGACGCCGAAGAACTCGGACTCGAGCAGGGTCTCCGGGATGGCGGCGATATTCACCGCGACGAAGGGGGCTCCGGCCCGCGGGCTGGCCGAGTGGATGGCCTGGGCCAGGAGCTCCTTGCCGGTACCGGTTTCGCCGATGATGAGGACGGGAGAGCTGGCGCGGGCGGCCCGGCGGGCCTGGTCCTTGACGCTGAGGCAGGCCGGACTGGCGCCGACGAAGCTGGCGAAGGTGTATTTGGTGCGCCGCGCCTCGTCCAGCTTGCGGCGGGTGTCGGCCAGTTCGAGGCGCAGGTTCTGGAAGCGGGACAGGATGGGGGCCAGCTGGCGGGGGTCATCGAACACCACTACGCCGAAGCCGCCGATGACCTCACCGGCCTCGTCACGCACCGGCAGCCGCATCACCACGAAGGACTCGGCACCGAAGTCCATGATGTCGAGCATGATCGGTTGCCCGGTGGTCACCACCTGGCGCATCAGGCTGTTGGGGATGACCTCCTCCACCGGCCTACCGATCACCGAAGCAGGGTCGGGGATGTGCAGGCGGTGAGGGTACTGCTCGTTCATCCATACGATGCGGGCCTCCCGGTCGACGATGAGCAGACCTTCCGACAGTTCGGAAAATGCGCCCAGCAGGGTGTCCATGACCCGCTGGCGGATGCGTTCGGCTTCGGCGGTGAAATTCGGTGTGGGCATGCTGTCCTGCCTCTTGAAGTAATGGCGATGCGCGCGGCGGGACGGGCACGGCGACGGCGTCCTCACCAGCCACAGAGCATAGCGCAGTGCCCTGCTGCACGAAGTGAGTGCTTACCGCAATGTCGGCTCAGGCATCCGGCGACCCCGATGGCAGGGGGCGGGAGGCAGCCCGCATCTCGTCGAGGAAGGCACGGGCCGGAACCGGAAGGATCTTGTTGCGCAGATGCACGAGATTCCAGGGGCGATGCAGGGGAAAGCCCTCCACGTCGAGCACCACCAGCCCCTCCACTTCCAGGCGGTCGCCCAGGGCGTGACGGGAGATCACCGCCAGCCCCATGCCGGTGCCCGCCAGCTCCAGCAGGGCCTCGTTGCTGCCCAGGGCCAGGCGTACCCGCAGGGTCACGCCGGCCTGCCGGGCGAAGTCATCGATGGCCCGTCGCGAGCCGGAGCCGGGCTCGCGCAGCAGGAAAGGTTCGCCCGCCAGCTCGGCCAGGCTCACCCGGCGTTCCGCCGCCCAGTGCCCGCGGGGGGCGAGGACCACCATTTCATTGTCGAGAAACGGGTGCACCACGATGTCCAGGTCTTCCGGCGGGTAGGACATCACGTACAGGTCGTCCTCATTGTGGCGCAGGCGCTCCACCACCCGGTCGCGGTTGGCGATCTCGAGCTCGATGGAGATGTCTGGATAGCGCTTGCAGAAGGCGCCCAGCATGCGCGGCAGGAAGTACTTGGCGGTGGTCACCAGGGCCACCCGCAGCGTGCCCCGCTTGAGGCCCCGCAGCGCGTCGATGGCCGATTCGAAGCCGTTCCACACGTCGTCCAGGCTGCGCGTGGTGGCGAGCAGCTCTTCCCCCGCCGCGGTCAGCCGGGGGTTGCGTCCTGCCTGGTCGAAGAGCGGCATGCCGACCGTTTCGCTGAGCTGGCGGATCTGGATGGAGACGGCCGGCTGGGTCAGGTGCAGGGCTTCCGCCGCCCGGCTGAAGCTGCCCAGCCGGGCGACGGTGGCGAAGGTCTCGAGCTGGCGGAGGGTGATGCGGCGGCGGGACATATATAAGTTCTGATAAATGGAAATCTTGATATTTGTTAATTGGATTTTATGTCACGCCGGCCTCATCCTGCCAGCCGTCGCCCGCAGGAGCGGGTCATCAGGAGAACAACATGCATCAGCCCGTTTATGCGCCAGGCCTTGCTGCCTCGCCGGTGGATGGGAAGGAGTGAGCCATCATGTCCTTTGAACCCGTCATCCTTTTCTTCATGCTCGGCCTGCTGGCCGGCGTGGTGCGTTCCGATCTCAAGATCCCGGGGGTCGTCTATGAGGCCCTGAGCATCTTCCTGCTGCTGGCCATCGGCATGAAGGGCGGCGTGGAGTTGGCCCGCCATTCCCTGCTGGACCTGGCCCTGCCGGCTGCGGTGGTGGTGGGTGTGGCACTGCTGATTCCCCTCGTCGGCTTCCAGGTGCTGCGCGTCGTGGGGCGCCTGCCCCGGGCGGACGCAGCCTCCATCGCTGCCCACTATGGTTCGGTCAGCGTGGTCACCTTTGCCGTGGCCAGCAGCTACCTGGCCAGCCGGTCCCTGCCGGCCGACGGCTACATGACCGTCTTCCTGGCCCTGCTCGAGCTGCCTGCACTGCTGGTGGGGGTCTTCCTGGCCCGCCGGGGGCAGGGGGACGTGCGCTGGAAGGCTCTGCTGCATGAGGTGCTGGCCGGCAAGAGCATCGTCCTGCTGGGCGGTGGCCTGCTGATCGGCTGGCTGGCCGGGCCTCAGGGCATCCAGCCCCTGGACCGGGTGTTCTTCGATCTGTTCAAGGGTATGCTGGCCTTCTTCCTGCTGGAGATGGGCCTGGTGGCGGCCGGACGGCTGGCGGATCTGCGTCGTGCCGGCCCCTTCCTGGTGGCTTTCGCGATCGGCATGCCGATATGCGCGGGCCTGCTCGGCGTGCTGACCGCCCGGGTGCTGGATTTCTCCATCGGCAACAGCGTCCTGCTGGCGACCTTGTATGCCAGTGCGTCCTACATCGCAGCGCCGGCGGCGATGCGCATCGCCGTGCCGGAGGCCAACCCCGCGCTGTCCATCGGGGCATCCCTGGGCGTGACCTTCCCCTTCAACCTGCTGGCTGGCATTCCCCTCTACCATTGGCTGGCCACCCACCTCCAAGGAGCCCTGTCATGAGTCCCGCCGTCGCCCTGAGGAAACTCGTCACCATCATCTGCGAGGCCGAGCTGGAAAGCCTCCTGCTGCCCGAACTGGCCCGGCTCGGGGCCCGGGGCTACACCATCACCGAGGCCCGGGGCCAGGGCGCCCGGGGGCTCAGGGACGGGGCTTGGCGGGCCTCGTCGAACATCCGCATCGAAGTGCTGTGCGATGAGCAACTGGCCGGCGACCTGGTGGACATGCTCCAGGCCCGTTTCTACGCGGACTACGGCATGGTGGCCTTCGTGGTCGATGCGGCGGTGCTGCGGCCGGCCAAGTTCTAGGCCGCGCTGGCCCGGTGCGGCGGGCCTCAGCGAGGCAGGGTCAGCCCGATCTCCCGGGCCGTGGCTGGCCCGATCAGGGTGGCGGCCAGGCTGTCCGGGATCTGCGCCTCACTGTCGCTCAGGGGGATGCGCCCGGCCATGATCTCGGCGAGGTGCTGGGGGTGGCGGGGCCGCTGGTCGGGCTCGGCATAGCCGTCCGGGAATTGCGGCTGGTTGGTGGCGAGGTCGTACTTGTCCGTGGCACCGAGGGTGTGGAGCAGTTCGTGGGCCACGATCACCAGGTTGCGCTGGCGCTCGCTGCGGCTGGCAAACACCTTGATGACGCCGATCTTGCCCTTCTCGAGGCCGAGGGAGTGTTCGAGCACCGGGCTGAGGGCGGGGTCGTGGTAAAGCACGAACAGGCGGATCTGCGGCCGTGGGCCGGGAGCGGCATCGTGCCGCCATGCCCACAGGCGCAGCTTGAGGCTCCACCAGACCATCGACCGGCTGCTGGAGGCGTCCGAGCAGTCGTCTCTGGCGGCGGCCGACGCGATGATCGCGGGCGCCAGCCG
>JAFLDU010000095.1:0-1931 GCA_017309145.1 Zoogloea sp. | reverse complement strand
CTCCACCAGACCATCGACAGGCTGCTGCCGCCGCGCGGATAGGGGGGTGGCAGCGCATCGACCGGCGGCGCCAGGTTGAGAGCCACCGGGCGCAGCACCGGGCGGCCGTGGCGCTGCACCTCCTCCTGAAGCCACTCGCCGAGGGGGGCAAAATCGTCCGCGCGCAGTTGGGCGACGGCCTGGTGGCTGGCTTGGGAGTCGTCTGCAGCGATCGGGTAGATCGTCACATGGACAGAGTCCTTCCAGTCGGTGGCCTGGGCGTGGCTCCGCCAGGCGCCGATGGCCACGGTGGCGAGGATGAAGAGCAGGACGGCGATGCGCAGGGTGCGGAACATGGTGAGGGCGCGTGGATGCGGGGAGGGCGACAGAGATGAAAAAACCCGGCACGTGGCCGGGTTCTTCACGCAGCGGATGAGGCTCAGGCCACGGTGACCGGGATCTTGCCGATCCGGGCCTGCCATTCCTTCGGGCCGGTGTTGTGCACGCTGGTGCCGCTGGAGTCCACGGCCACGGTGACGGGCATGTTCTCCACGTCGAACTCGTAGATGGCTTCCATGCCCAGATCGGCAAAGCCGACGACCTTGGCCGACTTGATGGCCTTGGCCACCAGGTAGGCGGCGCCGCCGACGGCCATCAGGTAGGCGGACTTGTTGTCCTTGATGGCCTCGATGGCGGTGGGGCCGCGCTCGGACTTGCCGACCATGGAGATCAGGCCGGTCTGCTCGAGCATCATGCGGGTGAATTTGTCCATCCGGGTGGCGGTGGTGGGGCCGGCCGGGCCGACCACTTCATCACGCACCGGGTCCACCGGGCCCACGTAGTAGATCACGCGGTTGGTGAAGTCCACCGGCAGCTTCTCGCCCTTGGCCAGCATGTCGGCGATGCGCTTGTGGGCGGCGTCGCGGCCGGTGAGCATCTTGCCGTTGAGGAGGAGCTTCTGGCCCGGCTTCCAGGAGGCGACCTGTTCCTTGGTCAGGGTGTTGAGGTCCACCTGGGTGGCGGCCTTGAGGTCCGGCGTCCAGGTGACGGCGGGCCAGTCTTCGAGCTTGGGCGGTTCGATCTTGGCCGGGCCGGAGCCATCCAGGTGGAAGTGGCAGTGGCGGGTGGCGGCACAGTTGGGCACCAGGGCCACCGGCAGGTTGGCGGCGTGGCAGGGGTAGTCCAGCACCTTCACGTCGAGCACGGTGGTCAGGCCGCCGAGGCCCTGGGCGCCGACGCCGAGGGCGTTGATCTTCTCCATCAGCTCGAGGCGCAGCTCTTCCGGGCGGGTCAGCTTGGCACCGCTGGCGGCCTTGGCCTTGAGTTCATGGATGTCCACCGGCGCCATGATGGATTCCTTGGCCAGCAGCATGGCCTTTTCGGGGGTGCCGCCGATGCCGATGCCGATGATGCCCGGCGGGCACCAGCCGGCGCCCATCTCGGGGATCTTCTTGAGGACCCAGTCCACCAGATCGTCGGACGGGTTGAGCATCGCGAACTTGGACTTGGCCTCGGAGCCGCCGCCCTTGGCCGCGCAGATGACTTCCACGTGGTGGCCCGGGACGAGCTCGAAATGGACCACTGCCGGGGTGTTGTCCTTGGTGTTCTTGCGGGTGCCGGCGGGGTCGGCCAGCACCGAGGCGCGCAGCGGGTTGTCGGGGTTGGCGTAGGCGCGGCGCACGCCTTCGTCGATCATCTGCTGCACGCTCATGGTGGCGTCCGGCCAGGTGACCTGCATGCCGACCTTGATGAAGACCATGCCGATGCCGGTGTCCTGACAGATCGGGCGGTGGCCTTCGGCGGCCATCCGGGAGTTGGTCAGGATCTGGGCGATGGCGTCCTTGGCGGCGGGGGATTCCTCGCGCTCGTAGGCTTCGCCGAGGGCCTTGATGTAGTCCAGCGGGTGGTAGTAGCTGATGTACTGGAAGGCGTCCGCGACGGACTGGATCAGG
>JAFLDU010000094.1 GCA_017309145.1 Zoogloea sp. | reverse complement strand
GACCTGGCCTCCGGGCGTTCCACCTTCATGGTGGAGATGACCGAAGCCGCCGCCATCCTGCACGGCGCGACCGAGCGCAGCCTGGTGCTGATGGACGAGATCGGCCGTGGCACCTCGACCTTCGACGGGGTCGCCCTGGCGGTGGCCATCGCCCGCCATCTGCTCGACAAGAACCGTTGCTGGACCCTGTTCGCCACCCATTACTTCGAGCTGACCCGCCTGGCCCAGGACTACCCCGAATGCGCCAACGTGCACCTGGATGCCGTCGAGCACAACCACGGGATCGTCTTCCTGCATGCCCTGGAAGAAGGCCCGGCGAGCCAGAGCTATGGGATCGAGGTGGCCGCGCTGGCCGGCATTCCGTCGGCGGTGGTACGCGATGCCAAGCGCCGCCTGCGCAGCCTGGAAAACCGGGAGATCAACGCCGGCCCCCAGGCCGACCTGTTCGCCAGCCTGCCGGCCGAGGAGCCGGAGCTGCCTTCACACCCGGTGCTCGGCGCCCTCGCGGAGATCGACCCCGACGCCCTCACGCCCCGTGAGGCGTTGGAGGCCCTTTACAACCTGAAGCGCCTGACCGCGGGCTGAGCGCTCACTGCTGCTTGGGCTGCATCCGCTCGCGCACGCTCTCGAAGGCCCTGCGGACGCTCTCCGCCGCCGAATCGACGCCATCGGTGGCCGCCGCCTCGGTGACCACGTGGTAGTGCAGCACCAGCAGCCCGCGCATCTTGTCCCAGGCGATCGGGTTGTCCTGGTTGCACACATGGGTATCGCCGCGCAGCACCGCCTCGGCCACGCCGGGCTCGAGCAGATGTACACCGCACAACTGAGCCAGCCGCGCGATCTCCATGTCGATGGACTCGAGCTCCTGAGTAAAATTTTCAAAAGTGGACATGTTGGATCCTGTGGGTCGACATGACTGTATTGCAATGCAACAAAGGATACACCCGATCCTCCATGCCCATACCTATCGACATCAGTGAAGAAGGCGGCGTCCGCTACCTGCATTTCGGCTCCGAGTGGGTCCAGGGTGCGATGCGCCTGCGCAAACCCGACGCCCTCGAGCTCGAATACACCCGCGAGATGCTGGCCGGGCTGCTGCTGCGGCCGGAGACCTGGCCTGCCCGGGTTCTGCTGATCGGCCTGGGGGCCGGCTCCCTGGTGCGCTTCATCCACCGCCATCTGCCGCACAGCCGGACGACGGTGGTGGAGATCGCCGCCGAGGTGCAGGCGGTGGCCAGCCAGTACTTCCGACTGCCCGACGAGGATGAACGCCTCGAGATCGTCATCGACGATGGCGTCCGCTTCGTGCAGTCGGACCTGCGCCAGTGGGATCTGATCGTGGTCGATGGCTTCGACCGCCACGCCCGCGCCGGAGAGCTCGCCAGCCAGGCCTTCTATGAAGCCTGCCGTGCCCGACTCAGCCCGGAGGGTCTGCTCAGCGTCAATCTGTTCGGCCAGCTGCGCGGCTTCAAGACCCAGCTGCAGCGCCTGCGCAAGGCCTTCGGCGGGCAGGTGATCGATCTGCCGGAATGCGGCAGCGGCAACGTGGTGGCCCTGGCGGCTGCCAGCCCCGCCCAGGCACCCATGCCACTGGACCAACTGGAGGCCCGCGCCCGCGCGCTGAAGGCCACCACGGGCCTGGATCTGCTGCCCACGCTGCGCCGGCTCAAGAAGGCCGGTCCCACGCCGGATGGAGCACTCCACCTGTGAGTCTGGAGCGGGTCGATTGCGTCGTGGTCGGCGCCGGAGTGATCGGCCTGGCCTGCGCCCGCGCCTTGGCCCGAGCCGGGCACGAGGTGCTGATCCTGGAGGCTGCGCCGAGCTGGGGTGGCGGCATCTCCAGCCGCTCCAGCGAAGTGATCCACGCCGGGCTCTACTACCCGTCCGGCTCCCTGCGCGCGCGCCTCTGCGTGCCCGGGCGAGATGCACTCTATGCCTACTGCGCCGAGAAGCAGGTCGCCCACCAACGCGTCGGCAAGCTGCTGGTGGCCACCGACGCGGCCCAGCTGCCCCGCCTCGACGCCATCGCCCGGCAGGCTTCGCATAACGGTGTATCCGGCCTGCAACACCTCACGCCCGACGCTGCCCGCGCCCTCGAGCCCGCCCTGCGTTGCGTCGGCGCCCTCCTCTCCCCCGACACCGGCATCGTCGACAGCCATGGGCTGATGCTTGCCCTGCTTGGCGATGCGCAAGCCCGGGGGGCCAGCCTGGCCACCCACGCACCAGTGGTCGGCGGACGCGTCGACGACGAAGGCTTTGTGATCGAGGTGGGTGGGCCCAACCCGCTTACCTTGCATACGCGAAAACTGGTCAACGCAGCCGGTCTGGGGGCCCTGCCGCTGGCCCGGCAGCTCGCCGGCCTGCGCCATGACGCCTTGCCCGAGCCGCGCTACGCCCGCGGCAACTACTTTGCCCTGCACGGCAGGAACCCCTTCCGGCACCTGATCTACCCGATTCCCGAGGCTGCCGGGCTGGGTGTGCATCTGACCCTCGACCTGGCCGGGCAGGCCCGCTTCGGCCCTGACGTGGAGTGGGTGAGCCAGCCGGTCTATGACGTCGATCCGGCCCGCGCCGAGGCCTTCTATCCCGCCGTGCGGCGCTACTGGCCGGATCTGCCCGACGACGCGCTGGTGCCGGCCTATGCGGGGGTCCGCCCGAAGATCCATGGGCCGGACGAACCCGCGGCGGATTTCCGGGTGATGGGCCCGGCCGACCACGGGCAGGCCGGGCTGGTCCAGCTTTTCGGTATCGAATCGCCCGGTCTCACCTGCTGCTTGGCGCTGGCCGACCATGTGGCCGGCCTGCTCGGCGCTCCCTGAGCGCCGGACTCATGCTCATGCAGCGGCCGGCGGCGCCGGCGGCAGCCACAGACAGTGCCCCTTGTTGGCCTTGGCGATCTCGCCGAGCACCTTGTCGTGGCCTTCCAGCTCCTCGGCGGACGCACGCAGCACGCGCAGCGGAGGACGCTCCACGGGCAGGCCTCCGAGACCTTCATCAAGCTGACCAGCCGGCTCGTCGTCGTCCGACATGATCAGGCTCTCCTGGCCGCGGGTCATGGCCAGGTAAACGTCGGCCAGCAGCTCCGCGTCCAGCAGCGCGCCGTGGAGGGTCCGGTGGGTGTTGTCGATCTCGTAGAGCGAGCACAAGGCGTTGAGGGAGGCCTTCTTGCCCGGGTTCTGCTCCTTGGCCAGCTTGAGCGTATCGATCACGCTAGGGCACAGGGCGTTGAGGCTGGGACGCTTGAGCAGGCTCAGCTCGTAGTTCAGGAAGCCCACGTCGAAGCTTGCGTTGTGGATCACCAGCTCGCCATCGGCAACAAAGGCCTCGAACTCCTCGACGATGTCCTTGAACAGGGGCTTGTCCGCCAGGAACTCGTTGGTGATGCCGTGCACCGCGATGGCGCCCGCGTCGATCTCCCGCTGGGGGTTGATAAAGACGTGGTAGTGACGGCCGGTCAGCTTGCGGTCGACCAGTTCGACGCAGCCGATTTCGATGACCCGGTCGCCGGTCTTCCAGTCCAGACCGGTGGTTTCCGTATCGAGGACGATCTGCCTCATGCCTGCTCTCCCTGTGCCTCAACAATACGACCGGTCTTGCGCACGGCCTCCACACCGCGCCGCGCCAGCGCATCGGCGCGCTCGTTGTCCACATGGCCGGCGTGACCCTTCACCCACAACCATTTGATCTGGTGGCGGCCAGCCTCCTCGTCCAGGGCCCGCCACAGGTCCTCGTTCTTGACCGGTGCCTTGGAGGCGGTCTTCCAGCCACGTGCCTTCCAGCCGTGGATCCACTCCGAGATGCCCTTCTGCACATACTGTGAGTCGGTATGCACCCGCGCCGTCACCGGACGCTTGAGGGCCTCCAGGGCGCGGATCACCGCCAGCAGCTCCATGCGGTTGTTGGTGGTGGCCGGCTCGCCCCCCCACAGCTCTTTCTCGTGGGGGCCCGAGCGCAGGATCGCACCCCAGCCGCCGGGGCCTGGATTACCGGAGCAGGCCCCGTCGGTGAAAATATCAATCTCGTCCAAAATCATTCTCTTCAGTCGTTTTCCGGGGAAAGCCCCGTGAGGAAGCTCCCGCTTTCTGGATCAGCGGGGCCAGGGCCCGCGCCCTCGCCTTGCGATCCCATTTGGGCATGATCAGGCGCATGCCCTGCACCCGCTTGATGGCATGGATCACATACACCCCGCCGCCGATCGGCCACCAGCGGGCCCCGGCCTGATCCATCAGGCCCAGGCGGTCGATCCACTTTTGCTGCTCGACGGCCGGCATGAAGCAGCCCGAGGCCTGGCTGCCGGCCTCGAAGCTGAGCAGCGCCAGCCAGTCGCGGATGCGCCGCACCGACAGGTACTGGCCATGCCAGGGGTAGTCACCGCATTCCCGCGCCAGCCGCCGCTTGAGCCCGAACAAACTGAACGGGTTGAAGCCGGCGATCACCACATGCCCCTCGGGCACCAGCACTCGCTCCACCTCCCGCAGCACCTGGTGCGGATGGGCGGCAAACTCCAGCACATGGGGCAGCACCACAAGATCCAGGCTCGCCGCGGCAAAGGGCAGCGCCGCGTGGTCGGTCTCGACCTGCACGTCGCCGGCTCCGGCACGGAAGCGCAGCGGCATCCGGTTGGCGCGCAGGAAGTCCGCCTCGGGCATGCCCAGCTGGACGGCGTTGTAGCCGAAGATGTCGCTCACCAGCTCATCGATGCGCGCCACCTCCCAGGCCATGACGTAACGCCCCAGCGGGGTGTCGAGCCAGGCATGGAGACCGGGAAAGGATTCGGTGGGTGACATGGAGATGCAGTCAGGCGGAGACAGGCTACAATTCGCGGATGCAGATTATCCCCCTTCCCGCGTTTCGCGATAACTATATCTGGCTGCTCCGCCAGGACCGCCTCGCCGTGGTTGTGGATCCGGGCGATGCCGCGCCGGTACGCCGCTACCTGGCCGAGCAGGGCCTGAGCCTGGCTGCCATCCTGGTGACCCATCACCATCCCGATCACACCGGCGGGATCGCCGAACTGCTCACGGAATCACCGGTGCCGGTCTTCGGGCCCGCCGGGGAGACCATCCCCGGCCGCAGCGTGGCCGTGCAGGAAGGCGATGCAGTGCGGATCCCCGGAATCGACGTGGCCTTCCAGGTGCTCGACGTACCCGGCCACACTGCCGGCCACGTGGCCTATTTCGGCGACAAGACACTGTTCTGCGGCGATACGCTGTTTGCCGCCGGTTGCGGCCGGATCTTCGAAGGCACCCCGGCCCAGCTCCATGCCTCCCTCGAGAAGCTCGCCGCGCTGCCGGCCGACACCCTGGTGTATTGCACCCATGAATACACCCTGTCCAACCTGGCCTTCGCCGCCGCCGTCGAGCCGGACAACCCCGATCTCGCCGAGCGCACCGCCCGTTGTCAGGCCCTGCGTGCCGATGAGCGTCCCACGGTGCCCTTCCCTCTGGGCGCGGAACGACTCTCCAACCCTTTCCTGCGGGTCAACGAGCCGGCGGTGATCGCCCGTGCCGAAGCCGAGGCCGGCGCTCCGCTGAGCACCCCCGTGGCGGTTTTTGCTGCGCTGCGAGAATGGAAGAACCGCTTCTGAGCGTCTGAAAGGTGGCGGCTTGCAGCACCGCCACGCTTACATGGAGGCGCCGACCGCCGAAGCCGCAATGCGGTTGCGACCGCCTTGCTTGGCCTGGTAGAGGGCATCGTCGGCGGCCTTGATCAGATCGGCCGACTTACTCTCGCCGCGCCCCGGAATCACCGCGGCCGCACCGATGCTGATCGTCACATGGCCGGTGCTGGAGGCGAAGCGGTGGGTGATGCCGAGCTTCTCCACCGCCGAGCGCATGCCCTCAGCCACCAGCAGGGCTCCGGTGATGTCCGTGTCGGGCAGGATCACCGCGAACTCCTCGCCCCCGTAGCGGGCGACCAGGTCAGCAGGGCGGCGCAGCACGGAGGTCAGGGTGCGTGCCACGGCCTTCAGGCACTCGTCGCCCACCTGATGGCCGTAGCCGTCATTGAACTGCTTGAACAGGTCCACGTCGGCCAGCAGCAGTGCCAGCGGACGCCCCTGGCGGCTGCCCCGCCGCCATTCGCGGAGCAGGGTCTCGTCGAACTGACGACGATTGGCGATGGCGGTGAGCCCGTCAAGGGAGGACAGCCGGGTCAGTTCCTGATTGGCCTCATCCAGCTTGCGGGTCAGCACCAGCAGGGAATAGCGCATCTGGGCGATGCGCTGCATGGCCCGGACCTTGGCCGCCAGCACAGTCTCGGACACCGGCTTGATCAGGTAGTCGTCTCCTCCTACGGCGATCCCCTTCTCGAGGTCCGCATCACTGGTCCGGGCCGTCAGGAAGATGATCGGCGTCCACTCCCCCGCGGTCTCGAGCTGGCGGATCCGTCGCGCCACCTCGAAGCCATCCATGCCCGGCATGATGATGTCCAGCAGGACCACGTCCGGGTGCTCCTGCTTGAACAGCTCGATCCCCTTCTCGCCATCCCGCGCCACGATGGGGTCGATACCGATCTTGCGGAGCTGATGGGACACCAGGGTGGCGCTCGTCAGGGTGTCCTCGATCAACAGGGCTCTCACGGATAGGCTCTCGACGCGGATGAAGGGGTTGGGGCCACGGGGGGCGATGCCCGAATTGTGCCCCAAATGCCACTTCGGTGGGCTCCCAAGTCGCCGGAATCGTTGCCCTGCGCGGCTTCGAGACGATTTGTTGCCGTTTTGCGGGCCATCCCGGTTTGACCCTCCGCGGCCCCGGCAGATAAAATCCCGCCTTTGCTTTTCGCGCGACAAAGCCCGATGTTTCCGAGAGTTATCGCGCTGCTCCTGTGCCTGTCCGTTTCCGCCCCGCTGCTTGCAGAAGGCGACGCCCCACTCCGGCTTGATTCCGCCTACTCGCTGTCGGACCCAGGCGGCCTGCATCCCCCTCCGACGCTAGAGATCCGCGAACAGCACGTGCGGGTCCCCACGGTGGATCTCACGGTCGAAACCAACGACCTGTGGGAGCGGATCCGCCGGGGCTTCTCGATGCCCGACCTCAACACCGAGCTGGTGACCGATCGACAGATCTACTACATCAACCGCCCGGGCGCCCTGCGCCAGATCTTCACCCGTGGCCAGCGCTACCTCTATTACATCGTCGAGGAGCTGGAGCGTCGGGGCATGCCCACCGAGTTGGCCCTGCTGCCCATGGTGGAGAGCGCCTTCAACCCGATGGCCCTGTCCTCGGCCCAGGCCTCGGGCCTATGGCAGTTCATTCCGTCCACCGGCAAGACCTACAAGCTCGAGCAGAACTGGTGGGTGGACGAGCGGCGCGACGTGATCGCCTCCACCAGCGCAGCACTCGACTACCTGCAGACCATCTACGAGATGCACGGCGACTGGCATCTGGCCCTGGCCTCCTACAACTGGGGTGAAGGTGCGGTCGGCCGGGCCGTGGCCAAGAACCGGGCCGCCGGCCTGCCCACCGAGTACCAGTTCCTGAACATGCCCGGGGAAACCCGCTATTACGTGCCCAAGCTGCAGGCCTTGAAGAACATCGTGGCGCAGCCGGAGCTGTTCGGCATCACCCTGCCGGCGATTCCCAACCGGCCGTATTTCGCGACCGTGGAGAGCCGGGTCGCCCTTGACCTGGCCACAGCTGCGCGTCTGGCCGAAACCCCGGTGGACGAGATCCTGGCCCTCAACCCGGGCTACAAGCGGCCCGTGCTGCCCGCCAACGGCAGCCAGTCCCTGGTGATCCCGGCGAGCCAGGTGGAGACCTTCCTGCTCAACCTGTCCCGCCACGACCCCTCCAGCGGCAGCTGGAGCACTTACGAACTGCAGGATGGCGAAGGCCTGGAAGGCGTGGCCGACCGCCTGGGCATCTCCGCGTCGCGGCTGCGCCAGGTCAATGGCCTGTCGCCGCGGGCGCGGATCGGCAGTGGCTACACGCTGATCGTTCCCTCCGACAAGGACGGTGAGCGCATCACCCTGGCCAACCTCCTGCCGACCAAGCCCCAGGCCGGCGCCGTTGAGCCACCACCAGTCCGCACCCTCATCCAGCACACGGTGGTCCGCGGCAAGAACGGAAAATCCGTGGTGGTGGAACGCAAGGTCGCCGTGAGCGAATCAGCCCCCCCTGCCAAGAGCAAGAGCGGGCACGACGCCGACGACCGGCGGGCCACGGCGGGCGACAAGAAGGCCACCGACAAGAAGACCAAGGGCGGCACAACGCCAACCCGGGACGTCAAGGAGGAGAAGCCGGCCGCCAAGGGCGCTGGCAAGGCTGCCGCGGAGAAGGACAAGCCCTCCAAGGACAAGGCCTCCGCAAGCGCTTCCTCCGGTGCTGCCAAGTCCACGGCCAAATCGGCAGCCCCGGCCAGCAACAAGGCCACCCAGGGCGATTCCCGCAAGAAGCACTGAGCTTCACGCAACAGGCAGCACAAGTGATGCGGCCGACGGAAATCCCGTCGGCCGTATTGCATTGCAGGCTGCGGGAGGGCAGCCCCCTCCCCCGTCGCCGTCAGCGTTCGTCGAAGCTGACCAGCAAACGCTTGGTGGTGGCCCGGGCCTGGCAGCTGAGGACGAAGCCCTGCTCCACCTCCGGTGCCTCGAGGGTGTAGTTCTTGTCCATCACGACGCTGCCTTCCAGCACCTTGGCGCGGCAGGTGCAGCACACCCCGGCCTTGCAGGAGAAAGGCAGGTCAAGGCCGGCGTTGAGCGCCGCATCCAGCACGTGCTCGTCGGGGCCGATGGCGATCTCGTGCTCCTTGCCGTCGAGCACCACGGTGAGGGCGATGTCCTTGGCCGCCTGGGCCGAGGCCGCTGCGGCGGTCGCCGCACCCACCGGCTTGGCGCCTTCCGGCAGGCCGACGGTGAAGCGTTCGGTACGCACCCGGTCGGCCGGTACGCCGGCCTCGACCAAGGCGGTCTCTGTGGCGGTGATCATCGCATCCGGACCGCAGATGAAGACCTCGTCCATGCTGCCCACCGGCAGCAGGGCCTTGATGATCTCGCGCACCTTGTCACCATCGATGCGGCCCTGCAGCAGGTCCACCTCCTGGGCCTGGCGGGACAGCACATGGATCAGGGTCAGGCGGTCGCGGTAGCGGTCCTTGAGATCCTGCAGGGCCTCGTTGAACATCACCGTGGACATGCGACGGTTGCCATAGACCAAGGTGAACTTGGACTCGGGCTGCTCCTCGAGGGTGGAGGCGGCAATCGACAGGATCGGGGTGATGCCCGAACCCGCGGCGAAGCCGACCCGGTGGATCGCCCGCTTCTTCTTCACGGTGAAGCGGCCGTCCGGCGGCATCACCTGGATGGTGTCGCCCGCCTTGACCGAGGTGGCTGCCCAGTTGGAGAACAGGCCGCCCTCCACCGGACGGATGCCGACCTCCAGCTCGCCGGCCTTGGCCAGGCGGCTGCGCGGGCTGCTGATGGAATAGCTGCGGCGCACATCCTGCCCGTTGATGGTGGCGCGCAGGGTCAGGAACTGACCCGGTTCGAAGGCGAAGCGCTCCCGCTCGGCCTCGGGAATGGCCAGGGTGATGGCCACCGCGCCAGCCGCCTCGGGGCTGACCCGCTTGACGGCAAGTTCTTGAAAACGGAGTGCTGTCATGATGTTTTTTGAACTCCTGAAACACTGCCCATGCAAAGCCCATGAAGAAATCGTCGCGAGCAGGCCCGAGGCTAAGACGAGGCGCGGAGCTGTACGTGATGTACAGCGAGCACCGGAATCGCAGGATCGGGACGCGCAGTAGATTTATTCATGGGCGTCAATAAGGCTTGAAGTAATCGAAAGGTTCCTGGCAGTCCAGGCACTTGTAGAGCGCCTTGCAGGCCGTGGATCCGAACTGGGACGAAACGACGGTGTGGGTCGAGCCACAGTGCGGGCAGGCCACCACATCGGGCGCCGGCCGGTGCCGCATGAACTTCACGACGCTGACGTCGGGCCGGGTGGTGTGCGGTGGCGCAATACCATAGGCGCGCAGCTTCTCCTTGGCCTCGTCGCTCATCCAGTCGGTGGTCCAGGCCGGGGCCAGGCGGGTCACGACCCGCGCCGGAATCCCGGCCTGACTCAGGCTGGCCTTCACGTCATCCTCGATCTGCCCCATGGCCGGGCAGCCGGTGTAGGTGGGCGTGATGACCACCTCCACGCCGTCCGGCGTCTCCGTCACATCCCGGAGGATGCCCAGCTCGCGCAGGGTCACCACCGGGATCTCCGGGTCGGTCAGGTGTTCGAGGGTCGCCCAGACCTGTTCCACGACAGTGCTCATGGCGTCCGCCTTACCAGGTGGCGCCCGGGTGGGCGCGGGCCAGGCCCTGCATCTCGCCGAGCAGGTAGCCCAGGTGCTCGGAGTGCCGGCCGTGCTTGCCTTCGGGGACGTAACCGCGGACCTGCGGGCGCACCAGGGTGGCCTCGCTGAGGGTCTCATTGACGATGGCATCCCAAGCGGCGCGCAGGCTGCGCACATCCACGCCGGCACCGGCGGCCACGGCGGCATCCTCGGCAGCGCTGGGGGTCCAGAACTCCTCGGTGTAGGGGAACAGGTGATCCACCGCGGCCTGGGCGCGCTTGTGGGATTCCTCGGTGCCGTCACCGAAGCGCACCACCCAGTCGGCGGCATGGTGCAGGTGGTAGCGGGCCTCCTTCAGGGACTTGGCAGCGATGGCCGCCAGGTCGGCATCCGGAGACTTTTCGAGGGCGTCCCACACCAGCACCATCAGGGCACCGTACAGGAAGTTGCGCACGATGGTGGTGGCGTAGTCCCGATCGGACACCGCATAGCCGACCAGCGGGCCGTTGTGCGGCAGCTCCAGCAGGGTGTAGTTGCGGAACTGGGTCTCGTCGCGGAAGTAGGCCAGCTTGTCCTCGGTGGCATCGCCACCCAGGCGGGTGGCCGCCAGCTGATACAGCAGGCGGGCCTGGCCGATGTAGTCGAGGCTGACGTTGCCCATGGCGATGTCTTCCTCGAGGATCGGACCATGGCCGCACCATTCGGCATTGCGCTGGCCGAGCACGACCGCGTTGTCCGCCAGGTGCAGGAGGTAATCGACAGGCGCGTTCATTACATGTGCCCCACTTCTTCCGGGATCGTGTAGAAGGTCGGATGACGGTAGATCTTGTCGGCGGCCGGATCGAACAGCTCGCCCTTGTCATCCGGGTTGCTGGCCGTGATGGCGGCGGACGGCACCACCCAGATGCTCACGCCTTCCTGGCGGCGGGTGTAGACATCGCGGGCCATATGCAGGGCCTGGGCCGCATCGGCGGCGTGGAGGCTGCCGCAGTGCTTGTGCTCGAGGCCTTGCTTGCTGCGGACGAAGACTTCCCAGAGGGGCCATTCCTTGAGGGCGGGGGTGTTCATGCTGCCTCCTTGTGTGCGCGTTGTTGTTGTTTGCGGGTGTAGGCCAGGGCGGCGTCGCGCACCCATTGGCCGTCGTTGTGGGCCTTCACGCGGGTGGCGAGGCGCTCCTTGTTGCAGGGGCCGTTGCCTTCCACGGTGTTCCAGAACTCCTGCCAGTCGATCTGGCCGTAGTCGTAATGCTGGCGCTCTTCGTTCCACTTCAGGTCCGGGTCCGGCAGGGTTACGCCGAGCACCTTGGCCTGGGGCACGGTGGCGTCGATGAACTTCTGGCGCAGTTCGTCGTTGCTGATGCGCTTGATGCCCCAGCGCATGCCCTGGGCACTGTGCGGGCTGTCGGCGTCCGGGGGTCCGAACATCGCCAGGCACTTCCACCACAGGCGGTTCACCGCATCCTGGACCATGGCCTTCTGGGCCTCGCTACCTTGCATCATCACCAGCAGGGCTTCGTAGCCCTGGCGCTGGTGGAAGGACTCCTCCTTGCAGACACGGATCATGGCGCGGGCGTAGGGGCCATAAGAGCAGCGGCACAGGGGGATCTGGTTCATGATCGCGGCGCCGTCCACCAGCCAGCCGATCACGCCCACGTCGGCCCAGTTGAGGGTCGGGTAGTTGAAGATCGAGCTGTACTTGGCCTTGCCGGAGTGCAGGCCTTCCAGCATCTGGTCGCGGCTGGTGCCGAGGGTCTCGGCCGCCGAATACAGGTAGAGGCCGTGACCGCCCTCGTCCTGCACCTTGGCAATCAGGATGGCCTTGCGCTTGAGGCTGGGTGCGCGGGAGATCCAGTTGCCTTCCGGCAGCATGCCGACGATCTCGCTGTGGGCGTGCTGGCTGATCTGGCGCACGAGGGTCTTGCGATAGGCCTCGGGCATCCAGTCCTGGGGTTCGATGCGACCGTCTGCGTCGATGCGGGCCTCGAAGGCCGCCTCCTGGTCGCTGACGGTGTTGGCGACGCTGGCCAGCTTCTTGCCGGATTCGTCGGGAATATCCATTGCCTGGGTATACATCTGCTCTCTCCTTCCTTTGACCGGCGGGCTGGAGGCCTGACCGGGATTCGGTTGTGTGGGGGTCCGACCTCAGGCCAGCCAGGCCGGAGGGCGTTTCTCCAGGAATGCGGCGATGCCGTCCTTGGCTTCGTCGGTGGCCCGCTGGCGGGCGATGCGGGTGGCGGTTTCTTCAGCGACCGCGGCATCGATGGGCCTGCAGGTCACCGCAGCAATCAGCTGCTTGGCTGCCTGCTGGGCTTTGGGACCACCGGCCAGCAGGGGTTCGACGATGCTGGCAATGCCGGCATCGAGTTGGTCGAGGGGAACCACCTCGTTGACCAGGCCGATCGCCCGGGCCTGCTCGGCGTCGATCCGCTCGGCGCTCTGGAAGTAACGCAGCGCGTGGCGCGGACCGATGGCCCGCAGCACGTAAGGGCTGATCACCGCCGGGATGATTCCGAACTTCACCTCAGAGGTGGAGAAGACCGCATTGTCCGCTGCGACAGCCATGTCACAGGCGGCCGCCAGACCGGTTCCGCCCCCCAGGGCCGCGCCCTGGATGCGGGCGATGGTGGGCTTGGACATCCCGGACAGGGCCTGCAGCATGCCGGCAAAGATGCGGGCATCGGCCAGGTTCTCGGCTTCGCTGTAGCCGGAGGCGCGCTGCATCCAGTTGAGGTCGGCGCCGGCAGAGAAGTGCTTGCCGCGGCCGGCCAGCACCACCACCCGCACGGAGGCATCGGCGTCCAGCTCGGCGCAGGCGCCGGCCAGGTCACGGATCAGTTCTTCATTGAAGGCGTTGAGCACCTCCGGACGGTTCATCCAGAGGGTGGCCACAGCGCCCTTGCGCTCGATCTCTAGGGTTGCGTAAGTCGTGCTCATGGCGGTGCTCAACGGTTCTTGAAGGCCGGCTTGCGCTTCTCGACGAAGGCCGCCATCCCTTCCTTCTGGTCTTCGAGGGCGAAGGCCGAATGGAAAACCCGACGCTCGAACAGCAGGCCTTCGTTGAGGCTGCTCTCGAAGGCGCGGTTCACCGACTCCTTGATCATCATGACCACCGGCAGCGAATAGCCGGCAATGATGCGGGCCGCCTCGAGGGTCTCCTCAAGCAGACGCTCGGCGGGGATCACGCGGGCCACCAGACCGGCCTTCTCTGCCTCTGTGGCATCCATCATGCGGGCGGTGAGGCACAGGTCCATGGCCTTGGCCTTGCCCACGGCGCGGGGCAGGCGCTGGGTGCCGCCGGCACCGGGCATGGTGCCCAGGCGGATCTCCGGCTGGCCGAAGCGGGCCGTGTCGGAAGCGAAGATCATGTCGCACATCATCGCCATCTCGCAGCCGCCACCGAGGGCGAAGCCCGACACGGCGGCAATCACCGGCTTGCGGGCGGTCTTGATGCGCTCCCAGTTGCGGGTGATGAAATCCGTCTTGTAGGCATGCATGTAGTCGAAGTCCTTCATGAAGCCGATGTCGGCTCCCGCGGCGAAGGCCTTCTCGCTGCCCGTCAGGACGATGCAGCCGATGTTCTCGTCCGCCTCGAAGGCGTCGATGGCGGCGCCGATGCCATCCACGACCTCGTTGTTGAGGGCGTTGAGGGCCTCGGGGCGGTTGATGCGGATCAGACCGACCTTATCGTGGACTTCGCTGATAACCAGTTGACTCATGCTGTTCTCCGGGCGCCCGCCCAGGGCGGGCGCCTTTGTGATGGGGTGCTTACTGGGAGATCGTCCAGTCGCCGTTCTTCACTTCCAGCATGCGGAAGGAAGACAGGTCGAGACCCATGTGGTCGGTCGCCGACATGTTCACCTTGCCGCTGGTGCCGATGTAGCCCTTGGTGGCTTCGATGGCGTCGCGAACCTTGGCCTTGTCGGTGCTGCCGGCCCGCTTCATGGCATCCACGGCGAGCATCAGGCCGTCGTAGGCGTAGCCGCCGAAGGTGGACACGTCCTGCTTGTAGCGCTCCTTGTAGGCCTTGTCGTAAGCGGTCACGACGGGCTTCTGCGGATCGCCGGCGGGCAGCTTCTCGGGGATCAGCTGGGCCGGGGACGGCAGGCGCACGCCCTCGGCGGCCGGACCGGCGAGCTTCAGGAACTCATCCGAGGCCACGCCGTGGGACTGGTACAGGGGCAGCGTGATGCCGAGCTGCTTGTAGTTCTTGGTCACGATCGCCGGGCCCTGGCCCAGACCGAACACGAAGACCGCCTGGACGCCCGGGGTGGTCTTGATCTTGGTGAGCTGCGGGCTCATGTCGGTGTCCTTCGGACCATAGGTCTCGTTGGCCACCAGGGTGATGCCGTACTTGCCGGCCACCGCTTCGGTCTCCTTCTTGCCGGATTGACCGAAGCCGCTGGTCTCGGACAGCAGGGCCACCTTGGTCAAGCCACGCTTCTTCATGTCCTCGAAGACCTTCTCGGCGGCCATGCGGTCGGTGTGGGGTGTCTTGAAGACCCACTTCTTCACCGGCTCGATGATCACCACGGCGCCGGCCAGGGAGATGAAGGGCGTGCCCGACTTCTCGGCCAGGGGCACCATCGACATGGTGGCGCCGGTGGTGGTGCCACCGATCAGGATGTCCACCTTGTCATCGTCGAGGAGGCGCTTGGCGAAGCCGTTGGCCTTGTTGGCATCGCTGCCGTCGTCGTAATGCACCAGCTGCAGCTGGCGGCCGAGCACGCCGCCCTTCTTGTTGATGTCTTCGACATAGAGCTGCAGGGTCTTCAGCTCAGGGTCGCCGAGGAAGGCGGCCGGGCCGGTGACGGACAGCACCGAGCCGATCTTGATCGGTTCATTGGCCGCCGCCGCCAGGCTGCCGAGGGCCAGCATGGCGCCAACTGCAAATTTCTTCATGAGGCTTTTCATGGGTCGTCTCCTTGTTATGGTTGTGCTTCAAACGCGTTCGATGATCATTGCAATGCCCTGCCCCACCCCGATGCACATGGTGCACAAGGCGTAACGCCCTCCACGACGGTGCAGCTCGTAGGTGGCGGCGGTGACCAGACGGGCACCGCTCATGCCCAGGGGGTGCCCCATGGCGATGGCGCCGCCATTGGGGTTCACGTGGCTCCCGTCGTCGGGCAGACCCAGGTCGCGCAGCACCGCCAGTGCCTGGGCGGCGAAGGCTTCATTGAGTTCGATCACATCCATCTGGTCCAGGCTCAGGCCGGCCTTGGCCAGCACCTTGCGCACGGCCGGCGCCGGGCCGAAGCCCATGATGCGGGGCGGCACGCCAGCGGTAGCCATGGCCACCACGCGGGCCTTGGGGGTCAGGCCGTACTTGCCGGCGGCGGCCCCGGAGGCCAGCAGCAGCGCACAGGCGCCATCGTTGACACCCGACGCATTGCCGGCGGTGACGCTCAGCTCAGGGCCATTCACGCCCTTCAGCTTGGCCAGCATCTCGAGGGTGGTTTCCGGGCGGGGATGCTCGTCGGTGGTGAAGAGGATGGGATCCCCCTTCTTGCGCGGGATCTCCACCGGCACCAGCTCGTCTGCAAAACGGCCGGCCTCGTTGGCCGCCGCCCAGCGCTGCTGGGAGCGCAGGGCGAAGGCGTCCTGGTCGGCGCGGGAGATGTTGAAGTCGGCAGCCACGTTGTCCGCGGTCTGCGGCATGGAGTGGACTTCGTAGAGCTTCTTCATCAGCGGATTGACGAAGCGCCAGCCGATGGTGGTGTCGTAGATGGCGGCCTGACGGGAGAAGGCAGACTCCGCCTTGCCCATCACGAAGGGCGCGCGGGACATGCTCTCCACCCCGCCGGCGATCATCAGCTCGGTCTCGCCGGACTTGATGGAACGGGCGGCGAGGCCCACCGCATCCATGCCGGAGCCGCACAGGCGATTGACCGTGGTGCCCGGCACATCGATGGGCAGACCGGCCAGCAGGCCCGACATGCGGGCGACGTTGCGGTTGTCCTCACCGGCCTGGTTGGCGCAGCCGTAGATGATGTCCTCCACGGCGGTCCAGTCCACCTGGGGGTTGCGAGCCATCAGTGCCTTGAGGGGCACCGCGCCCAGGTCGTCGGCCCGCACCGCGGCCAGGGTGCCGCCATAGCGCCCGATGGGCGTACGGATCGCGTCACAGATGAATGCTTCGGTCATTTGAACTGTTCCTCGTTAAGGGAGAATGCTGAAGAAATCGTCGCGAGCAGGCCCGAGGTCGAGGTGAGGAACGGAGTCGTACTGGAGTACGACGAGCACCGGAACCTCGAGATCGGGACGCGCAGTAGATTTATCCGGCGTTCTCAAAGCTGCTTGGGACGCTGATCGATCACCCGGCGGGCCTTGCCGGTCTGGGTGCGCGGGATGCTGTCGAAGTCCATCACGTTCACCTTGGTGGAGATGCCGATGATGGTCTTGATGTGGCCGGCCACGCCGCGGGCGATCTCCTCGATGGCGCCGCGTCCCAGGGTGCCGGACAGCTCACGCTGCAGTTCGCAGCGCACCTCGACGTTGTCCAGGTGGCCATCGCGGGTCAGCACGATCTGGTAGTTGCCGGTCAGCCGCGGCTCGCGCAGGATCTGCTCCTCGATCTGGGTCGGGAAGACATTCACGCCGCGCACGATCAGCATGTCGTCGGAACGGCCGACGATCTTGTCCATGCGCCGGAAGGCGCGGGAGGTCGGAGGCAGCAGGCGGGTCAGGTCGCGGGTGCGGTAGCGGATGACCGGGAAGGCCTCCTTGGTCAGGGAGGTGAACACCAGCTCGCCCTCCTCCCCGTCCGGCAGCACCTCGCCGGTTTCAGGGTCGATGATCTCGGGGTAGAAGTGGTCTTCCCAGATCACCGGACCGTCCTTGGTCTCGATGCATTCGCAGGCGACGCCGGGGCCCATCACTTCGGTGAGGCCGTAGATGTCGATGGCGTCAATGCCGAGCTTGCGCTCGATCTCGGCGCGCATGCCCTGCCCCCACGGCTCGGCGCCGAAGATGCCGACCTTGAGGGAGATCTCATCCGGCTTGATGCCCAGGCGCTCGAACTCCTCGGCGATCACCAGGGAGTAGGACGGGGTCACCATGATGGCGTCGGGCTTGAAGTCCATGATCTGCTGGACCTGCTTCTCGGTCTGGCCGCCGGACATCGGCACCACGGTGCAGCCCAGGCGCTCGACGCCGTAGTGGGCACCCAGACCGCCGGTGAACATGCCGTAGCCGTAGGCCACGTGCACCATGTCGCCCGGGCGCACGCCGGCAGCGCGGATGGAGCGGGCCACCACGTCGGCCCAGTTGCTCAGATCGCGCTGGGTGTAGCCCACCACCACGGGCTTGCCGGTGGTGCCGCTGGAGGCGTGCAGGCGGGCAATCCGGTTGCGCGGCACGGCAAACAGGCCGAAGGGGTAGTTGTCGCGCAGGTCGGACTTGGTCATGAAGGGGAACTTGGCCAGGTCGGCCAGGGACTTCAGATCGTCCGGATGCACGCCCTTCTCGATGCACTTCTTGCGGTAGGGCTCGACGTTGTCGTAGGTGTGGCGCACCGACCATTTCAGGCGCTCGAGCTGCAGGGCTGAAATCTCGTCGCGGCTGGCGGTTTCGATGGGGTCGAGTTCGCCCGGCTGGGCTTGCTTGGCGGTCATGTGGGGTCTCCTCTCCGTGTTGTTCGTTGAAGGCTGGCGGGCACTCAGGCGGCAGCCAGACCGGCGATGACTTCGCCGGAGATGCGGTAGCTCTTGCCCCGGAACAGGGCGATGGTCTTGCCGGCGCTGTCGCGCACGGTCACGTCATAGACGCCGGTGCGGCCCGAGGCGGACATCTCGACGGCTTCGGCACTCAGCGTGTCGCCTTCCTTGCCCGGTGCAAGGAAATCGATGTTGCAGGCGGAGGCCACCGTGTTCTTGTTGTAGCTGTTGCAGGCGTAGGCGAAAGCCGTATCGGCCAGCGAAAAGATCAGGCCGCCATGGCAGATGTGGTGGCCATTGACCATGTCGCCACGAACCGGCATGGACAGACGGGCATAGCCCTGGCGTACCTCATCGATGCGCATGCCCAGCGCGTTGGCTGCCCGGTCGCGGGACCACATGGCCTTGGCGACGGCCTCGGCAAGGGCCTGGGGATCGGTGGCAAGCTCTCGCCGTTGCTTCTCCCGCGGGCCGATGTCGTGATCCAGCCGGATCCGGCGTGCGATCTGCA
>JAFLDU010000093.1 GCA_017309145.1 Zoogloea sp. | reverse complement strand
AGGCGGACTCCGTGCAGTTGCGCAGCATGGCCAGGGTCCAACGCCACATGGCGGGGTCGAGCATGGGCTTGATGACCAGCGGGCTGTGGTGCATCAGCATCCACTTGATGGCCTTGACGGGCACGCCGGGGCCGGCCCAGGGCGCGGAATAGCCCGGAGAGACTTCTCCGGCATTGGCGTAGCTGGTCTCGAGTGCCGGGCCGGGTTGACGGTCCACCACCGTGACCTTGTGTCCGGCTTTGGCCAGGTAGTAGGCGATGGTGGTGCCAATCACGCCACTGCCGAGGACGAGGACATGCATGGAAATTCTCCTTGATGAGGCGGGTTGCCATTTGGATGCTTGTCCTTAGCGATTCCCGTGCCACAAGATGAATTTCAATAAAAACAATGGTTTGGTATGTCTTTTTGATAGGTTTTGGGGATATTCGTATCGAAATCGTTACGGATTGGCTGCAGCAGTAGCGCTCTGCTGCCGATTACCCTTATTACTCAGTGGTTTGGGGCGCTTGTATCATTATCGATACGATGTATTGAATTGATTACGGGGCTCCCATGCGCATTGATGTGTTCTTTTCCGACCGGGTCGGGATCGCCCAGGAAGTCCTGGCGGAGCTTGCCCAGCGCAGCTTCAATGTGACGGCGGTCGAGGTGGATCCGCCCCATATCTTCATTGAGGCACCGGCGGTCGATCAGGTCCGCATGGATGAACTGCGGGCCCAGCTGATGCGTGTCGCGGGGGTACGCAGCGTCGAACCGGTGGGCATGCTGCCGGGTGCGCAGCGGCGTCTCTATCTCGACGCGGTCCTGGCCTCGCAGCCCGATCCCATCTTCGCGGTGGATGAGGCGGGCTGCGTGGTGGTGGTCAATGGCGCAGCGGTGGGTGCCTTCCGCAGGGAGGAGGCAAGCCTCATCGGCACGTCCCTCGAAGCGCTGATCGGCAACCCCGAGCTGCTGCGCGAACTGATCAATGGCGGCTATCACCTGCCGGTGTGCGAGGTTGTCGTGAATGGGGAGCCCTACATGCTGGAGACCATGCCCCTGCACGAAGCCGGTGGCCGGGTGGCCGGCGCAGTGATGACCCTTCACGCCCCCAGCCGGATGGGGGGGCGCATGAGCGCCCTGCAGAATTACGACGCCGGAGGGTTCGACGCCATCCTGGGCAGTTCGCCCGAAATCGAGCAGCTCAAGCAACGGGCCGCGCGGATGGCCATGGTGGACGCACCGCTGCTGATCACCGGCGAGACCGGCACCGGCAAGGAGTTGCTGGCTCACGCCTGCCACACCGGCAGCAGCCGTGGCAGCCAGCCCTTCTTTGCGCTCAACTGCGCGGCCCTGCCGGAGAGCCTGGCGGAGAGCGAGCTGTTCGGCTACGCCGCCGGCGCCTTCACCGGTGCCCTGCGCGGTGGAAAGCCCGGCCTGCTGGAGCTGGCCGATGGTGGTACGGTATTTCTCGACGAGATCGGCGAGATGTCGCCTTATCTGCAGGCCAAGCTGCTGCGCTTTCTGAACGACGGCAGCTTCAGGCGGGTCGGGGGTGACCGGGAGGTCAGGATGAATGTCCGCATCATCAGCGCCACCCACCGGAAGCTCGAGGATAGGGTGAGCAGCGGTCATTTCCGTCAGGATCTGCTATTCCGCCTGAATGTGCTCCATCTGCACGTTCCACCCCTCCGGGAGCGCCCGGGTGACATCCTGCCCATTGCCCAGGCTTTTCTCAGCCGCGCCTGCACCCAGGCCTCCCGTCCTCCCATGCGCCTGTCCCCGGGGGCGTGCGCAGTCCTGCAGGCCAATCCGTGGGTGGGCAATGTCCGCCAGTTGCAGAACGTGATCTTCCGGGCGGTCACGATGACCGAGCGCAGCCTCATCCAGAGCGAGGATCTGGAGCTGGCTCAGGGGGGCGCCCCGGTACAGTCCGATGGCGCTGGCGAGATCGCCACTCTGGAGCAGGCGGTTGCCGATTTCGAGAAGAGCCTGCTGCAGAGGCTGTATCGCGAGTTTCCCTCGAGCCGCCGGTTGGCCAAACGCCTGGGCACTTCCCATTCCGCCATCGCCAACCGGCTGAGGCGCTACGGCATCCACTGAGGTCCCGTGCCGTCACGCAACACCACGTTACCCCTTGCTACAGAACTTCCCACCCTTTGGTGGTATCTCTCAAGCACGTATCAACGCAAGGAGTCTGGACATGAAACGCTCACTTATCGCCCTCGTCTGCGGATGCTTTCTGCTGGGGGCGGCCCTGGCTGACGATGGCGCGGCCGCCAGACCTGAAGTGGCGTCCGAGCGCGGCACCGAATCCACCACCCAAAAGATCGAGCGAGGAGTCGATGCGGCGGGGCAGGGCATCAAGCGGGGGGCCGAGGCGGCGGCCAACGGGATCAAGGCCGGTGTGGCGGCCACCGAGCGGGGTATCCGACGCGGAGCCGAGGCCACGAGCGAGGTGTTGCACAAGGTGGCCGACAAGATCAGTCCCTCCTCGGGCGACTGATCCGGGGAGGCTTTTTGCTATCCTGCTGCCTTTATCCGGCGGAGACGCGTTTCCGCGTGGGTGACCTCATTGACGGAGTGGCAGATGGCCTCCTTGCAGGATCAATTTTTGAAAGCCGGCCTGGTAAGCAAGAACAAGGTCAAGCAGACCAACCAGGAGAAGGCCAAGCAGAAGAAAATCGAGCGTCGGAGCGGCGTTGAAAGCGTCGACGAGGTGCGTCTTGCGGTGCTCGAGGCGCAGCGCAAGGACGCCGAGCGCTCCCGGGAGCTCAACGCCCAGCGCGATGCCGCCGCCGCCCAGAAGGCGCTCGCGGCGCAGATCCTCCAGATGGTGAAGCAGAGTCGTCAGAGCAAGGGCTCTGGCGACATCGCCTACAACTTCACCCACGACAACAAGATCAAGCGGGTGTATGTGTCGGCCCAGGTCCAGTCCCATATCGCGGCGGGCCACCTGGTGATCATCTGCCAGGGCGAGAGCATCGAGCTGGTGCCCGGCGTTGTCGCCAACAAGATCGCCGAGCGGGATCCTTCGGTGGTCGTGCGGGTCGTGAAGGCCAGCACCACCGTCGATGAGGATGATCCCTATGCCGCCTTCCAGGTGCCCGACGACATGATGTGGTAAGCCCAGGACGCCGCCCCGCATCGCAGCGCGCCCGACGTGTCAGGCCTCCGACCGGATCCGGAATGCGGCCTGACGGTATTTCGGCAGCCGCAGTGCGACCAGCTGATGGGAGCGTGTCAAGACTGCCCTGAGTTCGTCGGCAGCCATCGGATAAGGGGGCGTCATCGTGACCCAGCGGGCCCGGGCCAGGTAGGGGGCGGGGTGGATGCCCGGCCGGTCGGTGAAGCCCAGGAAGAGGTCGTCGTCAACCTTGAAGGCGAGCTCGCCCTTTCCCTTGTTGCCGACGCCAAGGATGGCGAACATCTTGTTTTCGGCGATCGAGAAGACCCGATTGCTGCTCCATTTGATGGACTCGACGGCGCCTGGCAGGGTCCTGCAGAAGTCGGCAACCTGTTCGGGCGTCATGGATGTCGGTGCCGCTTGGGTCATCGCGCCGGCAAGGGCAGTGGGGCCATGTCGGTGAAGCCCGGAATCGCCGCCACGCGGCCCAGCCAGGCCCGGATGTGGGGATAGGGCGCGAGGTCGATGCCCCCCTCCGGCGCGTGGGCGATGTAGGCGTAGCACGCCAGATCTGCCAGGGTGGGGTGAGGCGCCGCGAGGAAGGTGCGGTCGGCCAGATGCCCCTCCATGAAGCCGAACAGCCGCGCCGCGATGGCGTGGGCTGTGTCCAGATGGCCCGCCATGTTCCATTGGGTCACCGCCCGGGCGGTGGCCGGGCCGAAGCGGACTTCCGCCGAGGCGATCGACAGCCAGCGCTGCACCTCCGCGCGGGTCTCCGGATCACGGGGCAGCCAGGCGCTGCCGGGCGCGTATTTTTCCACCAGGTAGATGAGGATGGCGGTGCTGTCACAGATCACCGTGTCCCCGTCCTGCAGCACGGGGATCTGCCCCAGGGGGTTCAATGCCAGGAATCCGGGCGTCTGCCGCACGTCGGCCGTGGCGGTGACGTAGCCGTAGGGGAGGCCGAGCAGCTTGAGCAGGACCTCCACGCGGTGGGCGTGACCCGATGGCGGCGTGCCGTAGAGCGTGATCGACGGGCTGCTGTTCATGGGTGTCCTTTCATCTCGTGAGCGGGTCATGCTGAATGGTTTCGCGTTTCATGGCAACCCTTGCCGCCCCGTACTGTCAATAGCGGAGCTCCATCGCTTTCATTGGATGAATTCAATGGAGGCCGCAAGGGGGCGTCGCTAAGCTTCGGATCAAGCAGTTCGCCGATCAACGTACATACAGAGGGAGACAGTCATGAGCAACGAAGCAAAATGCCCGTTCAGCGGGGGCGCCCGCGTCACTCAGGGAGCCCGCTCCAACCGGGACTGGTGGCCGAAGCAGTTGAACCTGTCCATCCTGCATCAGCACGCGCCTGCATCCAGCCCGATGGATGCCGGCTTCGACTACGCCGAGGCCTTCAAGAAGCTCGATTACGCCGCGCTCAAGAAGGACTTGCAGGCCCTGATGACCGTTTCACAGGATTGGTGGCCCGCTGATTGGGGGCACTATGGTGGCCTGTTCATCCGCATGGCCTGGCACAGTGCAGGCACCTACCGCACCGCCGACGGCCGGGGCGGCGCCGGCACCGGCAACCAGCGTTTCGCGCCCCTCAACAGCTGGCCCGACAACGGCAACCTGGACAAGGCGCGCCGCCTGCTGTGGCCGATCAAGCAGAAGTACGGCAACCAGATCTCCTGGGCCGATCTGATGATCCTGGCCGGCAACGTCGCGCTGGAATCGATGGGCTTCAAGACCTTCGGTTTCGGCGGTGGCCGAGCCGACATCTGGCAGCCTGAAGAGGACATCTACTGGGGCGCCGAAGCCGAATGGCTGGCCACCAGTGACAAGCCGATGAGCCGCTACTCCGGCGACCGCAAGCTCGAAAATCCCTTGGCGGCCGTGCAGATGGGCCTCATCTACGTCAATCCCGAAGGCCCGGACGGCAACCCCGATCCCGTGGCGTCGGGGCGCGATGTGCGTGAAACCTTTGCCCGCATGGCCATGAACGACGAGGAGACGGTGGCCCTGGTGGCCGGCGGACACACCTTCGGCAAGGCCCATGGTGCCGGTGACCCGGCCCTGGTGGGGCCCGAGCCGGAAGCGGCGCCGATCGAGGCGCAGGGCCTGGGCTGGATCAATAAGTTCGGCTCCGGCAAGGGCGTGCACACCACCACCAGCGGGATCGAGGGGGCCTGGAAGCCGAACCCCACCACCTGGGACAACGGCTACTTCGACATGCTCTTCGGCTACGAGTGGGAGCTGACCCGCAGCCCGGCCGGCGCCAAGCAATGGGTGGCGAAGGACGTCAAGCCCGAGCACCTGATCCCCGATGCCCACGATCCGTCCAAGAAGCATCCGCCGATGATGACCACGGCCGACCTGTCGCTGCGCTTCGACCCGATCTACGAGCCGATCGCGCGCCGCTTCCACAAGGATCCGCAAGCCTTTGCCGACGCCTTTGCGCGTGCCTGGTTCAAGCTCACCCACCGGGACATGGGCCCCAAGGTCCGCTACCTGGGGCCGGAAGTGCCCGCCGAAGACCTGATCTGGCAGGACCCGATTCCGGTAGCCGATCATCCGCTGGTTGATGCTGTTGACATTGCCGCTCTCAAGGCCCAGGTGCTCGCGTCCGGCTTGTCGATCGCCGAGCTGGTGTCCACTGCCTGGGCGTCGGCCTCCACCTTCCGTGGCTCCGACAAGCGCGGCGGTGCCAATGGCGCCCGCATCCGGCTGGCCCCGCAGAAGGACTGGGAAGTCAATCAGCCGGCACAGCTCGCCAAGGTGCTGGCCACGCTGGAAGGCATCCAGCAGTCCTTCAACGCGGCCCAGAGCGGCGGCAAGAAGGTCTCGCTGGCCGACCTGATCGTGCTGGCGGGCGGTGCCGCGGTGGAGGCGGCGGCCAAGGCGGCCGGCCATGCGGTCGAGGTGCCCTTCACCCCCGGGCGGGGTGATGCCACGGCGGCGCAGACCGACGCGGAGTCGTTCTCGGTGCTGGAGCCGGAGGCCGACGGCTTCCGCAACTACCAGAAACAGGCCTACGCCGTGTCGGCCGAGGAGATGCTGGTGGACAAGGCCCAGCTGCTGACCCTCAGCGCGCCCGAGATGACGGTGCTCGTCGGTGGTCTGCGGGTGCTCGGCGCCAATGCGGGAGGCTCGTCGAAGGGCGTGTTTACCCGGCGGCTGCAGACCCTGAGCAACGACTTCTTCGTGAATCTGGTGGATATGGGCACGACCTGGGTGCCGACTTCGGCGGCGCAGGACAGCTTCGAGGGGCGCGACCGGAAGACCGGCGAAGTCAGATGGACCGCATCGCGGGTGGACCTGATCTTCGGCTCCAACTCCCAGTTGCGTGCCCTGGCCGAGGTCTATGCCCAGGACGATGCGAAGGAGAAGTTCGTGCGTGACTTCGTGGCCGCTTGGAACAAGGTCATGAACCTGGACCGTTTCGACCTGCAGTGAGCGCCGGAAGAGTGCGCCGGAGTGCCGGGGGGCGCCCTGCCGCCGGGCCTCCGGCGCACTTTCCCGGCTTATCGTTCTAGATCGTGCCCCCCAGTTGCGCGGATGCCCGGGCGCGCAGCGCCTGGAGGCTTGCACGCGCAGCGGTCTCGTCGGCCATAGCCGCAAGCGGGATCGCCTCTCCATACGCCTGGTAGTTTGGGTGGCTGTCGCAGGGCGCCACGCTGCCGAGCGGGGGGTAGTTCGTTCCGCTCCACACTTGGTAGTACCAGTTGGTGTTCTCCTGGGTGTCTTCCGTGCACAGGAAGAAATAGATGCGCAGCTCGCTGAGGCTCTGTTCGGGGCTCCGCGCCGGCTCCCTCTCCGTCCCGTTTCCGTTGTCGCTGCGCACCCAGACATCGATCAGCAGGTCACCCGCGCGGTGCTGATTGGCCGGGTCATCCTGGCCGCTGGCGCGCAGCCACAACACCGATACGTCGTTGAAGGGCAGCAGGCGTGCCCCGCCCGAATGGTCCAGCTCTAGGCCGCCCAAGCTGCGTGGGGATTTGTTGCGCAGGTGCTGGTGATAATGGACGGCGCCCAGTTCATTGCGGATGAAGGCGAGCAGCTCGAGGATGCGCTGCTGGTAGTCGGCCAGCAGGCGGTAGGCCTTGCGCACGTCGAGCAGGGCTGCGTCGAGCGGGGAAGTCATGTTCTGAAGCTCCAGGCGATGGATGGAAGGGTGGCCAGGCGGATGCCATGTGTCGGCAGCCCGGTCAGCGGACTCGACAGGACTGGGGCGCTTGGGGCTGCTGCCGCGAAGCCGCTGCCGGAGAGATAGCGCTCCGCCGTGATCCCCGCTGGCGTCAGCTGGGCCAGCCAGCGTCGGGCGTGGGTGCGCAAGCCATGCCAGGCGTAGGTGGCGGCAATGTCTTCGAGCAGACGGTACAGGCCGGCCTGGGTGCTTGCCGGTGCGCTAGCAATGCTGGCTTCCAGTGCCAGGTAGAGCTGGTTCCAGCTACGGCAGACCAGCTCGTACTCAACCCCTGTGTCGCCCAGCGCGGCATCGATCTGTTCCCCCAGCTGCAATGTGGCCGCTTCGGTGTATGCCGACAGGCCGCCGAGGGTGAGCAGCACGGGGCGTTGCAGCTCCCCATTGTGCGTGCCGGCGATCAGTTCCCGGGCCAGCTGCTGTGCATAGTGCTGCAGGCTGTTGTCGTCGCGCTTAGCCTCCACCAGCAGGCTGCGTTGGCTGCCGTGGAGCACCACGTCGGGCTCCACCCGCGAGCCGGCCAGCTGCCAGGAGGGCCAGAACTGGATGTCCGTCAGCGGGCCAGGTGGTGCGTCCAGGCTCAGGAACCGGTCGAAGAAATGCGCGAGCAACGGGTCGGGCAGGTAGGCCAGGCGTTCGAATACGGTGGCCGTGAGCACGTCCTCGGCACCGCTGCTGTCGCCCAGCGTCAGCTGCTTGCCGGCAAGGCCGGTGCCTCGGCGCTTGCCATTGAGTACCGCAGAAAGCATTGCGTCTCCCGATCTTGGGTGGTTTGGCGGCCATGCCGACAGGGGTATACCGCAAATCGGCAGGTGAGGTGTTGATCGGTGTGGTTCGCTCCGGCCAAAGCCGGGTCAACCAGACGGAAGGAAAGGCTTGACGGCTGTCCCGCCTCTGGCACTATCGCAGGCATCGATAAACCTATTCTCCATGGGGTCATTCAGCGTGTGGAAAGTGTTCAACCTCAGTGAGCTCAAGCGCCGGGTCGAAGGCAGCCAGCCCGCCATCTTCGAGTTTCTGCGCAGCTCGCAGATGTCCTGTGCCTTGTACCGCCTTCCGGCAGGGGCCAAGGACATGCAGGCTCCCCACTTCGAGGATGAGCTCTACATGGTGATCGAAGGTCGTGCCCGTCTGCGCGTCGATGGGCAGGAGCAGGAGGTCGGGCCGGGCATGGTGCTGTTCGTCAGCGCGACCACCGAGCATTCCTTCTTCGACATCACGGAAGACCTGACCCTCATGGCCATGTTCGGCCCGGCGGGCGGCATGGCCTGAGCCCGCGCGCCCGGGGCGGCGGCTCCCGCCCGGGATCATCTCCTCCGCAGCACTGAAAGCCCGGCTCCGCGTCGGGCTTTTTGTTGGGTCCTGACGTGGTGGCGGGTTCCTCTGGATTGCAAGCCTACCAACTAGTAGATAATATTTCCTGCGTCAGGACAGCCCTTGCAAGCCGGACGATCGTTTCGCCGGCCCCAGACCAATAACGGGGCGTTACCACGACAAAGGAGGAGATGCGATGAGAGTCGCAGCATTGATGGCGGCGGTGCTCGCCGCAACAGTACTGGCGGTACCCTCCGGCAGGGCCGCCGAGCGTGCCGTCGACCCGCTGGGGTCGCCCCGTTGGGAAGACATGGCCCGCAGCCTGCTTGCCGGCGAGGCTTATGTGTTCGACTCGCGGGTGAAGGTGGAGGCACCGGACCTCGCCGAGAACCCCATGCTGGTGCCGGTGACGGTCGATGCCACGGCGCTGCCCGACGTGAAGGAGGTGGTGGTCTTTGCCGACTTCAACCCCATCCTAGAGATCCTGCGCTTCCACCCCGAGGCGACCAGCGCCTACCTGGGCTTCCGGGTCAAGCTGCAGCAGTCCACCCCCCTGCGGGCCGCAGCGCGGACTGGCGATGGGGTGTGGCACGTGGGCGGGACCCTGGTGAATACCGCCGGCGGAGGTTGCACGGCCCCTTCGGTCGGGTCCACCTCCACGGAGTGGCAGAAGCGCCTCAATGAGGTCACGGCACGTGCCTGGAGCGAGGGGCCGATGTCGGGGCGGGTCCGCCTGCGCATCATCCATCCGATGGATACCGGTCTGATTGCCGGCATTCCGGCCTTCCACCTCGAGGCGCTGACCCTCCGGGATGAAGCCGGCACGTCCCTGATGCGTCTGGAGATCTCCCAGCCGGTCAGCGAGAATCCGGTGTTCACGCTGTACCGGGGCCAACGCGGCGGCGCCCTGCAGGCTGCGGGGCGGGATAACAACGGCAACACCTTCGATGTCCGGATTGCACCATGAAGCGCCTGATTCTTGCATGCCTGGCCTGGGTGGCCCTGGCCGCCCACGCCGATGATTTCGACTACCGTCTGGAGCCCCGGGCGGTAGCCCCGGATGTGTATGTGTTCGTCGGCAAGACCGAGGACTTCGACACGCGGAACGGTGGCAACATCGTCAACACCGGCTTCATCGTCGGACCGCAGGGCGTGGTGGTGATCGACACCGGTCCGTCGCTGCGCTACGGCCGGCAGATGCGCCAGGCCATCGCCCGGGTGACCGACAAGCCGGTGCTGATGGCGATCAACACCCATCACCATCCCGACCACTTCCTGGGCAATCAGGCCTTCTCCGATGTGCCACTGGGCAGCCTGGCCGAGGTGCAGCGGGGCATTGCCAGCGAGGGTAATGCCTTTGCCGAGAACCTGTTCCGCATGAGCGGCGACTGGATGTCGGGCACCGAGGTCGTGGTGCCGACCCGGGTCTTGCAGGCGGGCCCGCTCGAGGTGGGTGGGCGTCGCCTGCGCCTGCTGGCCCTCGATGGCCATACCGGCGCCGATCTGGCCCTGCTCGATGAAAGCAGTGGCGTGCTGTTCGCGGGTGATCTGGTCTTCAACGACCGGGCGCCGACCACGCCCCACGCCCAGGTGGCGCGCTGGATGGCCTCCCTGGATACCCTCGAGGCCATGCTGGCCGGCGGCGGCGTGAAGGTGCTGGTGCCGGGGCACGGTCCGGTGTCCCGCGATGCGCAGCCCATCCGGCTGACCCGCGACTGGTTGACCTGGTTGTCGGGGGCCCTGCGCCAGGCGGCGGCCGACGGGCTGGACATGAACGAGATCCTGGCCCGTCCGTTGCCGGAGCGGTTCCGGACGCTGCCGGTGGCGCCGGCCGAGTACCGGCGTTCGGTGGGGCACCTGCTGCCGGGCATCGAGGTGGAGGCGCTGGAGTCGGGCCATGGCCACTGATGTGCGCGCCGGCGCAGGATGATAGCCTTCGCTCCATGACTGCTCCGACCCGTTCTCAATTGCTGGCCGAGGCCGAATACCTGATCCGTCGATCTGGCTATTCGGCCTTCAGTTATGCCCACCTGACCGACAAGATCGGCATCACCAAGGCCAGCATCCATTACCACTTTCCCACCAAGCAGCGTCTCGCCGAGGAGGTCGTCGAAGTGGCGATGGCGCGCTTCACGGAGGCCCTCACCGGAATCGAGGCGGCGCACAGCGAGGCGCCGGCCCGCCTGCAGGCCTATGGCCAGCTGTTCCTCGATGGATTCGAGGAGCAACTGCGCCCCTTGTGCTGCGCCTTGTCTGCCGAGCTGGCCGCCTTGCCGGAATCGATCCATGCCCGGACCCGGGCCTATTTCGAGCTCCACCTGGCCTGGCTGACCCGGACGGTTGCGCAGGGATGCGCCGCCGGTCAGCTGTCGTGGCCGGACGGTGCCGGCGCGCTGGCCATCCTGATCCTCAGCAGCCTCGAAGGGGGTAGCCTGGTGGCCCGTGCCATCCAGTCCCGGGCCCTGGCCCTGGCGGGCTTCGAGCAGATCCTCGCGCGGGCAGCCCCGTCGGCGGGCAGCGACGGCTAGAACAGCGGGACCAGCTTGTAGCCCTGAGTCTGGTAGCCGATCAGCGAGATGAAGCCGTCTGCCACCAGGGTCAGGCCGGGCAGCAGGGTGGCGTCATCGATCCGCATGACCCGCGTGGCGATCGCGCAGACCTCGTGGCGTACCCCCAGTGCAGCCAGCTCTTTGACCAGGATCGCGATGGATTCGAGGGCGTCCTCATGCTCCAGCTGGAGGGCGCTGTCCGGCCGGGTGGTCAGGAAGCGCACGGTCGGCCCGATGTACACGATGATCAGATCAGGCTTGACGCCCTGGCGGAGCATGCCGCCATGGGTTTCCTTGATGATGCTCAGGTAGAAGGCAGCCTTGCGGGGATCGTTGAAATCGATCAGGAAGATGCCCTTGCCTTCCGTGACGCCACGCAGGGCAGCGGCGTCATTCGGCTCCATGGCGGCCGCGGGCTGGCAGGCCAGGAGAGGGACGAGTGCCGCCAGCAGGCGCAGCCAGGGGGGAATGAGGCGCATGGGGTCTCCGCATCGGGCCGCGGCGGGATCCGGGTGAATCCGGTTCCGCGGTCCTGTTCGGAACCGACTATACCTACCAGTTGGTAGGTTCGCAATCAGGCCTGCTTTGCGGCTTTCTGGAGGGACTCAATGCCCTCGCCGGGGAGCGCCCTGAAGCTCCCGCGGCGGCCTGGCCGGCAGATGCTGTGCCGCGCTGCTGCGGTGGGCCAGCAGTTCGCGGGCGCCGCCTTCCGGCACGGCCTGCATGTCCTTGATGTAGATGTTGTTCCACAGCAGTTGGACGGTGGCGGGGCACAGGTTGAGCAGGGTGCCTGCCGCGCCATCGACCGTGAGGGCGACGGTGTCGCCGACGGCCAGTGGCACCTGCTGCCACTCACCGTTGGCCCCCTGCCAGCCGACGCTGCCGGGCCCGTCGTCACCGAGGGCGGTCCGATACACGTGCACCTTGGTCTGGATTTCGCCGGCGGCCACATGGCGGTAGCTGTCAGGTGGGAGGTTCTGGACGGTCACGGTGTGGCTCCTCGCGGGCGACTCATGGCGCCCGATTTATGTCATGGGTATGTCTGCGCAAGGCTAGGGATGGGGGTGTTTGATGTCAATTGCATCGATCCCCGTTTTGGGCTATCAGGAATGCAGCTTATCTTCACCCGTTTGCAGGTCAGGAAGCTGCCGGCGATCAGCACGCCCTTGCCCTCGTCCGCCCGAAGCGGCGATTGATCGCGATCGCCCCCGACTGATCCCGGGGGCGCTTACAGGGTGAGGACCAGGCCCGGGTTGAAGCGTGCGTTCTCCAGCTCCAGCGGCCCGTCGGGCGTGGTGCGGCGGGCGTAGCCGCGGGGGTTGCAGACTATCCGGGTGCTGCCAATGCGGTAGTCGAAGCTGTCATGGGTGTGTCCGTGCAGCCACAGGGCCGGCTGCCAGCGCAGGATGTGGGCATCCAGTTCGGAGACGAAGCAGGCATTCACCGGCGAGCCTGCGAACTGGGGCGCGATACTGCGCTGGCTCGGCGCGAAATGGGTGATCACCACCGTGGGCCCCGGGTGGGGGCGGGCGAAGCAGGCCTCCAGCCACTTCACCGACTCCAGGAACAGCAGCTGAGCCAGCGCCGGCGAGAAGGTGTCGGGAAAGTCGGGGGCAACGCGGATCCGTGTGTAGTCGCGGGTGAAGTTGAGTGCCGCCTGCACCCCCTGCAAGCGCGCTGTTTCGCTGTCGAAGATGCGGAAGTCCGACCACAGGGTGCAGCCCAGGAAGCGCACCCCCTGGTGGATCCATTCGCTCCGCTCCAGGATCTGCAGCGGACTGCCCGCGGCCAGCCGGGCCAGCGCCTGGTGGGTGCTGACCAGGTCGCTGCCGTAGAACTCGTGATTACCCGCCACATACAGAGTGGGCAGCGGCGTTGCCCGTGCCCACTCGACGGCCTGCGCTGGCCGCCCCAGATCGCCCGCCAGCACGATCACATCCGCCTCCACCTGCGGAAAGGGCATGGGGGCGGCGGACAGGTGGAGATCGGAGAGGAGGGCGATGCGCATGGCGGATGGCTTTCGGAGAGAGAAGGGGGTATCTGCGGGGCGACCCGGCCCCCTCGATCTTAAGGGCTCCTTGCCCGCACGGCTCGCCATCGGGCTTGTCAAAGCTTGAAAGGCGCCGGTCCAGGCGGGGGAGCCCTCCTGCCTGGTCTTCCGGCGGGGTGGTGGCGGGCTCTTATCCTTAGCCGCAAACGCGTCCTACTTGCGGCGTGTCCACCTGTCACATAGGGTGAAACGAAGGGGAGGGGCAGGTTTCCGTCGCGCTTGCGGACAAGGGGGCTGAACCATGAAACTGCATGTGCTGCCGATCGCCATGATGCTGGCGGGCTGTGCCAGCATGCTGCCCACGTCCCGGCAGGACGTGAAGAACAACTGGGAGGACTTCGAGCAGGCCAAGCAGGCCTACGACCGCATCGTGCCCTACCAGACCGACATGGCCACCGTGCGCCAGCTGGGCTTCGATCCGGCCGTCACACCCAACGTACAGATCCTCAACCACTCCCAAGTGGTGCGCGCCGTGCTGCCCTCGCCCCTGCAGGAGCGGGCGGCCATCCCGCCCGGTATCCTCGACTGCATGAAGGCGCAGGATGGCTGCATTGGCTACTTCATGGAGCCCAGCCGCATCGACCGCAAGCGGGTGGGCAATTTCATGCTCGACTTCCTCAATTTCAAGCGCGACACCCTGACCACCGGCTGGAAGTTCGGCGCCCTGATCGTGGTGGTCGACGATAAGGTGGTCTTCAAGCAGTGGAGCGGCCGTCCGCGCATCGAAGAGACCGAGCTGCGCCGCAACCCGCTGGGGCCGCTGCAAGGCCTGGGCGAAGGACTGCGGCCCACGCCCTGAGGCGTGTAGGGAACGTGTAGGGTCGGCTTCAGCCGCCCACGGACCCTGAACCAGGGCGTGCCGTTGATCGGCACCTGCGGGCGGCTGAAGCCGACCCTACATCTTGCCTTCACGCGGGCACGGCCGGACGCAGGATCTCCCGGTCGTCGATGGGGTAGTGCAGGGCGGCGGCGATCACCCCGAGGGCGATTCCACTCAGCCAGATCAGGTCGTAGGAGCGGGTGGCTTCAAAGACATAGCCGCCCAGCCAGACTCCGAGGAAGGCGCCCAGCTGATGGCCGAAGAACACGAAGCCGAACAGGGTGGTGATGTAACGCACCCCGAAGACCTGGGACACCAGGCCGTTGGTGAGGGGTACCGTGCCCAGCCACAGGAAGCCCATCACCGCGCAGAACAGGTAGAGGCTGGCCGGGCTGATGGGAAGCAGCACGAACAGCGCCATGGCGGCCGCCCGCAGCAGGTACAGGAGTGACAGCAGGTGCTTGCGCCGATAGCGGCCGCCCAGCAGCCCGCACACATAGGTGCCGGCCACATTGGCCAGGGCGATGGTGGCCAGCCCGGCCACCGCGGTGCTGGCCGAAAGCCCTTTGTCCTGCACATAGGCCGGTAGGTGCGAGGCGATGAAGGCGAGCTGGAAACCGCAGGCCAGGAAGCCGGCATTGAGCAGCCAGAAGCCCCGGTGGCCGAAGGCTTCGGCGAGGGCCGCGCGCAGGCTCTGCCCGGCCTGCGCGGACTTGTCCTGGCCGGGCTGGTCGTGCAGCGGCAGGGCGCAGGGGAGCAGCAGCGCGCACAGCAGGGCCAGCGCCCCGAGCGCGCCCATCCAGCCCAGCTGGTCGATCAGCCCCTGGGCACCGGGCACCAGGAAGAACTGGCCCAGGCCGCCCACCGCGCCGGCCAGACCGAGGGCCCCGCTGCGCCGCGTGGGGGGCACCAGGCGGCTCAGGGCACCATACACCACGCCGAAGGAGGTGGCCGACAGCGCCACACCGATGCACACGCCTGCGCTCAGATTGAAGCCGGTCAGGGATTCGGCACCGGCCATGCCGTAAAGTCCCAGGCCGTAGAGGACCAGCCCCCCGGCGATGACCCGGCGGGCGCCGAAGCGGTCGGCGATCATTCCGGTGAAGGGCTGGGCCAGGCCCCAGACCAGATTCTGCAAGGCGATGGCGAAACCGAAGGCTTCCCGCGACCAGCCCCGGTCAACCGTGACCGGCACCAGGAAGATGCCCTGGGCGTGGCGCACGCCGAGGGCCAGGCCCATCACCAGACCACCTGCGATCACCATCCCCCAGAGGTGTATGTTAATTTCATTTTTCATGGCGTTATCGTATTCAATTGAGTAAAGTGAGGTGATGCCTGGAGCACCGCTTCAACCTCATTAGAGTGTTATGGCGACCGGGCTTCAAACCACATTTCCGTCTCTTTCGCATGAGGTGAGTGCATGTCAATCGGTCTGGCCCGGCTTCCCTCCCTCGATCTCATCCGTGGCTTTGTCGCGGTAGGGCGGCGCATGAGCATCACCCTGGCCGCCCAGGACCTGTGCCTCACCCAGTCGGCGGTGAGCCGCCAGGTGCTGGCCCTGGAGGAGATGCTCGGGGTGCGCCTGCTGGTGCGCGGACATCGGGCGATCTCCTTCACCCCGGAAGGGGAGCGCCTGTTCCGCAGCGCCGACGGTGCGATCCGCGAACTTCAGGATGTGGTCGGGATCCTGCGCGGAGGCGCGGCGGCCCGTCCGGTCACGGTGAGCACCAGCATCGGCGTGGCCGGCCTGTGGCTGATGCCGCGTCTTGGGGCTTTCCTGCGGGTTCATCCGGGTATCGACGTGCGCCTGTCGGCCAGCAACCGGGTGGCTGACCTGAAGGCCGATGGTCTGGACATGGCCCTGCGCTACTGCCCGCCGGAGACCGCGCCGGAGGGGGCGCAGCGGCTCTTCGGCGAGACCATCGCGCCAGTTGCCCATCCTTCCCTGGGCCTCAATGGCCGGCTTGACGTGGCAGCGCTGGCGGGGTGCGTGCTGCTGGAGTTTGACGGCGAGTACCGGCCCTGGCTGCGCTGGAGCGAATGGCTGGCGAGCCAGGGGTGGGAGGCCCTCAAGCCCCGCGGGGTGCTGCGCTTCAACCAGTACGACCAGCTGGTGCAGGCCGCCATCGCTGGCCAGGGGGTGGCCCTGGGGCGGCTCGAGCTGATCGGCCAGGTCATGGCCGATGGCCGTCTGCAGCGCTTGGAAACACCCCGGCCGGGGCCGGCCAGCGCCAACGCCTACTGGCTATTGCGCGCCGAGGCCACAGCCCGGCCGGAGGTGGAGGAGGTGGCGCGGTGGATCCTCGCGGAGGCGGCGGCGACCCGTGGGGCGGCGGAAGGCCAGGAAGAAAAGGACGGCTGACCGGCGGGGGAGGGGGCAGGCAGCCGGTCAGCCGCAGAAACTCAGGGCGGCAAGCCAGGCCAGCAGGTTGTCCGGCGTCAGCCAGGCCCGGAAACCGCTGTACAGGGCCGTCGTCAGAAGGGCGATCCCGGCCGCGCGGGCGAGGGCGGGGAGGATGCGGGGCGGGTGGGATGCAGGGCGCGTCGGCATGGGCTGCATTTCAGCGCCATGGGCGGGGGGCGGCAAGCTGGAAATACGCATGGCCTGCATGTTCAGATGGAATGCCATCGGCCAGGGCAAGACGAGCCCGAGATTGGATTTGGTATGAGATTCATGCATCCAAATCCTGAAAATTTCCCGTTTGAAGGGCGTTCGCATTCCGAATTTAAATGGCGGAGCCCGGCGCGACCTGAGCGCGGCGGGCTTCCACAACCCGATTCTGCGGAGGCTTCCATGTCCCTTGCCATCGATCCACGTCCAGTGTCCGTCGGCCCTGTGGCCGCCCTCCCGGCGTCCCGCGCCCTTGCCACGCGGCCAAGCTTCGCGCCTGCTGCGCCCCGGGTGCCCGGGGTGGACGCCGGGCTCGACTACCTGCAGCCCATGAACGGCCGGCCGGTCAATTACCTCTACCAGCCACCGCCGGGTGTCCCCTGGGAGAACTGCGCCTATGCGTCCCGGGTGATGCATATCGCCGACGCCCGGGCCGTCGCCGCGCGGCCGTCGGTGGACCGGGAGGGCTACGAGTTGTGGGAGGCTCCTTCGGTGCTGCCCGATTTCCACGATCATGAGGCGATCCGTCGCGACTACTACCCGGAAATGGCCGAACTCGCCTGCTGGGTGACGGGGGCCCGCGAGGCCTTCGTCTTCGATCATCTGGTGCGCCGCCGGGAGGCGGGGCGGCCGCCTATGGGCTTCGGCCGGGTGGGTGACGGCAGCCGTCCCGCCGCGGTGAGCCGGGTCCATAACGACTACAGCGAGGCCTCGGGTCGCGCCCGCCTGGACAAGGTCATCCCCGACGCCGCCCGCCGGGCCGGCGTGGAGCGCTTTGCCATCGTCAATATCTGGCGCTCCATTGCCGGGCCGGTGGTGGATACGCCTCTGGCCGTCTGCGATGCCCGCTCAGTGCTGGCCGACGACTTGGTGCCGGCCGAGATCCGCTACCCGGACCGGACCGGCGAGATCTACCTGCTCCACCATGCGGCCCGTCACCGCTGGGCGTTTTACCCGGAGATGGACCGTCATGAGGCCCTGGTCTTCAAGCAGTACGACTCGCGGGTGAACGGCGTGGCCCGCTTCACCCCTCATGCCGCTTTCGACCTGCCGGATGTGCCGGCCCATGCGCCCCTGCGCCAGAGCATCGAAGTACGCTGCCTCGTGGTGTTCGATTGAGCCGCCTTTCACCGCGATCCCAGGAGATTCCCATGACGATCGAAGCCCCCATGCCGACCCTCGAGTTCTGGTTCGAGTTCGGCAGCAACTACAGCTATCTCAGCGTGATGCGCATCGAGGCGGCGGCGGCCCGTCAGGGCGTGCGCGTGCTGTGGAAGCCCTTTCTGCTCGGCCCGATCTTCCGGGCGCTGGGCATGGACAACTCGCCCTTCGTGCTGCAGAAGGAGAAGGGCGCCTACATGTGGCAGGACATGGTCCGGCAGTGCCGCAAGTACGGCCTGCCCTGGCGGCGTCCCAGTGTTTTTCCACGCCTCGGCGTGCTCCCCCTGCGGGTGGCCCTGGCCGGCGAGAGCGAGCCTTGGGTGGGCCCCTTCTGCCAGGCGGTGATGCAGCTCAACTTCGTGCATGACCAGGAGATCAACAGCGAGGCTGTCCTGGCCCCCGTGCTCGAGGGGCTGGGCCTGCCCGCTGGGGAGATCCTGGCCGCCGCCGGCAGCGACGCCATCAAGGCTCGCCTGCGCGCCCACACCGATGAAGCCCGCGCCCGTGGCGTATTCGGGGCGCCGACCTTCTTTGTCGGGGAGGAGATGTTCTGGGGTAACGACCGGCTGGACGATGCCCTGGCGTGCGCCGGCTCAGCGTTGCAGGGGCTGTAAGGGGGGTAGGGGCTGTATGGGCGGCTTCAGCCGCCCATACAGCCCAGCCTCTACACGGCCTTGATCTGCCGTCCGCATTCGCTGAGCAGGCGGCGGATCCAGCGGTGGGCGGGGGTGAGGTG
>JAFLDU010000011.1 GCA_017309145.1 Zoogloea sp. | reverse complement strand
GAAGTCGGTCACCTCCTCGACCCGGGCGACCCGCTCGCCCATCTCGCGCAAGACCTCGGCGGTCTGCTCCACCGGCGTGCCCACCGGCATGTCGAGCACCACCTGGAACTCGCTCTTGTTGTCGAAGGGCAGCATCTTGAGCACCACCAGCTGGACCACCGCCAGGGAGACCGACAGCCCGATCGCCAGCACCACGCCGAACCACAGCTTGGCCCGCGCCCGGCGGCCCGTGCCGGACGCCAGGAAGGGCGTCATGACACGCTGGAACAGCCGCTCCAGCCCGGCGGTCAGGCGGTCGGGCCGATGGGCCCCGGCGTGCCCCGCCGGCTTCAGCAGTTTGCCAGCCAGCCAGGGCGTGACGATGAAGGCCACCAGCAGCGAGATCGCCATGCCCATCGAGGCGTTGATCGGAATGGGTGCCATGTAGGGCCCCATCAGCCCGCTGACGAAGGCCATCGGCAGCAGCGCGGCGATCACCGTGAAGGTGGCCAGGATGGTCGGCCCGCCGACCTCGTCCACCGCCCGGGGGATCAGCTTCCACACCGGCTGACCGGGCTCGAGATGCTGCCAGCGGTGAATGTTCTCCACTACCACGATGGCGTCGTCCACCAGGATGCCGATGGAGAAGATCAGGGCGAATAGGCTCACCCGGTTGAGGGTGAATCCCCACGCCCAGGAGGCGAACAGGGTGGCGGCCAGGGTCAGGGTCACTGCGGCACCGACGATCACCGCCTCGCGCCGGCCCAGGGCCAGCAGCACCAGCAGAACCACGGCGGAGGTGGCGAAGGCCAGCTTGCCGATCAGCTTGTCTGCCTTCTCGGTGGCGGTAGCGCCGTAGTTGCGCGTCACCGTGACCTCCACTCCCTCGGGCACGATGCTGCCTTTCAGCTGCGCCAGGCGGCGGATCACCCCATTGGCCACGTCGGCGGCGTTCTCACCGGGCTTCTTGGACACCTGCAGGGTCACGGCCGGGAAACGGCTGCCCGCCTCCTCGCCCGGCTGCGCGACGCCCGCCTCCGCCGCGGCGCCCAGGCCATGCCACACGAAGCGGGACGGCTGATCCGGCCCATCCACCACCGTCGCCACGTCACCCACCCGCACCGGCTTGCCGGCAGAGACGCCGACCACCAGCTGCCGCACGTCGTCAGCGCTGGCGATGTAGGTGCCGGTCTGCACCAGCACCTCCCGGTTGCCCGCCACCAGGCTGCCTGCCGGCTGCGACGCATTGGCCAGCTGCAACGCGCCCTTGAGATCCTGCGGCGTGATGCCAAAGGCGTTCATCCGCGAGGCATCCATCAACACCCGCAGCACATGGCCCGGACCGCCGATGGTGCTCACATCGCGGGTGCCGGGCACCCGCTTGAGCTCCAGCTCCACCGCCCGGCCGACCTGCTGCAGCTCGAAGGCCGAGCGCTTCGGATCCCGGGTCCACAGGGTCAGCGCCACCACCGGCACGTCGTCGATGCCGCGCGGCTTGATCAAGGGCTCGCCCACCCCCAGCTCGGGAGAGATCCAGTCCCGGTGGCTATGCACCGTGTCGTACAGGCGCAGCACCGCGTCCTGGTTGCTGACGCCCACCTTGAACTGCACGGTGATCACCGCCATGCCAGGCCGAGACACGGAAAAAACGTGGTCCATGCCGGTGATGCGCGACAGCACCTGCTCGGCCGGCCGCGCCACCAGGGCCTCCACGTCCTTGGCAGAGGCGCCGGGAAAGGCCACCAGCACATCGGCCATGGTCACGTCGATCTGGGGCTCTTCCTCCTTGGGTGTGACCAGGGTGGCGAACACGCCCAGGAGCAGCAGCACCAGGGCCAGCAGAGGGGTCAGGGCATTGCGCTGGAACAGCGCGGCGATGCGACCGGAGATGCCCAGGCCGGTATCTGCCTGCGGCGAATTCAAGGGGCTTTCCATCTCAGGGCTTCCGGCGCAACAAGCCGGCCCGGACCGGGTCAAGGGCCAGCTCCTCGCCCCCCGCCAGCCCCGCCAGGATCTCGACGGAACCATCCGCCTGGGCAGTGCCGAGGCGCACCTGACGCAACACGAAGCCGCCCTTGCCATCGGCCACGTAAACGCCGCTCAGCTCACCCCGGCGCAGGATCGCCGCGGCCGGCACAGCAAGGACGGGCGCCTCGCCGGACAGGCTGAAATGCACCCGGGCGGCCAGGCCCGGCACCACCCCCGGCGCATCGGCCGGCAGGTTCACCCGGATCCGCGCGGTGTGGGTACGGGGATCCGCCGCCGGCAGCACCTGGATGGAGACTGCGTCCAGCCAGCGGCCCGCTTCGGGGAACTCGACGCGGGCCTTCACGCCCGGGCGGGCCAGGTCGGCCAGGCGGGCCTGGGGCACATCGGCCACCGCCCGCAGACCGCCCGGCTCATAGATCGTCATCAGCGGCTTGCCGGGCAAGGCCATCTCGCCGGGCTCGGTGAGACGCTGGGCCACCACACCGGTCAGCGGCGCGGTCACCGTTGCGAAGCTGCGGCCCGCCTCCGCCTGGGCACGCCCCGCTTCTGCGGCCCGATGCTGGGCCTGCGCCGTATCGAAGGCGGCCTGGGCCTGATCGAGCGCGCTGGCACTGATGAAGTTGCGCCCCTTCAGGCTGCGGCTGCGCTCCAGGCTGGCCCGGGCATCCACCAGGCGCGCCTGGGCGGCGGACACCTGGGCGGCGGCGGCGGCCACCGCCTGGTCGGCTTCACGGGTGTCGATACGCAGCAGCACATCGCCCTGGCGTACCCGGGCGCCCGCATCCACCCGGGCCTCGAGCACCCGCCCCTGCACCTGGGCAGCCACCACGGCCTGGCGCTGGGCCTCGATGATCCCCTCCGCGGAATAGCTGCGGGCGAAGGCCTGGGGACGCAGTTGCAGGGTGGGCAGGTCGCCCGCCGGCGCCAGGCCGGGCAGGAGAATGAAGGCGCAGCCGGCAGAAACAGCGAAGGCGGCGCGAAGAGCTGGAATATGTACGAACATAATATAAGAATACTCTAATATTATGTTCAGTCAAGAATGCCCGCTCCCGAGCACTGGAGCACGCACCTCAGCGCCGGACCACGCCCTCCACGCAACGGCCGCCATCAAGGAAGACCAGGTCGGGGAAGGCCAGCATCCGCGCCACGGCAATGCCGCGTCCGTAAGGCTCGACGGAAAGCTCGGCATTCAGGTCGAGATAGGGCGTAGGGTCGAAGCCGCCTCCCAGGTCACGGATCAGGAAGCGCACTTCCCGCGGGCGACACTCCACCCGCAGCCACGCAAACCGCTCGGCATTGGCGGGCAGTGACAACAGGCGCTCGACCTCATTCCGCCACTCGCCTGCCGCCATCAGTTCGCGCTTCTGACTGAAGCCCAGCCCCAGGTTGCCGTGCTCCACCGCGTTAACCATGAGCTCGGACAAGCCGATCTGGACAACCGCCGGGTCGGGGCACAAAGCCGCCGCGAGCAGGGACAGGCTGGCCACGTCACCGAGGGTCCGGAAGGGAAAGGTACTGCCAGCAGACGTCGCCAGCTCACCGCCTGGCTGGCGCAGGGCAGCCCGCAGCGCCTCGGGCGACGCGGGCCTGACCACGCCGACCATCCCCAGGCCCACGCCCTCGGCGAGTACCGCCTGGTCTTCCACCTCGAGCAGCAGGACCAGCGGCGCGCCCGTACCGCGCAGCGCGCGGAGCAGGCCAGGGTGGCCGGTCAGGACAGCCGCCTCCACCACCACGCCGTCGACGCCGAAACGGCCCGCCTGGAGAAGGGCCAGCGCCTCCTTAGCCCGCAGGGCCGTGCAGGTCACCCCGCCGATCGCCAGCGCCTGGCGCAGGTCGGCGCTGTCGGTGGCCTCCCCTCCCACCCACCACAGGCTTGGCCCGACCGGCGCACCGCCCTGGCGGGTCTGCGGATCACTCATCGGCGGCTCAAGCCCCTGCCGCAAAGGCCGCCATGGCCTGGACCACCCCTTCATCCTCACCCACCGCCTCGGCAAGCTGGATCCTGCAGCCGGGATGGCGGGCACGGGCGGCCTCGATGAGCACCGGCACATCGCGCTTGAGATGCCCACCCTGAGCCAGGAACAGGGGCACCACACGAATGCTCGACGCCCCGGCCGCCGCAGCGGACTCCACCGCCTCGCCCAGGGCCGGCTCCATGAACTCGAGGAAGGCAAGCTCCACCAGGGCCTCCGGCCGCAAACTGCGAACCACGGCGGCGATCCGCTCCGCCGGTCTCGCCCACTCCGGATCCCGCGCTCCGTGGGCAAACAAGATGATCGCTTCCTTTGACATGCTTTTCCTCCCGACCCGCCCCATGGCGGTGAGCACCAACGACCCTGCAGAAAAGTCCCGCATGGACCTGTGCCCGACGTTGCAAGATGTTAATCCGGTGCAGCACAGACTTATGCTTCAATCCGGCTTCGATTCCGAATTCCCGTAAACATGTGTGAAATAGTCCCCTCGGCGCGCCATTTTGTTTCCGCGCTGCTGGTCAGCCTCGTGGCTCTTCCAATCCAGGCCGAGCTGCGCCCCGCCTCCGTACCCGGCGGGGTGGCCAGCGTACGGATCGCCCCCGCCAACCAGGCGCGACCGGAAGCCCGCTTCGCCGGCAAGCAGGTCTTGCTGCGCCGGCAGTCCGACGGCTGGTACGCCCTGGTGGGGCTGCCCCTCGACACCCCGCCCGGAGAACAGGTGCTCGAGGTCGGACCGGATCGGCGCCCCCTGCCCTTCCCGGTCACACCCCGCAGCTACCCCGAGCAACGTCTCACCATCAAGAACCCGAAGATGGTCACCCCCGACCCGGAAGACCTGGCCCGCATCGAGCTGGAACGGGAGTTGCAGATCGCCGTGCGCAGCCGCTACCGCGACGTGGACGTGCCGCGGGTGGACCTGGACCTGCCGGCCGGCGGCCGCCTGTCGAGCCGCTTCGGGCTGCGCAGGGTCTTCAACGGCGAGCCCCGTGCGCCCCATACCGGCCTCGATGTCGCGGTGCCCACCGGATCCCCCGTACGCGCGCCGGCCGACGGCGTGGTCAGCCTGGTCGAGGACTTCTACTTCAATGGCAAAACAGTGTTCGTCGACCACGGCCAGGGCTTCGTCAGCATGGTCTGCCACCTGGACAAGGCCCAGGTGGAGGTCGGGCAGACCGTGCGCCGGGGGGCAGTTCTCGGTCTGTCCGGCAGCAGCGGCCGGGCCACCGGCCCCCACCTGCACTGGAGCGTCTACCTGAACGGCGCCCCGGTGGACCCGGCCCTGTTCATCGAGCCGCCGCCAACGCGTTGAGCGCCCGCGCCGCCGCGAACATGCCGACGCAGGCGGTCACCGTCACCACCGAGCCGAAGCCGGCGCAATTGAGCCCGGCCGGCCCGCTCACCGCCTGCCCGTTGCCGGCAGGCAGCTCGCAGGACGCCTCCGGCGCCGGATAGCGCAGGGGCTCGGTGGAGAACACCGCCTCCACACCGAACTTGCGCTTCGGATCACGGGGAAAGCCATGACTCTTGCGCAACTGGCCGCGCACCTTGGAAAGCAGCGGGTCCTGGATGGTGCGGGACAGGTCATCGACCCGGATCTGGGTCGGGTCGATCTGCCCGCCCGCCGCGCCACAGGTCACCACCGGCACGCCGGCGTCGCGGCAGAAGGCGATCATGGCCACCTTGACCCGCACCGCATCGATCGCATCGATGACGTAGTCGAATCCGCCGCCGAGCAGCGCCGCCGCGTTGTCCACCGTCACGAAATCATCCACCAGGGCGATCTGGCAGGCCGGGTTGTAAGCGGCGATGCGCTCGCGCATGGCCTCCACCTTGGCCTGGCCGAGGGTCGCCTCGGTGGCATGGATCTGGCGGTTGATGTTGGATTCGGCCACATGATCGAGGTCGATCAGGGTCAGACGGCCAAGCCCACTGCGGGCCAGCGCCTCCACCGCCCACGAGCCGACGCCGCCGATGCCGACCACGCAGACATGGGCCGTGGCCAGCCGGGCGCGCCCCGCATCGCCATACAGGCGGGCAATGCCGCCAAAGCGGCGGGCGTCGTCGGGCGGGTGCGGAACAGCGGGATCCATGGCGTCACCTTGGGGAGTCGGGGCGCGCAAATATACCCGAGCAGGCGATAATGGAGGGCGAAGCCCAACCACCCACTGCCCGCCCGCCGCCATGCCCCGCTACCGCCACATCCTGTTCGACCTCGACGGCACCTTGATCGACTCCGCGCCGGCCATCCTCGCCAGCTTCCGCGACAGCTTCGCGCGCAACGGCCTGCAGGCCGTGCGCAGCATCGACGAGAGCGTGATCGGCCCGCCCCTGGTCGAGACCCTGCAGCTCCTGGCCGGCAGCACCGACAAGACGCTCATCGACCGCCTCGCCGACGGATTCAAGGCCAGCTACGACACGGAAGGCTACAAGGCCACCGCCGCCTACGCGGGAGTGGGCGACATGCTGGCGCGCCTGGCCGGAGCCGGCCTGAGCCTGTCCATCGCCACCAACAAGCGCCTCCACCCGACCCGCCTGATCCTCGAGCACCTGGGCTGGAGCCGGCACTTCGACCATGTGTATGCCCTCGACCTGTTCGAGCCCCGCCTTCCCCATAAGGCCGCCATGATCCAGCGCCTGATGGCCGACCAGGCAATCCCGGGCGACGGCGCGATCTACATCGGCGACCGCAGCGAGGACGGCGAGTCCGCAGACGCCAACGGCCTACCCTTCATCGCCGCCACCTGGGGCTATGGCAGCATCACCGCCGCCGAGATGCCGGCCCACTGGCGCCAGGCCGCCTCTCCATCCGCCCTGGCCGACCTTCTGCTGGCAGTCTGACGGCGTCCACTGCCCCCACACCCCGCCCCTCCAAACGCCGCCCAGCCCCCCCTGTCACCCGCCTCCGGAGCCCATCACCATGTTCGACCGTGCCTCCCGACCGACCCTGATCGCCGCCGTCTGCACCGCGGCGGGCCTCGTCCTGGCCACCGTCGCGGCCCCCAGCCATGCCGCCCGCTTCGGCGGTGGCCGCAGCGTGGGCATGAGCCGCAGCCTGCCCGCCAGCACCCATAACACCCCGCATCCCACTCCGCACGTCGACAGCCACGCGGAGGCCCCGGCCCCCAGCTACCGCACGCCGCTGATCACCCACACGCCCGAACCCCTGCACTACGCTGCGCCGGCCAGCTCCAGCTACCAGGCGACCCGCGACGCCACCATGGCCGCCGCCCTCCTGCGCAGCCGCACGCTCGCCGCCCAGCGGCGCCAGCGTGCCCAGGAAAGCGGCATGGCCGCGGGTTACGGCAGTGTCCCGGCGGTTCCCTACGATCCGGTGGATTACCGCCCGCTGCCACCCGTTGCCACGCCGCGGGTCAGCGACCCCCGCTTCACCCGCTTCACCCCCGTCGACAAGCCGACGACCGCCTGCGAATTCAAGCCGGTGATGACCGACGCCGACTACCGGGCCTGCGGCGCCACCCCGCCGAGCTATTGAGCCCAGCCGGGCCGGACGATGCAGCGTGAGGCCGCGCTCCGGCCCCACGCCTCAGAAAAGCCCCCGTTTCCCCCTGCTGTTCCTCCACACGCAGCGGTGCTGCCACGCATAACATCGGCACCATCCCCCAATGAAGTCGTACCCCCTGGAGCTGCGATGAAGGCCGTGATACTCGCGGGTGGCCTGGGCACCCGCATCAGTGAAGAAACCGTCAACCGTCCGAAGCCGATGATCGGCATCGGCGGGCGGCCCATCCTGTGGCACATCATGAAGATCTACTCCAGCCACGGCATCCACGACTTCGTGATCTGCTGCGGCTACATGGGCTACGTGATCAAGGAATACTTCGCCAACTACTTCCTGCACATGTCGGACGTCACCTTCGACATGACCAACAACCGCATGGAGATCCACGAGCGCCACGCCGAACCCTGGCGGGTCACCCTGGTGGACACCGGCGACTCCACCCAGACCGGCGGTCGCCTGGCCCGGGTACGGCAGTACGTGCAGGATGAGGAGGCCTTCTGCTACACCTATGGCGACGGCGTCGCCGACATCGACATCACTGCCGAGATCGCCTTCCACCGGGCCCATGGCAAGCTCGCCACAGTCGCCGCGGTACAGCCTCCAGGTCGCTTCGGCGCCCTCAAGATCAAGGCTGACAGCACGGTCAGCGCCTTCGTCGAGAAGCCCCTGGGGGACGGCGGCTTCATCAACGGCGGCTTCTTCATCCTGTCCCCCCAGGTGCTGGACTACATCGAAGGTGACCACAGCGTCTTTGAAGGCGCCCCCCTGGGCAAGCTGATCGCCCGCAAGCAGCTGGCCGCCTACGAGCACACCGGCTTCTGGCGGCCGATGGACACCCTGCGCGACAAGACCTTCCTCGAAGAACTCTGGCAGAGCGGCGAAGCACCTTGGAAAACCTGGTGAATCCCGCCTTCTGGCAGGGCCGGCGGGTCTTCGTCAGCGGCCACACCGGCTTCAAGGGCAGCTGGCTATGCCTGTGGCTGCAGACCATGGGCGCCGAGGTGCATGGCTACGCCCTGGCCCCGGCCACCGACCCGGCCCTCTTCGAGGTGGCCGACGTGGCCCGCGGCATGCAGTCAACACTCGGCGACGTGCGCGACTACGCGGCCCTGTCCGCCGCCCTCTCCGCCGCACGGCCCGAGATCGTGCTGCACCTGGCCGCCCAGCCCCTGGTGCCCCTGTCCTATGCCGAGCCGGTGGCCACCTTCGCCACCAACGCCATGGGCAGTGTGCATCTGCTCGAAGCCTGCCGCCACGTGGAGGGCCTCCAGGCCGTGGTGGTGGTCAGCAGCGACAAATGCTACGAAAACCGCGAATGGCTGTGGGGCTATCGGGAGACCGACCCGATGGGCGGGCACGACCCCTACTCCGCCAGCAAGGGCTGCACTGAACTCATCGTCTCCTCCTACCGGCGCGCCTTCCTGGCGCCTGCCGGCATCCCCGTCGCCAGCGCCCGCGCCGGCAACGTGATCGGGGGCGGCGACTGGACGGCCAGCCGGCTGGTGCCCGACGTGCTGGCCGCTTTTGCCGCCGGCACGCCAGTCACCCTGCGCAGCCCCGGCGCCATCCGCCCCTGGCAGCACGTGCTCGAACCCCTCGCCGGCTACCTGCTGCTGGCCCAGCGCCTTGTCGAAGGCGGGGAGACCTTCGCCGAAGGCTGGAACTTCGGCCCCGACGACAGCGACGCCCGCAGCGTGGCCTGGGTGGTCGAGCGCCTCGCCGCAGGCTGGGGCCCCGACGCCCGCTGGGAAGTGGCCGCCACGCCCCAGGTACACGAAGCCCACACCCTGCGCCTCGATTGCAGCAAGGCCCGCAGCCTGCTGGGCTGGCAAGCCCGCTGGCCGGCCGACGAAGCGGTGGCGCGCAGCCTCGCCTGGTATCAAGCCTGGCGCGCAGGTGCCGACATGCATGCCTACACCCTCGCAGAAATCTCGGATTTCACCCGCACTCCATGACCCCATGAGCCTCATCCGACAGACCCTCACCCCCGGCAGCGACGGCCGCCTCGAGCTGGACCTCTCCGCCCACCCCGAACTGGCCGGCCAGGCGTTGGAGATCATCGTCCGTCCAGCCCGCGCGCCCGCCACGCCGCCCGCCTGGCGCCCCGGCATCGACCCGGTGCCGCCCTCCGGCAAGGTCGTCGGCGATCCGGAAAAGGACGCCATGATCGACGCGGCGCTGGATGCCTGGCTCACCACCGGACGCTTCAACGACGCCTTCGAGGCGCGCCTGGCCGAGTTCGTCGGCACCCACTTCGCGCTCACCGTCAATTCCGGCTCGTCGGCCAACCTGGTGGCCTTCTCGACCCTCACCTCACCCAAGCTCGGTGAGCGGGCGGTCCGGCCGGGCGACGAGGTCATCACCGTGGCGGCCGGCTTTCCCACCACCGTCAATCCGATCATCCAGAACGGCGCCGTGCCGGTCTTCGTGGACGCCAGCCTGCCCGGCTACAACATCGATGTGACGATGCTGGAGGCCGCCCTGACACCGCGCACCAAGGCCATCATGATCGCCCACACCCTGGGCAATCCCTTCGACCTGGACGCCATCTGCGCCTTCGCCGAGGCCCATGGCCTGTGGTTGGTGGAGGACTGCTGCGACGCCCTCGGCAGCACCTGGAAGGGCCGCAAGGTGGGCACCTTCGGCCACCTGGCGACCCTGTCCTTCTACCCAGCCCACCACATCACCATGGGGGAAGGCGGCGCGGTGCTGACCAACGATCCGCAGCTGCGCCAGATCGCCGAGTCCTTCCGCGACTGGGGCCGCGACTGCTGGTGCAAGCCTGGTTGCGACAACACCTGCGGCAAGCGTTTCGGCTGGCAGCTGGGCAGCCTGCCGGCCGGCTACGATCACAAGTACACATACAGCCACATCGGCTACAACCTCAAGATCACCGACATGCAGGCCGCCTGCGGTCTGGCCCAGCTGGACCGGCTGGAGGGTTTCATCGCCGCCCGCAAGCGCAATTTCGCGCACCTCACGGCAGCCCTGGACGACGCCCGGGACTTCCTGGTGCTGCCCGAGGCCACCCCGGGCAGCGATCCGTCCTGGTTCGGCTACCCGATCACCCTGCGCCCAGAGGCCGGGGTCAACCGGGTGGATCTCCTGGAATACCTGGACCAGCACAAGATCGGCACGCGCCTGCTGTTCGCCGGCAACCTGACCCGCCAACCCTCGATGGCCGGCCGCCACTACCGGGTCGTCGGCGACCTGCCGGTGGCCGACCGCATCATGCGGGACACCTTCTGGATCGGCGTGTGGCCGGGGCTCAGCGAAGCCCAGCTGGACTACACCGCCGCGCACATCCGCAGCTTCATTGGAGTCGACCTATGAGCACCAAGCCCCTGATGGTCTATGAAATGGCCAACAACCACATGGGCGACCTGCCCCACGGCATCGCCACCATCCGGGCGATCCGCGAGGCCTGCCGCGGTTTCGAAGACGAGTTCGACTTCGCCTTCAAGCTGCAGTACCGCGACCTGGACACCTTCATCCACGCCTCTGCGCGGGGCCGCGACGACATCAAGTACGTCAAGCGCTTCGAGGAGACCCGACTCTCCGACGAAGCCTTCCGCGCCCTCGTCGCCGAGATGGATGCCCAGGGCTTCATCACCGTGTGCACGCCCTTCGACGAGAACTCGGTGACGCGCATCGAGGCCCACGGCATCCACACCATCAAGATCGCCAGCTGCTCCTTCACCGACTGGCCGCTGCTCGAGCGCATCGCCCAGGCCGACAAGCCGGTGATCGCCTCCACCGCCGGCGCCACCCTGGAGGAGATCGACAACGTCACCAGCTTCTTCCTGCACCGGGGCGAGGACTTCACCCTGATGCACTGCGTGGCCGAGTACCCGACCCCCGACGCGGCCCTGCAGGTCAACCAGATCGAGCTGCTGCGCGCCCGCTACCCAGGGGTGCGGATCGGCTACTCCACCCACGAATCCCCCGACAACACCCTCGCCGTCGGCCTGGCCCTGGCCAAGGGCGCCAGCGTCTTCGAGAAACACGTGGTGCTGCCCACCGACAAGTACGCCGCCAACGCCTACTCGGCCGACCCGGCGCAGATCCGCGCCTGGCTCGAAGCCTGCCGCCGCGCGCGGGCCATCTGCGGCAGCGGCGAGCGCTACCAGCCCTCCGCCGGCGAGCGGGCCAGCCTGCAGTCCCTGCGCCGTGGGGTGTTCAGCACCCGCGACATTCCCGCCGGGACGGTGCTGTCGGGCGACATGATCGAGTTCGCCTTCCCGCCGGTGGATGGCCAGCTCACCGCCAACGACTGGTCCAAGTACGCCCGCTTCGTCGCCACCGAGGCCATCCCTGCCGGCCAGCCGGTACGCCACGCCCAGGTGGACGAAACCCAGCTGCGCGGCCAGGTGCTGGAGATCGTCACCGCCGTGAAGGGCCTGCTCAAGGCCGGCAACGTGGTGGTACCCGGCAAGTCCGATCTGGAGATCTCCCACCACTACGGCCTGGAGCGCTTCCAAGAGTTCGGCCTGACCATGGTCACCGTGGTGAACCGCGAGTACTGCAAGAAGCTGCTGGTCATGCTGCCCGGCCAGACCCACCCGGAGCAGTACCACCTGAAGAAGGAAGAGACCTTCGTGGTGCTCCACGGCGTGCTCACCCTGTGGCTGGACGGCGAACAGCGCGAGGCCCGCGCCGGTGACGTGATCACCGTGGCCCGTGGCGTGAAGCACACCTTCCAGACCACCGGAGGGGTGGTCTTCGAGGAGATCTCCTCCACCCACGACAAGAACGACTCCTACTACACCGATCCGGCCATTGCGCAGAACCCGAACCGCAAGACCTGGCTCACCTACTGGATGTAAGCCCCGATGACGATCCGCGTAGCCGACTGGATCCTGCGCCGCCTGGCCGATGAAGGCATCCGGCATGTGTTCATGCTGCCGGGTGGCGGCGCCATGTACCTCAACGACGCGGTGGCCTGCGACACCCGCCTGGCCGCCGTGCCCTGCCACCACGAGCAGGCCTGCGCCATCGCCGCCGAAGCCGCCGGGCGCACCGGCAACGCCGGCAACCCGGGCTTTGGGGTGACCATGGTGACCACCGGCCCCGGCGCCACCAATGCCATCACCCCGGTGGCCGGCGCCTGGATCGACTCGGTGCCCATGCTGGTGCTCTCCGGCCAGGCCAAGCGGCCCGACCGCCTCAACGGCCGGCCGATCCGCCAGGGCGGCGTGCAGGAGGTGGACATCGTGCCGCTGGTCCGCAGCATCACCAAGTACGCCGTCACCCTGGATGACCCGCAGAGCGTCCGGCTCCATCTGGAGCAGGCCCTGCACCTGATGAAGAGCGGCCGCCCCGGCCCGGTGTGGATCGACGTGCCCCTCGACGTCCAGGCCGCCCCCATCGACCCGGACAGCCTGCCCGGCTGGGCACCGACGGCCACCAAGGCCACTACCGCCCCGGACCTGACCGCCGTGCGCGCCCTGCTCGCCCAGGCTCGCCGCCCGCTGATCCTGGCCGGCCACGGGGTGCGTCTGTCGGGCGCCGCCGGGGCCTTCCGCCAGTTGGTGGACCGCCTGCAGGTGCCCACCGTGCTCACCTGGAACGCCCTCGACCTGCTGCCCTACGACCACCCGCTCAACATCGGCCGCCCCGGGGTGGTGGCGGCCCGTGCCGCCAACTTCGCGGTGCAGAACTGCGACCTGCTGATCGCCATCGGCGCCCGCCTCGACATGATCGTCACCGCCTACAACCCCAAGGGCTTCGCCCGCGCGGCGCGCAAGGTGGTGGTGGACGTTGACCCCAACGAACTGGCCAACAAGCTCGAGATGGCCATCGATCAGCCCCTGGCGATGGATGCCGGCGCCTTCATCGAGGCCCTGCTCGACGACGCGGGAACAGGCGACACCGCCGACTGGCGCGCCCGCTGCAGCAGCTGGAAGGCCCGCTACACCCAGAACGAGGGACGTGTCTTCCCGGCCAGCGGCCCCATCGGCCACGCCCACTTCGTCGAGGCCCTGTCCGATGCCGCCCCCGAGAACACCCTGATCGCCACCGGCAGCTCCGGCCTGGCGGTGGAGTTCTTCTACGCCGGCTTCCGCAACAAGGCCGGCCAGCGCAGCTTCCTCACCTCGGGCCTGGGCGCCATGGGCTACGGTCTGCCGGCGGCCATCGGTGCCTGCCTGGGCAACGACCGCCAGCCCATGCTGGCGGTGGAGTCCGACGGCAGCCTGCAGCTCAACCTGCAGGAGCTGGCCACCCTGGCCGGCCTCAAGCTGCCGGTGTGCCTGTTCATCATGAACAACGGGGGCTACGCCTCCATCCGCAACACCCAGCGCAACTACTTCGAAGGACGCTACGTGGGCAGTGGCCCGGCCTCCGGCCTGCTGATGCCCGACCTGGAGAAGATCGCCGACACCTACGGCCTGCCTTTCCTGCGTATCGACGATTGCGCCGACCTGGCCGATGCCCTCGCCCGCGCCCAGGCCCTGCCCCGCCCCTGCCTGATCGACGTACGCCTGGTGGCCGACGAGAGCCTGCAGCCCAAGTGCGCAGCCATTCCGCGGGCCGATGGCTCCATCGTCTCGATGCCGCTGGAGGACATGAGCCCCCTGCTGCCTCTGGAAACCCTCAAGGCCGAGATGCTGGTGCCGCTACTGCCTGCATCCCTCGAGGCACCCCGTCCGGTCTGAACCGCCCGCATGCACGCCACCTGCCGCATCTGCACCCATCCGCTGCTCCCCGAACCGCTGCTGGTCCAGCGGCGGATGCCGGCCGCCGCCCAGGGCCTGCCCACCGCCGAGCGCCTGGCCGAGGACAGCGGGGTGGACCTGGCGCTCCACCAATGTGGCGGCTGCGGCCTGGTCCAGCTGCCCATCGAACCGGTGCCCTACTGGCGCGAGGTGATCCGCGCCGCCGGCATATCGCCGGAGATGCGGGCCTTCCGCCTCGACCAGTTCGGACGCTGGATCGGCGACCACGGTCTGGCCGGACGCAAGGTGCTGGAGGTGGGCTGCGGCCGCGGTGAATACCTGGCCCTGCTCGGCGAGGCCGGCGCCGACGCCTTCGGCATCGAACACGCCGGCGCCGCAGTGGACGCCTGCCAGGCGGCCGGACTGCGGGTCCGCCAGGGCTTCATCGACGGCCCGGAGACCCGTCTCGAAGATGGCCCCTTCGACGGCTTCGCGATCCTCAACTTCCTGGAACACATTCCGAGCGCCCACCTCACCCTGCGGGGCATCGCCGCCAATCTCGCGCCCGGCGCCACCGGCCTGGTCGAGGTGCCGGATTTCGACATGATCCTGCGGACCCTGCTGTTCGCCGAGTTCATCCCCGACCACCTCTTCTACTTCACCCGGCAGAGCCTCACCCACCTGCTGGAGGGCAACGGCTTCGACGTGCTGGAATGCCGCTCGGAGTGGCACGGCTACGTGCTGTCGGCCACCGTGCGCAAGCGCGCGCCCCTCGACCTGTCCCCCCTGTGGCAGGCCCAGGCCGGACTGCAGGCCACCTTCGACGCCTTCCTCGACCGCTTCGACGCCGGCCGCGTTGCGATCTGGGGGGCCGGCCATCAGGCCCTGGCCCTGATCAGCCTGCTCGGCATCGCCCCGCGCATCCGCTTCGTGGTGGACTCCGCGCCCTTCAAGCAGGGCCGCTTCACCCCCGCCAGCCATCTGCCCATCGTCGCCCCCGAACGTCTCGACACAGGCGAGGTGGATGCGGTGATCGTGCTCGCCGCCAGCTACTCGGACGAGGTCGCCCGCCTCATCGCCCAGCGCCATGGCACGCGCTTCCAGGTGGCCGTGCTGCGCGACAACGCCCTGCATGCCAGCGACGCCGGAGAGGGGCCATGAACAACATCGCCCCCGACGCCCTGCAGGCCGCCATCGCGACGATCCGCGAGGCGGTGGGCTCGGCCACCCGCGGCCTGCCCGAGGAAGTCTTCCTGCTGGCCAGCAGCCTCACCCCGATGATCAACGTGGACCTGCTGATCCAGGACGAAGCCGGACGCACCCTCCTCACCTGGCGCCACGACCGCTTCTACGGCCCGGGCTGGCACATCCCGGGCGGCATCATCCGTTTCAAGGAAAGCGCCGCCAGCCGCATCGCCGCCGTGGCCGCCGGCGAACTGGGCGCCACGGTGAGCGCCGGCGACAGCCCCATCGGTCTGCATGAGATCACCAACCCCCAGCGGGACGTCCGCGGCCATTTCATCTCGCTGCTGTACGCCTGCCGCCTGACCTCGTCGCTGGACGCGAGCCGGCGCTTCGCGCCCGAGGCACCGCGCAACGGGGACTGGGCCTGGCACGAACGCGCGCCTGACAACCTGATCGCCCAGCAGCGCATCTACATCCCGGACATCAACCGCAGCCGCTACACCGCTAGATGATTACCGCCCCGGCTTACCCCCCGGGAGAAAACGCCCCCCAACCATCTCATCCAACACGCCTCTTCTTGCTCACTCACGGCACCCTGCCTGCCCCGACCACTGCTGGGACTTCCATGGAAAACACTTCTCTCGACATTATCGTCACAGCCTACAACAGCGCTGACCACCTGGACGAATGTCTCCGGTCGGTCGCCCAGCAGACCCACGAGTCTTTCCAGGTTCTGGTGATCGACAATGCATCCCAGGACTCCACTGCAGAGATTGGGCGGCAATGGGCCGAGCGGGATGCCCGCTTCCGCTTCCATCGCAACGAGAAGAACCTGGGTCATACCCATTCAGCAAACCGAGCCTACGGGATGCTGTCGGGAGAATACGTGCTCCAGCTCCATGCCGATGATCTGCTCAAACCCGATTTCATCCAAAAGGTACTGGTCGAAGGGCTGGCACTGCACCCCGGATGCGCTTATGCCTACAGCCTCTTCTCCCGCTACATCGATGGAGTCGAGACAGGCGATGTCGGACAGTTTCGGCCCGACCTGAGCACGGGGGTACATCAGCTCATTGACTACCTTTGCTTCACCAACTGGATCATCCAATCTTTTGCCATCTTCCGCAGAAGCCACTTCAACAAGGTGGGCGGCTTTGAGCGCCACATCGAACGCTTTCGCAGCGACGATGCGGTGGCCCCCCGCGGGGGCTTCCTGGATCACTACATGTGGATCCGGCTTGCCACCGTTGGCCCAGCCTACGTGGTCAACGAGGCCCTCGGGCTGTATCGGGTTCATGACGCCAGCCTGCGCAAGACAGCATCCGGGCAGAAACGTCTGATCCAGGAGGCCATCCGGACTTACGACTACATCTACGATGACCACGATTTATTCGACGACGTCACCCGCTACGCGGTCAAAGTCAATCAAGTAGGTCGGCTGCTCACCAACAATGGCCTGGTCAAGACAGCGGTGGACATGGTCAACAGCTTTGAGACAGGCCCGGAAATCGCCCCCATCCGCAAGACCTTCCTGAGTGCGGTGTATCACGGCCTGAACAAGTACATCTTCGACTCCAATGAGCATTACAACCGCTTTATGCTCGAAACGCCCGCCAACCTGGCATCCCTTCGGAGCATTCTGGCCACCCTGCCGGCTGACCCAGAGAAGCTGGTCAGCAACTATCGCCGCTAAACAGCGGGATCGGATTCGACCGAGGTCATGGCCGCAGGCTTTGGTAGGTCCGCCGCAAGGCTTCCGCTACCCCCCTGCTCGGCAGCCATCCCAAGGCCTGCAGGCGGAGCGTGTCAGGCAGCCCTCTCGACGTCTTGGCCGGAAGATAGGCGCCCATGTCGGGTTCACCGAATTGAAGCGGCAATGGGGGATCCCCCAGTTCGGCCGCCAGCGAGGCAAAGTCGCGAATCGACATTTCGTTGGCGGCATTGCCAACGTTGTAGGCACTCGCGCCATCGCCCTTGAGCAGGATGTGAAACAAGCCAGCGACTGTGTCTGCCAAGTAGCAAAATGCCCGCAGGGCACTGCCGTCGCTGGTCAACATAATGGGTTGGCCGTGCAATACGGCGCGCAGCACGTCCGAAAAAATCCGCCCATCATCCAGGTTAAGCCCTGGCCCAAAGGTATGAAAGATACGCCCGATGCCAAACTCGAGGCCGTACTGCGCACGCCAACTGGCAAGCAGGGTCTCGGCCATGCGCTTGCTTTCGATGTAGCAGTTGCGGGGATCCAGCGTGGGCACCGCACCGAAGCTCTCTTCATGCACCGCCCCCTCATTCTCGGTGGAGCCGTAGACCGCCGACCCCAGCATGAGGAACGCAATTGGCCGCTCCCGGGCAAAGCGGTCCAAGAGGTTTAGGGTTCCCAGCGCATTGGCCCGGATCACCCCCACCGGGTCGATGGCATAGTTGCGCGGCGAGGCCGGGCTGGCAGCATGGATCACCACGTCAGGCAGACCGAAGGGCGACTCCGGTGGCGCATTGAGCCCCCCCTCGAGCACGATACAGCGCTGCGGGTCAAGGGCCGCGCCGAGACGCGCCAATAGGCGCTCCCGGTCGCGGACCAGCAGGCTTAGGCGCGGAGGGTCGGCGAGCCGCCCACCGAGACCGACGACAACCAGCGCCAGATACCCACCAAGCATGCCACTCCCACCAGTCAGGTAAACGTGACGTCCGGCCAGACGCTCCCATGGCAGGGGCAAATCGAGAATCGCCGCGATATCCTCGCGCACGATGGGATGGCAAGGATCAAACATGGAGGGCGTGATGAGGATGGAGGAAGTGAGTGCGATGATTCGAGCAAGATAGCCTCAAGAGGCCTTTGTTGCTATTCCGGCGAATAATTCATCAGGACGATACCACAGCTCAAAGCACGACGTTCCGTGCCCCGGGAAACCACTGAGGGGCCTCACACCCTACAATGTGTGAAGCCCAGAAGACCTTTTTGCCCCTACCCCTCAAGGCAGCAGGTTTTGTGCCGCTATTGCGAGAACTTCCAGACATATAAGCCTCACGTTCCAAGGCCATGATTTGCAAACCCAGTGCTGTCGCCGGCCCCGCCGGCGGGCGAAGAATTGACCGGAGCATTTTCCTGTGACCACCATCGTCCAGTTCAGAGCAGCCCACCAGGCCGGCACCCTGCCCAAGCCCTATTTCCTCGGGGCTGTGTATGGGCAGCTGCGCACCCTGGTCGAGTTCCAGGAAGCCCTGCAGGGCACCCAGATCAAGGAGATCGTGATCGGCACCGACGGCCTGCGCATCCGCACCGCAGACCATGGCCTGGAACTGCTGCTCCACCCGGAAGAGGCCAACTCCCTGGTCACCGGCATGCTCGCCTTCGGCGACGCCGAGCCGATGGAGCGCAAGGCCCTGCTGGCGGCGGCCCGTGAGTCCCGGGTGATCCTCGACGTGGGCGCCAACATCGGCTGGTACAGCCTGCACTTCTCCCGCGTGGCCCCCCAGGCCCGCATCCATGCCTTCGAGCCGGCGGCACGGATCCATGAACGCCTGCTGGCCAACCTCGCCCTGAACGGCATCGACTCGGTGGTCACCGAGAGGCTCGCCCTGCAGGACCAGGAAGGCACCGACACCCTGTATTTCCACCCGGCCGAGACCGGCGCCACCTCGGTCCGCGACAACCGCGGCTTTGCCGGCGTGCAGCGCGAAGAGATCCGCTGCACCACCCTCGACCACTACTGCCGCCGCCACGACTTGCGCCCCGACCTGATCAAGTGCGACGTCGAAGGCGGCGAGCTGTCCGTCGTCAAGGGCGGCCTGGCAACGCTGCGGGAATGCCGGCCGGTGGTCTTCCTTGAGCTGCTCCGCAAATGGAGCGCCAATTTCGGCTATCACCCCAACGAGGTCATCGGGATCATGCACGATCTCGGTTACCGGGCCTGGTCCATCGAAGCGCAAGGGATCCGCGAATGCTCCGGCATCACCGACGCGACGGTGGCGACCAACTTCCTATTCACCTGCGACGGCAAGCACAACGCGCTCATCCAGCAGTTGGCTCGCCTCTGAACAGCGAGGCACATCATGACCCTCATCGAAGCCGAGGCCAGCGGCCTGACCGCGAGCGAATCCGCCAAGCGCAACGACCTCGCCGCCCGCAAGCCCTACATTGCCGAGAAACTCCGCAACATCGCCGCAATGGAAGAGCGCGGCGAGATCAGCCCCATCATCCGGCTTGAGAAGAGCTACCTGTGCAACTTCCAGTGCACCCACTGCTCGGCCGAGTACTACATGGACCGGCACCTGGAGAAGGTCTTCAAGATCAAGGACGAGCGCCGCAAGATCGACCTGGACGACATCCGCCGCCTGTCCCGCGAAGCCGACGAGCTGGGCCTCGCCCGCTTCGTCATCACCGGCGGCGAGCCGCTGGTGATGAAGGACTTCGACGCGGTGGTGGAAGCCATCGACCCGGAACGCCATTACATCATCACCGACACCAACGGCTGGTTCCTCGACCTGGAACGGGCCAAGCACCTCAAGGCCATCGGCGTCGAGAAGGTCCAGATCTCCCTAGACAGCATGATCGAGGCCGAACATGACGCCTTCCGCAACAAACCCGGCTCCTACAAGCGGGTCATGCGCGCCATTGATGCGTCCCTGGAAGCCGGGCTCAACCTGATCCTGTCCACCGTGCTGGTGCGCGGCCGGGGCAAGACCGACGAGTTCCGCTCCATGTGCGAGTTCGCCAAGCAGAAGGGCATCGGCCTGTATGTCTCGTATGCCAAGCCCACCGGCTCGTGCACCGAGCACCCGGAGTTCGTGATCACCAAGGAAGACGCGGACATCGTGCGCGAGCTGGAGAAGGACTACCCGGTGTTCACCCACATGACGCCCTCCTACGGCTCGTACAAGGGCTGCATTACGGTCAAGGGCATCATCACGGTGACCTCCACCGCCGAGATCACCCCCTGCCCCTACATCGACTTCTCCCTCGGCAACCTGCGCGACACCTCCCTCAAGGACATCCTGGCCCGCGGCATGCGCAACCCCTGGCTGGGCCCGCACCGCCCCGACTGCCTGATCGGCGAGGACCCGAAGTTCATCAAGATCCACACGGAGAAAACCAAGGGCGCCGTCCATCTGCCCCTGCCGTGGGGCCAGGGCTTCTCCGACAACGACTCTCTGCTGGACGACTGAACCATGGCCGCCGTTTCCGACGCACTCCTGTTTGACGATTTCGGGCGCTGCCTGCCCACCGCCGCGCAGTCGCCGGCCCATCCGCGCAGCCGCCGCTACTTCACCCTCCAGCAACCGGAGATCGACTACGGCGCCAGCCATGCCCGGCTGCTGCGCCACCTGGGCGCCGGGGACACCATGGACGCCGCCGCCTTCGCCGCGCGGGCCGAAGCCATCCTGGCCCGCCTTCGGGCCGACCCGGTCACCGCAGCCATCACCCGCGGCGTGGCCATCCCCTTCATCTTGCCGCGCCTGGCCGTGGACGACATGGGCCGGATCCTGGACGAACGCTTCCTGCCCGCCCTGGGCCGCGCCTTCGAAGAGACCTACCCCGACTATCGCTTCACCAACCACAACGTCGGAGGGCTGGACGGCCGCCTGCACATCCAGCCGGGCTCGCGCCATGCCAGCCTGGTGGAGGCCATGGGCCAGGCGGAACGGGTGGGCATCTATTTCCCGGCCCTCTCTGAATATTCGGTGCCGGCCGCGCTGGAGCAGGTCGCAGCCCTCCCACGGCACTTCCTGCTGGCCGGCGGCGTGGACACCAGCGCCGCCCTGATCAGCGCCCCTGGCCTGCTGCTGCGCAACGACACCTACCCGCCGCTGCTCTGGCTGGGCGCCCTGGGCGGCGAACAGCCTGGCGTCGGCTATCACTTCGAGGCCTACGGCTACAATCTCACGTTCAATCGGCGCCCCCACCTGGGTCAGGCCGCCGAGTACTGGACCTGCGGCCTGAGCGTGCTTGACGGCGACTGAGCCGGCAGAACCCTTCATCCCCATCGAAGACAACGAGACTTCATCCATGCCCATCGTCCGGCACACCCCGGGACTCTACGCCAAACGGCGCCACCCTTACTACATCGCGGCCCCTGGCTACGACCGCAAGTCCTCGGGCATCCGGGTGATGCACCAGCTGTGCGACAGCCTCAACCAGCTTGGTCTCGAAGCCTACATCCACACCCCTCTGCGCAGCCCGTTGCTGAACGCACCGCTGCTCACCCCGGAGATCCGGGCGGAACACGAAGCCGCCAAGCTCAACCCGATCGCCATCTACCCCGAGATCGTCGGCGCCAACCCCCTCGATTGCGACGTGGTGGTCCGCTACATCCTGAACCGCCCGGGTCTGCTGGGAGAAAAGCCCAACTACGGCAACGACGACCTGTACTGGCTGCACAATGCCGAAGTGGCCGACGCCCTGCCCCACCACGAGGGCGTGCTCCACATGCCAGCGGTGGACACCTCCATCTTCAACAACCTGGACAATCCCCACGATGCAGCACGCGAAGGCGCCTGCATCTACTACGGCCGCTACACCGAAGGTGCCCAAGCCCATCCCGAGCTGGCCGCCCGCTGCACCGTCATCACCAAGACCTTCCCTGCCTCCCATGAAGAGCTGGCGGCCCTGTTCCGGCGCAGCACCCACGTGTACTGCTTCGAGAACACCTCCATCTCCATGGAGGCCCGCCTGTGCGGCTGCCCGGTGGTCCAGCTGCCAAGCCCGTTTGCCGATCCGAGCAAGCCCTTTGCCGACAGCCTGGGCCTGTCGGATGCGCTGATCGCCTCCGACGACGCCCAAGCCCTGGCCGAGGCCCGCGCCCTGCTGCCCGGCCTCACCCAGAAGTACAAGCGCCTCGAACAGGCCTACTGGGAAGAACTCGAGCGTCTGGTGGCGAAGACCCAGGCCATTGCCGACAGTCGCCCCCGTGCCGAAAAGGCCCACCCCAAGGACGACACCGACGACAGGAACTACGCCATCTGGCGCTCGCGCCAGACCGTCCAGGAAATCGACGCCCAGGTGCTGGCCGAACGCATGGTGCTCAAGTGGAACCAGCGCCCCGGCATCCACCTGCTGATGGCCCTCCAGGCCGGCGAGGAGAACCTCCTCGCCGACACCCTCGACAGCCTCTCCCCGCAGCTCTATCCCGAATGGCTGCTGACGGTGGTCACCGCCCTGCCCACCCCAGAGGGCGTCGCCGACATTCCCAACCTGCAGTGGCTGTCGCTCCGCGACGAGGCCCATATCGGCTTCGTCATCGACGAGATGGCCGCCGCCTCGCCGGGCACCTGGCTGGCCCGTATCGAGCCGGGCCTGACCCTCGAGCCCCACGCCCTGCAGGTGATCGCCGACTACATCAACGTCCGTCCCGGCTGGAGCCTGATCTACACCGACGAGGACACCCGGGAACCCGACGGCAGCTACACCCAGCCGCTGTTCAAACCCGACGTCAACCTCGACCTGCTGCGGGCCCAGTCCTATTTCGGCAGCTTCGTGCTGATTGCCAAGGATGCCTTCCTGGCCAGTGGCCGCTACGGCAACCACACCGGCGCCGAGAACTACGACCTCGCCCTGCGCATCCTCGACCAAGCGGGCGAAGGCGCCATCGGTCACATCAGCCAGGTGCTGGCGCACCTGCCGCGCGAATCCCGCCGCGGGCTCCAGCCCGAGGCCGAGAAGGCCGCCCTGGCCGAGCACCTGAATCGCCAGGGCCTCACCGCCGAAGTTCTGGATGGCGCTCTGTTCGGCACCCGCCGGGTCAAGTACATCTGGCCCGACTCGCCCCAGGTCTCCATCATCATTCCGACCCGCGACCGTGAGGAATACCTCCGCCCGCTGATCGAGAGCCTCGAGGAGCGGACCAGCTACCCGAACTGCGAGATCCTCATCCTCGACAACGACAGCACCGACCCGGACACCGTCGATTACCTGGCAGCACTGCCGCAGCAGGGCGGGCGCTATCCGATCCGGGTGCTCCCCAGCCCCGGGGAGTTCCAGTGGGCGCAGGTGGCCAACACGGGGGCCGCAGCCGCCCGCGGCGACTACCTGCTGTTCCTGGACAACGACATCCACATCGTCCAGGAGGACTGGCTGGACCGCCTGATGGCCCTGGCCCAGCGCCCCGAGATCGGCATCACCTCGCCGCGCCTGACCTACCCCGGCAGCGGCAAGGTCCAGGACACCGGCACCCTCCTCGGCCTGCGGGGCACCGCCGGCAGCGCCTGGAACAACGACGCGGAGATCGACGATCCCGGCTACATGGGACGCGCCCTGTGCGACCAGAACCTCAGCGCAGCCAATGGCTCGGCGATGCTGGTCCGGCGCAGCGTCTTCGAGGCGCTTCAGGGCTTCGACGCCGAACGCTTCCCCCTGATCCACGGGGCGCTGGACCTGTGCCTGCGGGCCAGCGAGCTGGGCTACAAGACGGTATGGACCCCTTACAGCACGCTGGTCCACTACGGCTCGGTGTCCTTCCTCGCCCGCCAGCGGAAGCTGGAAGGACGGCTCGCCGACCTGCAGGCCGGCCAGCACGCCAACGAAGCCCTGCTCGAGCGCTGGATGCCGCGCCTGGCCCATGACCCGGCCTACAACCGCAACCTGAGCCTGGCCCTCCCCTACAAGCCCGACCACATCTCGCCGATCGACTGGGACATCAACTTCCACGACCGGCCGCGCATCCTCGCCGCGCCGGTTCCAGGCGGCGCGGGAGAGTACCGCCTGCGGGCACCGCTGCGCATGATCGGCCAGGCCGGCCTGGCCCATACCATGATCAGCGAACCTCCCAAGGCCTTCACGATGCGGATCCTGAGCCCCATTGAGATCGCCCGGGCGGAACCCGACGTGCTGATCCTGCACCAGCCCCTGGACGACGGGCAGAGCGACGCGCTGGAAACCTACGCCCGCCACTTCCCCGACATGCGCCGGGTGCTGACCATGGACGATCTGGTCACCGACCTGCCGAAGAAGCACCCGATGTATCGCAACGGCTACAAGGATGGCCGCCAGCGCCTGCGCCGGAACCTGTCCTTCATGGATCGTCTGGTGGTGAGCACCCAGCCGCTGGCCGACCTGTGCGCTGGCATGATCGACGACATCCGGCTGATGCCCAACTGCCTCGAATGGTCCCTGTGGAGCGAGGTCGCGCCGGTCCGACGCCTGGCCCGCCGCAAACCCCGGGTGGGGTGGGCTGGCGCCCAGCAGCACAATGGCGACCTCGAGCTGATCTACCCGGTGGTCGAAGCCCTGGCCGACGAGGTGGACTGGATCTTCATGGGCATGTGCCCGGACCCACTGAAGCCCTTCGTGCGCGAATCCCATGGCTTCGAGCTCGACTTCCGGGCCTATCCGAAGGCCCTCGCACGGCTGGACCTCGATCTGGCCATCGCCCCCCTGGAGATCCACGCCTTCAACGAGGCCAAGAGCAACCTGCGCCTCCTCGAGTACGGCGCAATGGGCTGGCCGGTGATCTGCACCGACATCTATCCCTACCAGAACGCCCCGGTCACCCGTCTCCCCAATGATCCGGACACCTGGATCCGCAGCATCCGCGAGCAGCTCGCCGAACCTGAAGCCCTGCGTCGCGCCGGGCTTGCCCTACGTCAGTGGGTCAGGGACGGCTACATTCTGGAAAGCCACACCGCCAGCTGGTTCGCGGCTTACGGGCCATAAAGCAGCTCAGCCCCCACCCCAGCAGCATATCACCACCGACCGAAAAACTCGGTCGGTGGTGATGTTTTTGGCTAAAGCTTTGGGCTGCCGCGCCGCTATCAAAAGCCAGGCGGTAATCCGCCGACGGAATCGAAAATTCACACAAAAGCAAAAAAGTCAATAATTTTCTAAAGTTCCCAAGGCACATCCCGTAAATGAAATCAACGGCGGTTGCCTTAACTCACCGGGCAAGGCGAACCAAAGTTAAGCCGAAACGCTTATCTTGAACGGAATGAAGGAGAACCAAAATGGCTGCCACAATCAACACCAATCCGATGTCGCTGAATGCGCAGCGGAACCTGAGCACTTCCCAATCCAGCCTCTCGCAGTCGGTGCAGCGCCTGTCCTCGGGCCTTCGCGTCAATAGCGCCAAGGACGACGCCGCCGGCCTGGCGATTGCCGACCGCATGAACGCCCAGGCCAAGGGCTTCGACGTTGCCATCCGCAACGCCAACGACGGCATCTCGATGGCGCAGACCGCTGAAAGCGCGATGCAGGCCATCACCGACAACCTCCAGCGGATGCGCGAACTGGCCGTCCAGGCCGCCAACGGCGTGTATAGCAGTGGTGACCGTGCCAGCTTGGACACTGAATTCCAGCAACTCAACCAGGAAATCGCGCGGGTCGTTTCCGGCACCCAGTTCAACGGCCAGAACGTGCTGAGCGTGACCTCGGACTTCTCGTTCCAGGTTGGCGCCGGTACCGCCTCGACCGACTCGATCTCGGTGACCAGCGGCCAAGTGGGCCTGTCTTCCGGCACCTTCGGCACCACCAGCGCCGGTTCGATCAGCGGCGCTTCGATCTCCGGCGCAGGCAGTGCAGGGATTGCGAATGCCAGCGCGGCGATCGCCTCGATCGACACTGCCCTCAACGAGCTCAACACCGCCCGCGCCAACTGGGGTGCCGTGCAGAACCGCTTTACCTCGGTGGTCCAGACCCTGCAGGTGGCCTCCGAAAACGCGAACGCCTCCCGCGGCCGTATCATGGACGCCGACTTCGCGAAGGAAACCGCCAACATGACCCGCGCCCAGATTCTGCAGCAGGCCGGCACCGCGATGGTTGCGCAAGCCAACAGCATGCCCAACAACGTGCTGTCGCTGCTCCGCTAAGCACGGATCGGTAGTACCGCAGCGTCGCCCGGTTCCAACAGGGTGACGCTGTTCGCACACATGGGGAAACAATCATGAGCATCCAGCCAATCAACGCGAGCAACACCCAATACGCACTCCAGACCCTGTCTTCGGCCAGCCAGGGATCTGCCGCTGCTCGCAAGGCGGAAGCCGCCCCCGACCCCGCGACTGCCGCAGCCCCCGCCCAGGACCCTCAGGCGCTTCTGCAGAATGGAGCGATCCAGCCCAGCAGCGAGCAACTCACCCAGGCGGTCAAACAGATCCAGGACGTCGTCAAACAGAACGTCAACGGCCTGCAGTTCTCGATCGACGAAGATGTGGGCGTGCCAGTGGTCAAGGTCATCGACACGGAATCCAAGAAGGTCATCCGGCAGATTCCCTCTCAGGAAGTCCTGGAGATCGCCAAGGCCCTCGACAAGCTCCAGGGCCTGCTGGTGAAACAGCAAGCCTGAGCCCTCCCCCCGTCCGCCGGGCCCGCTTCCGAGCATTCATCAGAACCCGCCAGAAAGGCGGGTTTTTTTTGATCTGCAGGCAACCTTCGATGGGCTGGCACGGTCCATGCAACTAGACTGGAATACCGGCAAGACACTCAAGTTTGAGATCCAGCCGCCGTAATTCCACACAGCAGCAACACAGCAAGACGGGAGTACATCATGGCAACACTTTCTTCGGCAGGCATTGGCTCCGGACTTAACGTCGAGTCGATCGTCACCGGCCTGATGTCCATTGAGAGGCAGCCACTCAGCAAGCTCCAGTCCCAACAGAGCAGCTATCAGTCCAAGATCTCGGCACTGGGCACGATCAAAAGCAACCTTTCGTCCCTCCAGGCTGCAGCCAAAGCACTGACACCGGCAATCGGGCAGAGCGCGACGGCATCTTTTTCCGCCTACAAGGCAAGCCTTGCCGATTCGTCCATCGGGACGGCAAGCACGACCAGCTCCGCCGTTGCCGGCAGCTACTCGGTCGAAGTCACGGCACTCGCCACCAACCAGCGCCTGGCCCTCGGCCCGACCTACGCGGCCGATGCCCAGGTGCTCGATTTTGGCTCCGACAGCAGCCGGACCCTGAGCATTACCAAGGGCAGCACGACGGTCGACATCACCCTGGAAAGCAGCCAGAACACCCTGGCCGCGGTACGTGACGCCATCAACAAGGCAGGAGCCGGGGTCAATGCGAGCATCGTCACCGACACCGGCGGCAAGCAGAACCTGCTCCTCACCGCCAGCAGCGGCGGTACGGCCAATGCGGTCAGCCTGTCCGGCACGGTCAGCTTCATCGACCCCAACAATCCGGGCAGCCCCATCAGTGTGTCCAGCGCGTTCAGTCAGACCCAGGCGGCGACGGATGCTGCCGTCAAGATTCAGGGCATCTCCATCGCCACCAGCGGCAACACGATCACCAATGCGATCGATGGCGTGACGCTTGAGCTGTCGAAGACCGGCACGACCACCCTGAACGTGACGCGGGACAACGCCGACCTGAAGTCCAAGCTCGACACCTTCGTCAATGCCTACAACACGCTGAACTCCTCGATCAAGAGCCTGAGCGCCTACGACGCCACTTCCAAGAAGGGGGCGGTCCTCAATGGCGATGCATCGCTGCGCAATGTGCAGAGCCAGATCCGCTCCGCGCTGAGCAATCTGCCCGCCGAACTGGCCGGCACCTCCGTTCGCAGCCTGGGCGACATGGGAATCGCCTTCCAGACTGACGGTAGCCTCAAGATCGACAGCACCAAGTTCGACAAGGCGGTGAGCACCAATTTCTCGGCGGTCGCCAACGCCATCGGCGTGTACGGCAGCGCCATGAAGACTGCCACGACTCAGCTGCTCGACACCGGCGGCGTGGTTTCCGCGCGGACGGAAGGCCTCAGCTCCAGCGTCCGGGGGCTCACCAAGCAGATTGATGCACTCAACAACCGCCTGACCGCAATCGAAAAAAATTACCGGGCCCAGTTCACGGCCCTGGACACCTCCATGGCCAGCATGAGCACAACCAGCAGCTATCTCAGCCAGCAGCTGTCGCTGCTCAGCAGCCTCTAACCCCAGGAGAACATGATGTCGTTTGGCCTGGCGAGTCGTCGTTCCGCCACCATGTATGCCGAAATCGGCGTGGAAACGGGCGTCACGACGGCCGACCCCCACAAACTCATCCTGATGCTTTTCGAGGGCGCCCTGCTACAGATCGGCAAGGCCAGCAGCGCTCTGGAGATCAAGGACGTCCCCACCAAGGGGAAGGCCATCTCGCAGGCCATCGAAATCATCACCAACGGCCTCAAGGTCAGCCTCGACTACGAAGCGGGCGGTGAACTGGCTGAACGCCTAGGTGCCCTGTATGACTATATGACCCAGCGCCTGGTGTACGCGAATCTGCACAACAGCCAGCCGGCACTGGACGAAGTCACCCGATTGCTGAATGATTTGAAAGGCGCCTGGGAAGAGATCGGCACGTCCGACCAGGTCCACCGCTAAGAAAGCCCGGAGATACTGCATGAGCTCCCTCGCCCTTCTGGAACAGATGAGCAACTACTCCACCGAGATGGTGGATGCCGCCCGCGCCAATGACTGGGACAGACTGACCCGGCTCGAGCGCCAGGTGGCCTCCCTGCGCGACCGCCTCGGCGTCGAAGAAGCACTGGGCTTCCCCGGCCGACCCAGACAGATGTCGGAGGAAGAACGCAAGAAGAAGATGGCGCTGATCCGTCGCATTCTCGATGACGACAAGGAAGTCCGCGTCCATACCGAGCCCTGGATGGACAACGTGCGCCAACTACTGTCCGGCGGAACACGCGCCCGCAACATCCGCTCAGCGTACGGCGACCCCGACGCCAGCTGAACCTCCTGCACGCAGGCGGGCGAAACGCCATGATTCCCAGCGACCTCGCCTCCCGCCTGCGGATGCTTACCGAGGCGAGTTTCTTCTCGACAGAACCGACTGTTTCGCCGCTCAACCGGGTGAGGGCCATCTCCTCCCGGCTTCCGGATTTCACGCCCGGCGAGCGCATCATCGCCACGCTCCACCGGGACAACCAGGACAACACCTACCAGGGACGGGTGAACGGCCGCGAGGTGGTGTTGTCCCTGCCCCAGGCAGTCAAATCGGGCGACACCCTCGAACTCATCGTCAGTCATGTCACGCCCCGGGCGGTCTTCGCCCAGCTGGCCAATCCTCAGCCTGCACCGGGTGACAAACCAGCCCTCAGCCAGACCGGCAAGCTGATCAGCTTCCTGCTCACAGGCCAGCCGCCAGCAGGCACCGCCAAGCTGAGCGAAGGTCAGCCCCTGGTCGGCGCTCCACCGGGCAACCAGGAGGCCATCAACCAGTTGGCCGGCAAGCTGGGCAGCGCGGTCAGCGGCAGCGGCCTGTTCTACGAATCCCACCAGGCCCGCTGGCTGGCCGGGCAGATCGACACCGCCACCCTGCTCCGCGAACCCCAGGGCCGGGAAGCCCCCCACGCCCCCCGGGAGGCCGACGCCGGCCGCGGCAGCAACCTGCCACCGCTCACCACGGCGGCCGCCCGCGGCGAAGCCAGCGAAGCGGCCACCACCATGGCAAGTGGTGCTGCGCCACTCAAGGGTGACACCCAACCCGTCGCGGAACGCCTCGTGCCCCTCGTGCACCAGCAGCTCGACACCCTCGCCACCCACCAGGTCGCCTGGCAGGGCCAGGTCTGGCCCGGTCAGATGATGGAATGGGAGATCGAGGACCCGGAAGGTCGCGAGAGCAGCGAAGACGGCAATCCTGAACCCTACTGGAACACCACCCTGCGCCTGACCCTGCCGGGCCTGGGCGGGATCGAAGCACGCCTGCACCTGACCCCGGCAGGCGTGGCCGTGCGGCTCATCACCAGCGAGGCCGGCAGCCGTGCCCTGCTCGAAGCCGGGCAGCCGCGCCTGGCCGACGCACTGGCCGCAGCCAATGTACCGCTGACCGGTCTGGTGGCCGAGTTGAAGGTGCCCGATGAACAGCCCTGAGCGCCCCGCCGAGCCACGGGCCGAAGCGGTCGCCTTGGCCTACAACGCAGCCAACGCGGCGCCGACCGTCGTCGCCAAGGGGCGCGGGTTGATCGCATCGGAGATCATCTCCCGGGCCCGCGAGGCAGGTGTATACGTCCACGAATCACCCGAGCTGGTGGCCCTGCTGATGCAGGTGGACCTGGACGCCCGCATCCCGCCGGAGCTGTATGTGGCCGTCGCAGAACTGCTGGCCTGGCTGTACAGCCTGGAGCAAGGCATCCCGATGCCGGCGGGCGTGAAAAAGGCCCCGTCGGAGACGGAGCCTTCCACATCCTGAAGCAGGACGCGCTGCGCGATCAGGATTGGGGCGGGACGTAGCCACCGATCTGGTCCGCACCGCCGCCGAAGAAGTAGCGATCCATCTGCTCCGACAGATACTTGCGGGCCCGCGCATCCATCAGGTTCAGGCGGTTTTCGTTGATCAGCATGGTCTGGTGCTTGACCCACTGCTGCCAGCCTTCCTTCGAGACGTTCTCGAACACCTTCTTGCCGAGCTCGCCGGGGAGGGGCGGAAAATCCAGACCTTCGGCCTCACGACCGAGCTTCACGCAATTGACCATCCGTGCCATGTATCACCTCTGAAGTTGGGAATCCGGACCAGCGGCGCCGCTCCGGAACATGGCGGGATTCTAGCCTGCCGGCGGAGTCCGATCCAGTTCCGTACCGCCCGCATCCCGCGCAAACTCCCAGCAATTCCCACCCATCGCCTTGGCGAGATACATGGCCCGGTCGGCCGCGCCGATCAGCCGCTCGCTGTCGTTCTCGTGACGCGGCCCCAGGGCAATGCCGATGCTGGCGGTGACCGACACCACTTCCCCGTCGAAGGTGAAGCGCAACCCGGCAATGCTCGCGGCCACCCGACGCGCCAGTTCCGCCAGCTCCTGGGACCCCGCTGAGGGCACCAGGATGGCGAACTCGTCCCCCCCCAGCCGGAAGAACATCTCGTTGCGCCGGATCACCGCACCGACGTCGCTGGCCAGACGTACCAGCACCTCGTCCCCGGCCTGATGACCGTAGCGGTCATTGACCGGCTTGAAACCATCCAGATCGATGGCCAGCAGACCCACGGATTCACCCTGGCGGCGCCCGTCCGCCAGCATGCGCTCGAGCTCCTCGTGAAAACGCCGGCGGTTGAACAGGCTGGTCAGCGGATCCCGCTCGGCCAGGCGCATGAGTTGGTCGGCCACCCGCAACTGCTCGGTGACGTCCTCGAAGACCCAGATACGCCCGATCGTCCCCTCGTCTTCGGGGCCCGGGACGATCCGCGAGAACTCGCGCACCACCTGCCCATCCTGGAAGCGTAGTTCGACCGCCTCGCTGGGTTCGCTCAGCTGCAGGACGCTGGCCACATGCTGGAGGTAGCCGGCCGGGTCCACCAGCTGCTGGCTGACCCGCTTCTGAAGCACCACGTCGCGCACGCCGACAAAGGCCTCGCCGGCGGGAAGCCCCCAGATCTCGTAGAAGGCCCGGTTGCAATAAACCACCCGCCGATCGTTGTCCATGAACAGGATGCCCATGCGGACCACGTCGAGGAGCGCCGAAAGACGGGAGCGCTCTTCATTGCTGCGACGCAGGTAATGCTCGGACAGGGCCTGGGCCCGGCGCAGCGCAGCGACGGTCTCGAGGAGCTTGTATTCGGCCTCCTTGCGGGCCTGGATGTCGGTCATCGACAGGCGCAGACCGAGCAGGCGTTCGGCGTCATTGCGGATCGGCAGCAGGCGGCAGGCCATCCAGATCTGCCCTCCGCCACGGGTGATGACCCGGACCTCGCACTGGGCCGGCATGCCGCCCTGCATGACACGCTGCACCAGCTCTCGGCAATAACGCTGATCCCGGTCGTAGACAAGGGTGTCGATCAGCCCACCGGCCAGCACCTCCTCGCAGGTGTAACCCGTCACCAACTCGACCGCATGGCTCACATGGAAGAAACGCCCATCCTGATCGCTCCAGCCCTCAATGCCATCGGCCGCCTCGGCCCGCTGGAAGTAGCGGATACGGTCATCCTGCGAGTGATCGAGTTCGATCACCTGAGGCCGCACCGGCACATCCCGGGCGCGGCCGCGCAGGCTGGCCAGTTCGCGACGCAAGGCCAGCAGGTAGCCCCCACCGGCCAGGCCTAGCATCGTCGCCAGCCCGGCGACGACAGTGACCTCCGGGGAGGCCATGCTCTCCGGCAGGGCTGCCCAGGCCGGAGCGGCCATGGAGAGCACCAGCGCCGCCCCCAGGCGGGAAGGAGGAATGATCTGAAGGGCTTTCACAGTGTCTTCATGAATACCTTCGAACGCCGGCTCACATCGTACATCTCGCGCTTCTGCCGGGGCAGCTCCTCGGGCGGCGCCTCCCGGAAGCCCCGCTCGCGGAACCAGTCTGCGGTACGCGTCGTCAGCACGAACAGGCGCTCTACACCCAACGCCCGGGAACGGCTTTCGATGCGATTCAACAACATCTCACCAAGACCGGCCCGGCGATGCTGCGGCACCACCGCCACACAGGCCATCTCAGCAGCCCGCTCGTCGATGAAGGGATACAGCGCGGCGCAGCCGACCAGCACGCCGTCGTACTCTACCACCGTGAAACGCTCGATCTCGGCCTCCAGGCGCTCGCGGCTGCGGCGCACCAGGGTTCCGTCGGCCTCCATCGGGGCGATCACGCTGCCCAGCGCCCCGACGTCCTCGATGGTCGCCTCACGCAGGCGGAACAGCGGATCACGGGTCAGGACCGTGCCGACCCCCTGGGGGGTGAAGAACTCGAGCAGCAGCCCGCCATCCTTGTCCCGGTCGATCAGGTGCGCCCGCCCGACCCCCTGGCGCACAGCCCGGATGGCGCAGGGCAGATACAGGTCGAGGTCTTCGGTCAGCCCTTCCCCGGCCTTCAACATCGCCTCGGCATCATCGGCGGTGATGGCCTCGATGAGGGCACCCTTCCGGTCGAGCAGGCCAGGTGCATCGCACAGGTAGATCAGCTTTTCGGCCTTGAGGGCAATGGCGACGGCCTCGGCGACCGCCTCCATGCTCATGTTGAAGATCTCGCCGGCCGGCGAGACGCCCAGAGGCGACATCAGCACCACGTTCTGCTGGTCCAGGTCGGCGGCGATCTCCTCGGCAATCACCTTGCGCACCGCACCGGTGAAGCCGTAATCGATGCCATCCACCACCCCCACCGGCTTGGCGGTGATGAAGTTGCCCCCGGTCACCCGCATGAAGCTGCCCGCCATCGGGGTGTTCGGCAAGCCCTGGGACAACTGCGCTTCCACCTCGATACGGGTGACGGCCATGGCGGCCTTGACACATTCGAGCGCTGCCGCGTCGGTGACCCGCAGCCCCTTGTAGTAGCGCGGCTCCAGGCCGCGACGGGCCAGCTCGGCCTCGATCTGCGGCCTTGCGCCATGCACCAGCACCAGGCGGACCCCCAGGGCAGCCAGCAGGTTGCAGTCGTAAGCCAGGGCCTGGGCAAGCTGCCCTGCCGCCACTTCGCCACCGAAGCCGAGCACAAAGGTCTTGCCCCGGAAGGCATGGATGTACGGGGCAGCCGCCCGCACCCAGGCCACAAAGCGCTGGGCGAGCTGTTCGGCAGGCAGGATGTCAGGTTGATTCACGTTCGGTCGAAGTCCGGATATCAAGTAGGAAAACGCATTCTAGGGCTATAAGCGCATCGGCAATGCGCTTCAACTCGCCAGCGCCGCCTCGAGCCGATCCACCAGGGTGGTCAGGATCTTGACCCGGGCGAAGTACTTGTTGTCGGCCTCCACCAGGGTCCACCCCGCATTCTCGGTGCTCGTCCTGTCGATCATGTCGCAGACGGCCGGTTCGTACAATGGCCACTTTTCCCGGTTACGCCAGTCTTCTTCGGTGATCTTGTAGCGCTTGAAGGCCTCCGCCTCCCGGTCGTGGAAGCGCTTCAGCTGCTCCTCCGGGCTCACCGAGAGCCAGAACTTCACCACTACCGCGCCCGCCGAGACCAGCTGGTCCTCAAAATCGTTGATTTCCGCGTACGCGCGCATCCAGTCGGCCTCCGAGCAAAAGCCCTCGACCCGCTCGACCAGCACCCGGCCGTACCAGGAGCGGTCAAAGATCGCCACCTTGCCCTCCCGCGGGATCCGCCGCCAGAAACGCCACAGGTAGGGCTGGGCCCGCTCCTCGTCGGAGGGGGCCGCAATGGGGATCACCTGGTACTGACGGGTATCCAGGGCCTGGGTGACACGCCGGATGGCGCCCCCCTTGCCAGCCGCATCCATGCCCTCGAAGACCAGCACCAGACTGCGCCGGGCGAAGGCCTCGCTACGCACCGCCAGCGCCAGGCGTCCCTGCAGACGCTCGAGTTGCTTGTCGTAGGCCTTCTTGTCCATCGGCTGCTGCAGCACCAGCGCATTGAGCAGGTTGCGCTGATCCACCGACGGCGCCAGCGGGGGCGCGGTCTGGCGGGTGCGGAAACCCTTTGCGCAGGCCTCCAGCTTGCGCTGCAGGCCATCCAGCAGGGTGCGCCCGACCTTGACCGCCCGGAACTGGGGGTCAGACCCATCGACGATGACCCACGGCGCAATGCCGGTGCTGGTCCGCCGCAGCATGTGCTCGGCCACCTCCCGGTAGCGTTCGTACTCCTTGTAGACCAGCCAGTCGCTCTCGCGCACCCGCCAGCGGGTGTCCGGATTGGCCTCCAGGGCCTTCAGACGCTTCTTCTGCCCGTCCCGCGAAAGGTGGAACCAGAACTTGACCAGCAGCACGCCTTCCGCCGCCAGCATGGCCTCGAAACGATTGAACTCGGACAGACGCTGGTCCAGCCGGGCCTTTTTGATACGCCCCTGAGCCCGTTCGCCGAGGGGCTCGGAATACCAGTTGCCGAACAGCACGCCGATCTTGCCCCGGGGCGGCAGCGCCCGCCAGAAGCGCCACATGAAGGGGCGCTCCCGCTCTTCCTCGGAGGGGTTGTCGAAAGCATGGACCTGCATGTGGCGCGGATCCATCCACTCGTGCAGGAGATTCACCGTCTCGCCACGCCCGGCGCCGTCGATCCCGTTGATCAGGATCACCGTGGCAAAGGCCTTGCTCTCGAGCAGGCGGAACTGGGCCTCCAGCAGCGCGGTGCGCAGCTCGGGCTCGATGGTGGCGTAGTCGGCCTTGGACAGACGGTGGCCCAGCTCTGCGGATTCAAACATGCTCATCTCCAGGGAAATCACCCCACACGGCCTGCAAGGCCGACAGCACCGCCAACCCTGCCGTCTCGGTGCGCAACACCCGGGGGCCGAGCGCCAACGGTTCGCAGCCGGCGCGGGCCGCCAGGGCCAGCTCGGCCGGCGACCAACCGCCCTCCGGACCGATCAGCACCGTCACCGGTCCGACGGGCCGGGGCTTGCGCACCAACGCTCCCTCCGCGCCCGGGGCCAGCACGAAGCGCACGCCTCCGGCAGGCTGCGCCAGGTAGCGCTCGAGGCTCATCACCTCAGCGACCTTCGGCACGCGGTTGCGCCCCGACTGCTCGCAGGCCGCCACCGCGATCTGCTGCCAGTGAGCAACCCGCTTGGCCGCACGATCACCGGACAATTTGAGCACCGAGCGCTCCGCCGCCACCGGCTGGATGCCCACCGCGCCCAGTTCGACGGCCTTCTGCACGACCCAGTCCATCTTGTCGCCACTGGCCAGGGCCTGCACCAGGCTCACCTGCAGCGGCGACTCGCGCTCGACCGGCTCACGCGGCCCGAGCCGGGCCATGGCCTGGCGCCCCACCGCCAGCAAGGTGCCGGCACACTCCCCGCCCAAGCCATCGAAGAGCACGAGCGCATCGCCGACGGACAGACGCAGGACCCTCTCGGCGTGGTGGGCCACCGCCTGCGGCAGGAGGAAATCACTATCGGGGACAAGCCCCTCGGGGCAGAAGAAGCGTGGAGTCATCATGCTATTATCGCCAAAACCGCGTGACTCCACGGGTCCGCAACACAACCCGCCTGCCCGGCCAGCCATCCCCCCGCCCCGCCGACAGGCCACAGCCTCTATTGCGCCGACGACCATGACCAGCGCCCAGCGCCTCGAACATGCCCGCACCCTGGCAGACACGGTCCGCAACATGGCCCGTGAAACCATCCTGCCCCGTTACCTGCGCGCCGTGCGCGAGCAGAAGGCCGACGGCAGCGTGCTCACCGAGGCCGACCTGGCCTCCCAGGCCGCCCTGATGGAGTGCCTGCCACAGCTGATCATGGCACCGGTGCTCGGCGAGGAGATGACACCCGAAGAGCAGGGCCGAGTGTGGCATGAGGGCATCAGCGGCCTGTGGGTCATCGACCCCATCGACGGCACCACCAATTTCGCCAACGGCATCCCCTTCTTCGGCGTGGCCGTGGCCTACCTGGTCAATCACAAGACCCAGATCGGCGTGGTGTACAACCCGGTGACCGATGAAGCCTTCTACGCGGGTCGCGGTGCCGGCGCCTGGCTCAACGGAATTCCCCTGCCCATGCGCCAGCCCACCGAACGCCTGAAGGATGCCGTCGCCGGCGTGGACTTCAAGCGCATCAGCCATCACCTCGGCGACGAGCTGGCGGTGCGCCCCCCCTACTACTCGCAGCGCAACTTCGGCTCCAGCGCCCTGGAATGGTGCTACGTGGCAGCCGGACGCCTCGATGTGTACCTCCACGGCGGGCAGATGCTGTGGGACTACGCGGCAGGACGCCTGATCCTCGAGGAGGCGGGCGGCAGCTACAGCACCCTCGGCGGCACCCCGCTCACCGCCGGGCCGGCCATCAAGCGCTCGGTGATCGCCGCCGCCAGCCCGGCACTTTTCGAACAGTGGCGGACTTGGCTGCATGCCCACGCCTGAACGCCACCTGTAGCGGGAAGACCCCAGGCGGGCCCTTCAGCCGGCCCGCTTCTTGCCAGGGTAAGTACCGCAAACAGACCCGACGGCCCGCGATCGAGTGCTTTTGGAACAGTCCATGGACGTGGCCTGTTCCAAAACTACTCACTTTCGGGAAGCAGTCATGTCCATGAAGCACCCCATCATCGTGGTAACGGGCTCCTCCGGCGCCGGCACCACCACGGTGAAGCACACCTTTGAAGGCATTTTCTGGCGCGAGAAGGTCAACGCCGCGGTCATCGAAGGCGACAGCTTCCACCGCTACACGCGGGAGGAGATCCGCCGCCTCATCATCGAGGCCGAGAGCCAGGGCCAGCGCGGGATCAGCCACTTCGGACCGGAGTCCAACCTGCTCGAAGAACTGGAGCAGTTGTTCCGTACGTATGGCGAGTCCGGTGGCGGTCAGCGCCGCTACTACCTGCACAGCGCCGAGGAGGCCGCCCGCCGTGGGCTGCGCCAGGGCGACTTCACCCCCTGGGAACAGCTCCCCCCGGACACCGACTGCCTGTTCTACGAAGGTCTGCACGGCGCAGTGATCACCGACAAGGTGAACACCTGTCGTCACGCCGACCTGCTGATCGGGGTGGTCCCCATCACCAACCTGGAATGGATCCAGAAGATCCATCGGGACACCAAGACCCGCGGCTACTCCCTCGAGGCGGTGCAGGAGACCATCCTGCGGCGCATGCACGACTACGTGCACTACATCGTCCCGCAGTTCTCGCACACCCACATCAACTTCCAGCGGGTGCCCATGGTGGACACCTCCAACCCCTTCATCGCCCGGGACATCCCCACCGCCGATGAATCCATGGTGATCATCCGCTTCCGTGACCCCCGCGGGGTGGACTTCCCCTACCTGCTGCGCATGATCCACGACAGCTTCATGAGCCGCGCCAACACCATCGTGGTACCCGGCGGCAAGCTCGACCTGGCAATGCAGCTGATCCTCACCCCGCTGATCTGGAAGCTGATGGAGCGGCGCCGGCAGTGGGTCTGACCCTCTGCACCAGCCCCTGCACCTCCCGCCGCGGACGGAGCCCCTGGCCGCCCGTCGGCATCTCAGCGGGAAGCCGTGATCTCACGGCCGACATCGGTCTTCAGATCGTCACGGAACTCTCCCTCCCAGGCCTCCCCGCTGGCCCAGTAGAAGCGTCCCTGGCCGTGTTTCTTGCCCATCACCCAGGCGCCTTCGTAGCGGTTGCCGTTCTTCCAGGCGTAGCTGCCCTGGCCATGGAAGGCCCCGCGCAGGAACTCACCGGCATAGCGGTCGCCGCTGGCAAAGACCAGCACGCCGCGGCCTGAGGGCTCTCCATCCTGCACAGCCCCCTCATAGCGGTTGCCGCCGGCAAACTGGAGCACGCCCACGCCGACCGCCCGATCATTGACCCAATCCCCTTCGTACCACTGCCCGTTGGTCCACTCGAAGCGCCCCTTGCCCTGGCGTTTGCCCTTCACAAGCGAGCCACGGAAACGCTCGCCGTTGGCCCATTCGACCGTACCGGTGCCACTCACCTCCCCGGTTTCGGAAACGATCGCGAAAGCCCCCCGGTAGGTCGTGTTGCCGGCCACCAGGACGCCACTGTCCGGGGCGGACACAGGGGCTGTTGCCGCGACGGGCGCAGGCACGGGCGCACCGGCAGCAGGCGGGACCGCCACCTTGCTAGCGGGGACCACCGCGGCGGTGGCGATCGGAGCGGCTGAGCGCCCGGGCGGGCTGGCGCAAATCGATAGCGCTCATGGAGTCGGCGCTGGTGCGCTCGCCCCTT
>JAFLDU010000092.1 GCA_017309145.1 Zoogloea sp. | reverse complement strand
TGCGTTTCGGCGGGCTGTTGCGGGGCCGCCTCGGCCTGCGGCGGGGAGGCCTTGGCCGGCGTGGCGGCCGGCGGGGCGATCACCTCGCCAAAGCCTGCGAAGCGCTGCAGGGCGGCGTTGTCGGTCTTCACCTGGTGGCGGGTGGCGAGATCCCGGTAGCGGGCCTTGAGTTCGTCGAGGGTTGCCTTGTCGGCCTGCCAGTAGCCTTGGCGAGCGGCTTCCAGCATCCGTTCGATGCTCTGGGCGAGGGCGTGAGGGTTGTTGCGCTCGAACCACTCGCGCAGGCCGAGGCGATGCTTGTCCCGCACGTAGACGTCCACGAATTCTTGCCACTGATCGTCGCGGACGATCTCGCGGGCCACGGCCTGCCAGCCGGAGAAGTTGTTGATGCCGTCCAGTACCTGCAGGGTGCCGGCGTAGCCTTCGCGCATGAGCCCCTGGATGTAGCCTGGGTGGAAATTGCGGGTGGCCAACTCCTTGGCCAGGAAGCCGGCGGCGCCTTCGACCTTGCCACCCCCCTGGCCGCGCAGGTTGGAGATGTAGAGTTCCGGTGCCTTGCCGTCGAGGTGACGGACCGCCAGGGCGATGCCGCCCAGGTACTGGAAGGGGTCATCTGTGGTGAGCATGCCGTAGAGGTTGGAGGTACGCGACAGCACGGCGCCTTCGGTGCCCTTGAGGTGGGTGGCGTAGAGGTTCTCGCCGCGGGCGCCGGGTTGGCCCCAGCTGTCTTCGTCAGGCCCGTAGCCGAACTGCATGCGCGACAGGTACAGGCTGGCCAGCTTGCGGTCGCCCTCGGCCTTGCCCTTCCAGGTGTCGGTGGCGAGGGCGGCGTCGTCCAGGCCTGTGCCGTAGCGGCCCGATTCGGACGAGAAGATGCGGGTCTGCGCTGCGTTGAGGGCCTGGCCCTCGCTCCAGCCCTTGGCCTTGAGGTCTGCGGCGATGCGGCGGCTGTTGGCGGCCACGGGGTTGTCGGCTTCGTCGCCCGCCTCGGCGGCCAGCCGGGCGGCCTTGGCGAGCAGGCGCATCACGTTGGGGAAGTGGTCCCGGTACAGGCCGGTGGCAGAAAGCACGACGTCCACCCGCGGGCGGCCGAGGGCGGCGCGGGGCACCAGGCGCACGTCGCTGACCCGGCCCCCTGCGTCCCACACCGGCTCGACACCGAGGGCCCACAGGGCCTGGGCTTCGAGCAGGCCGAAGTGGCGCATGGTTTCCACCGACCACAAGGTGAAGGTGAGCTTCTGCGGGGTCTTCCCGGTCTTGCTGCGGTGGGTGGCGAGGAGCTGGTCGAAGGCCTCGCGGCCGGCTTCCCAAGCAGCCTGGGTGGGCACCCGGGATGGGTCGAAACCATACAGGTTGCGGCCGGTGGGCAGGGCCTCCGGGTTCTTGATCGGGTCGCCGCCGTAGCTGGTGGGGATGTGGCGTCCCTCCAGGCCGGCCAGCAGGGCAGCCATCTCGGGGGCCGCGTCGAGGGCGGCGTACCACACGCGGGCCTGCTCGGCGGCGGCGCGGGCGGCCGGGGGGAGGTCAGCCGGATCGAGGCGCCCGTGCACGAGGTCGGCCAAGCGGCGGTAGGGCGTGCTCTGCTTGAGCCGGGTGTAATCGCCGACCAGCATTTCGTCCGCCTCCTCGCCCGGGTCGGCAACGCCTTCCCAGAAGGCCTTGCCGGCCATCATCAGCACGGTGGCAATACGCCATTCGTCACCGGCACCCTGGCCGAAGGTGTGCAGGCCCATGGGTTGGGCGCTGCGGGCGAGTTCGTGGAGGTGGTCGTGAACCTCGGCGACGAAAGCGGGGAAATCGGCGCGGATGCGGGCATCGCTCCAGCCGAGGTCCTGGTCGATGCGCTCCTTGCGCACGGCGGCCAGGAACTCGGCGCGGATCTTGTCCTTCACGGCGCCGTCGTCCTGGGCCAGCCAGGCGTGGAGTTGGTCGTGGATGCGGGTCAGTGCGGCATGCAGGCCGGCCGGGGCGAAGGGGGGCGTCTGGTGGCTGATGATGGTGGCGCGGCCGCGGCGTTTGGCCTGGGTGGCTTCACCGATGTTGTCCACGATGTAGGGGTAGAGCACCGGTACGTCCCCCACCGCGAGCATCGGGAAGTCGTTCACCGACAGGCCGCGCTCCTTGCCGGGCAGCCATTCCTGGCTGCCGTGGGTGCCGTAGTGGATGAAGGCGTCGCTGCGGGCCTGCTCCCGGGCCCACAGGTAGGCGGCCAGGTAGAAGTGGGAGGGGGCGGCGCTGGTGGAGTGGTAGAGGGCCTTTTCCTTGTCTTCCCAGCGTTCTCCACGGGGCGGCTGCGGCAGCAGGGAGAGGTGGCCCAGCTTGAGGCGGGGGATCACGAACCAGGCTTCGCCGTTCTGGCGGATGACCATGGAGGAGCGTTCGGGCTCGCCCCAGCGGGCCTGCAGCTGCTGCCGGACGCCTTCCGGCAGGCCCTTCAGCCAGCGCCGGTAGGTGGCGACGGATAGCCGTTCGGCGAGTCCGTCGCGCAGCAGCGACTCCAGCTCCCGCAGGTCGTCGGCAGGCTGGTAGTAGGGCGCCAGAAGACGTTGCAGGGACAAGGTGAGCTCGGTCTCGCCCGGGGTCTCGGTGGTGTAGCCGTGGGCCTTGAGGGCGGCGAGGGTGCCCACCAGGCTGCGCGGCAGGTTCATGAATGAGGCTGAGAGGTTCTTCTCGCCCGGCGGATAGTTCCAGAAGAACAGCGTCACCCGTTTGTCGGCGTTGGGCAGGGTCTGCAGGCGGGCGAGGCGCAGGGTCTTGCCCACGATGGCATCGGCCTGGCCGGCGATGGGGGCGATCTGGTCGTCGGACTTGCGGGTGGCCGCGGCGATCTGGATATCCACCACGCCGGCGTACTCGGCCTGCGCCAGGTAGAAGGGTACGTCCATCAGGGCGACCCCCTGGGGATCGGCAGCCCAGGCGGCCTCGTCGCCCTTGCGGTAGGGCATGGCCTGGACGACCGGGATGCCCAGTTCGGCGAACTCGGCGCGCCGCCCCTCCGGGTTGAGCATGATCTGGGTGTTGATCAGGACGCGGGGGAGGGTTCGGTCTCCGATGCGGACCATGCGCTGGATCGCGTCCGGATCCATCACCGGGCTGTAGAAGGGCAGGGGCACGGCGCCGCCCTTCTCGATACGGCGGATCAGGTCGTCGATGAAGGCCGTCTGCTCGGCCGCGATGTATTGCTGATGCAGGGCGATGGCGATGATGGGTGCGGCGGGATGATCGGAGCCGGTCTTCCAGCGCAGATAGGCTGCGGGCTCGGCGAAGACCAGGCCGGGGTAGTCCGGGTGGTAGAGGCCGCTTTTGGGAAAGACGATGGGGTCCCGGATGCCGCCGGCCGGCTTGCCGTCGAGATGGGCGGCCAGCGTGGCCAGGAAGGCATCGAAGTTGAGCCGGCCGCCGTTGATGTAGTAGGTGTGCAGGCGCCGGGCCAGCGCATCCGGCAGGCCCTGCCAGCGCGGCTGGTTGTCATGCAGCCACAGGGCCGGGCCCTTGAGGCCGGGGAGCGCCCCCGTCAGGCGGGCCTCGACGAAGGCCTGGAGGTGGTCCCGGGGCGTGTCGAAGAGCACCAGGTCATAGCCCCGGAACAGCTCCGGGCCGGTCTCCGGCGCCAGCTTCTCGGCGAAGCGGGCGTCAAGGTGCAGACCATGGTTCCGGGCGCTGTCCGCCAGCTTGAGGAACTTGCCGGGTTGGATCGGCGAGGTGCTGATGATCAGGATCCGGCCGGCTGTCGCTGGCCCGCTGCCGGTGAGCAGCAGCAGGCACAGCAGCGGCAGGGCCAGCAGGGTGGGCAGGCGCCCGAGGGCGTGGGCCAGGCGCTGCATGTTCAGAAGTCCACCTGCAGGGATGCGGCGAGGTTACGGCCCGGCTGGGTGAAAAAGGCCGGACCGGCATCGGTGGTGGCGAGGCCGACCTGCCGGATATCGCTCCACAGCCAGTACTTTTTGTCGAAGAGGTTGTTGAGGGCCACGTTGAGGCGGGCTTTGGGGTGGATCTGCAGGCTGGCGGACAGATCCACCACGGCGTAGCCGGGGCTGTGGAAGTAATCCACCTCCGAGGTGTCGACCCGGTCCTTCTTGCGGGCTGCGCGCAGGCGGCCATCAAGGGCCAGGGGCCGGCCGGCGACGCTGCCATCCCAGCCCAGGTTGAGGTAGAGGCGGGCCGGGTCGACGCTGTTGAGCGGTTGGTCAGCGGAGGTGACATCGCCCTGGGCCCAGGCAATGGCGCCTGCGCTGCGGAAGCCACCGGGCAGGGCCCAGTTGCCGCGCAGTTCAGCACCGCGGATGCGGACGCTGGCGAGGTTGATGGATTGGTAAACCGAGCGTACGGCATTCCCCAGGCAGGCCGGCTGGCTGGTGCCGGAGGGGGTGGCGCAGATCAGTTCGTTGCTGATGAAGTTGCTGTATTTGTTGTGGTACAGCGCCAGGTGCACGTCGCCACCGGCCAGCTTGAAGCGGCTGCCGACCTCGATGCCGGTGCTGGTCTCGGGCTTGAGATCGGGGTTGGGCAGGCTCGCGTAGTTCTGGGCGGCGTTGTAGAAGAGGCCGTTCACCTCTTCGTAATTGGGGGCCCGGAAGCCGCGGACCACCTGGCCATAGAAGGACAGGACCGGACTGTGGCGCCAGATGGCGGCGAGCTTGGGCGAGGCGGCGGAGTGGTCCTGGCCGGCGGCGCTGAAGGCCTGGCCGCCAATGGTCTTGGCCAGCGGGTCGGCGCGCAGCTTGACGCTGTCGAGACGCAGGCCGGGGGTGACGGTGAGCCGGCCGATGCCGATTTCGTCCTGGGCAAACAGGCCGAGGCTGGTGGATTCGCCGGGGGCGAAGTCACGCAGTGGGTAGGTGTCGCCGGCGAGGCTCTTGCCGACGGTGCCGGTGGTCTGGTTGGTGATCAGGTAGTCGCGGATCTCGTCGAGCTGGTGGCGCCGCCAGTCGGCACCGAGGACCAGGACGTGCTCAAGCGGGCCGGTGAGCAGGCCTTTTTCCAGTTGCAGGCTGGCACCGGTGGTCTGCTGCCGGAAGTTGAAGTTCATGTCGATCAGGCAGGTGTTGCTGCCCCGGGTGGTCCCGGAGCAGGTCGCGGTGGTGGTGCTGCGGGTCTGCAGGGTGTTGGTGTGGTTGGCGGCGTTCTGGTGGTAGGCGCTGAGGAGGAGCCGATCGATGAAGCCCGCCACGGGCTTCCATTCCCAGTCGAAGGAGATCCGCTCACGGCGGGCGTCCTCGCTGCCGTTTGCCGCGGTGACGCGGGGTAGGGAGGTGGCCAGGCGAAGCAGCTCGCTGTCGGCCTGCTGGTGGCGGTCTTCGTAGGTGAAGCGCAGGCGGTGACCGCTGGCGGGTTTCACGACGAGGCGGGCGAGGGTGCCGCGGGAGCTGTTCTCCTGGGGATTGGGCTGCTCCCGGCCGGCACTGCTGCCGCCGATGTCGCCCCGGTTGTCGAGCTCGTTTCCGCTGCGGCGGGTGAGGGCCAGCAGGGCCTCGACCTGTTGGTTGCCGCCGGCGAAATAGGCGGTGTTCTGGACGCTGCCGTCGGCGCCGCGCCAGGTGCCTTTGTAGCGCACGGCGACCTCCCGGTCGCCAAGAATGTCGCGGGGATCCAGGGTGAGGTAGCTGACCACGCCGCCGAGGGCATCTGAGCCATACAGGCTGGAGGCCGGGCCGCGCAGCACCTCGACCCGCTTGAGAAAGTCGAACTCCGGACTGTCCGAGCTGGAGGTGGTGGCATTGGAGGGGCCGCCGCCGCTGTAATAGTCGGGCAGGCGGACCCCGTCCACCTGCTGGAGCACACGGTTGCCCTCGATGCCACGGATGTTCACCGAGCCAGCGCCAAAGCGGCGTAGATCCCGGGCGACGACCACGTCGGGTTCGTCCGCAAAGAGGGCAGCTTCGTCATGGGGCATGCGCCGGGTCAGGTTCTCCTGAGAGAGCGCGGTGATCGTCGTGGGGACCGCATCGGCGGCCGTTTCTGTACGAGTGGCCGAGACCACGACCCGGGAGAGGGTCGGATCCGCGTCGGCCGGGGTGGCCAGGCAAGGGTTTCCGGCAAGCGCTGCGCTGACGAGGAGGGGAAGGTGACGTTTCCTGAAGCAGGAAGGGAGGCGGGGGCCGGACACGGGCTATCTCCAGATGTAGAGGGCATCTGGCTAGCTGGCGACCGGGTGATCCCGTGGTGGCTGGCTTGACGCGGTTGAGAGGGAGGGGCAGGCAGGCCTGCCGGAGGAGCGGAATGTAACGGAGAAAATATTTAAATGCAAATCATTATCGTTTACATTTAGATTTGTCTCGCCTAGGATGCAATCCGGTTTCCGTTCTCAGGAGTCACCCGATGTGCTCGATGCTGATCAATGTCTGTGTGCTGGGCCTGCTGCTGGCCGGAATCCTGGCCGGCGGCCCGTTTTGATCCGGGCGGCGCCGTGATCCCTCAAACACTTTGTTGCAAAGGAATGTGCACACGATGTCCCGATATACAGGCCCCCGTCTGAAGGTCATGCGCGCCCTCGGGTGCGAGTTGCCCGGCTTGTCCCGGAAATCCATCGGCGAGCGGGACTATCCGCCAGGCCAGCATGGTCAGCGCGCCCGCCGCAAGTCGGACTTCGGCGTGAAGCTGCTGGAAAAGCAGAAGCTGCGCATGAACTATGGCCTGACCGAATCCCAGATCCAGCGACTGTTCCGTGAGGCCAAGCGAGCCAAGTCGCCCACCGGTGGCAAGCTGCTGGAGTTGCTGGAGCGGCGGCTGGACAACGTGGTCTTCCGGGCGGGCTTCGCCCCGACGGCGGTGGCGGCCCGCCAATTGATCCGTCACAAGCACGTGACCTTGAACGGCCGGGTGGTGAACATCCCGTCGATCCGCATCGCACCCGGCGATACGGTCTCCCTGAGCGCGCGGGCGAGGCAGATCCCGATGGTGCGGGAAAGCCTTGAGCAACCTTCCCTGGCCTTGCCGGAGTGGCTGGCTTTCAATGGCCAAGCAGGCGCAGCGACCATGACCCGTGTGCCGGAGGCTGACGAGGTGCCGTTCCCCATTGAGGTTCAGCACGTCGTCGAGTACTACGCGGTGCGGCTATGAGCGATCTCTGTGACGGCTTCGGCTGTGAGGAGGAGGGGAGGTCCCCGCCTGTGTATGAGACCACTCCGGACCTGGCGCTGGCGGCGCTGCTCAGCCTGATGACCAGCTTTCCGGCCCGCCGCTCGCCTGCCGTGGCGCGCTCGGTCATCGCCCACCTCCGGGTTGTCAGCGGCGATCCACGCCTGGACGGGTTGCTGCGGGATTGTGCAGCCCAGCTTGTGGGCCACTGGCAGGCGCTCGAACTTCTCGCCCTGCCTGTGGTCGGGCCACTGACCGTCGTGGCGCCGCCGGGAGTCAATTAGAGGGCGCCCCGCATCCAGCGCTCCAGAATACCCCAAAACGGGTAGGCAAGATACCAGAATAGGTATCCTGTCTGCCCGTTTGTCATTTCTTGTGATTTCGGCAATTTGCCGCGACTCCCCGCCGCACCGCGGCAAGCGGGTTGTCCCGCAGCTTCTGCCTGGCATGTGCGCGCGCATTTGCTCTGTGGCAGCCCTCCCCGGAGAGCCCCATACCGTAACGAGTCCCGCCTGTGACGGGGCGCAGGCGAGTTGATCTGTGTCAAAATGTCGCCCTTGTCGCGGCGTATCCTTCCGCGGATGCCTGCCGATGGTTCGCCATCGTGCAGTCGGGGGGTTTTGTTTTTCTTAGATGAGGTGACTCACAATGCAATCGCAGACTTACAACTATAAAGTCGTGCGGCAGTTCGCCATCATGACGGTGGTATGGGGCATCGTGGGCATGCTGGTCGGCGTTATCGTCGCAGCACAGCTCGTATGGCCTGAATTGAACGCTGCCGAATGGCTGCACTTCGGACGGCTGCGCCCGCTCCACACCAACGCCGTGATCTTTGCGTTCGGTGGCTGTGCACTCTTTGCAACGTCGTACTACTGTGTGCAGCGTACCTGTCACACCCGCTTGTTCGCCCCGGGCCTTGCTGCCTTCACCTTCTGGGGCTGGCAACTCGTGATCCTGCTGGCGGCCATCTCGCTGCCGCTCGGCTTCACTTCCGGCAAGGAGTACGCCGAACTCGAGTGGCCGATCGACATCCTGATCACCCTCGTCTGGGTTTCCTACGCCATCGTGTTCTTCGGCACGGTCGCGACCCGCAAGACCACCCACATCTATGTGGCGAACTGGTTCTACGGCGGTTTCATCCTGACCGTTGCCTTGCTGCACCTGGTCAATAGCGCCGAGATCCCGGTTTCCCTGACCAAGTCCTACTCCGCCTACGCCGGTGTGCAGGACGCCATGATCCAGTGGTGGTATGGCCACAACGCGGTGGGCTTCTTCCTGACCGCAGGCTTCCTGGGCATGATGTACTACTTCGTGCCGAAGCAGGCCGGTCGTCCGGTGTATTCCTACCGCCTGTCGGTGGTGCACTTCTGGGCGCTGATCTTCACCTACATGTGGGCGGGCCCGCACCACCTGCACTACACCGCGCTGCCCGACTGGACCCAGTCGATCGGTATGGTGTTCTCCCTGATTCTGCTGGCTCCGTCCTGGGGTGGCATGATCAACGGCATCATGACCCTGTCCGGCGCCTGGCATAAGCTGCGTACCGATCCGATCCTGAAGTTCCTGATCACCTCCCTGTCCTTCTATGGCATGTCGACCTTCGAAGGTCCGATGATGTCCATCAAGACGGTCAACGCACTGTCCCACTACACCGACTGGACCGTCGGCCACGTGCACTCCGGTGCCCTGGGCTGGGTGGCCATGGTGTCGATCGGCGCGATGTACTACCTGATCCCGCGCATGTACGGCAAGACCGAGATGTATTCCACCAAGCTGATCACCACCCACTTCTGGATCGCGACCATCGGCATCGTGCTGTACATCGCCTCCATGTGGATCTCTGGCGTGATGCAGGGCCTGATGTGGCGTGCCACCAACCCGGACGGCACCCTGACCTACTCCTTCGTTGAGTCCGTGAAGGCCAGCTACCCGTTCTGGACCATCCGCGTTGTCGGCGGTGTGCTGTTCCTGACCGGCATGCTGATCATGTTCTACAACATGGTGAAGACCATTGCCGGTCAGAAGCCCTATGAAGCTCCGGTGCTGGCGCCTGCCGGTGCTCACGCCTGATCGGGAGGAAAAGATAATCATGGCTCAATCGAAACACGATTTTATTGAACGCAAGGTCGGCTGGCTGATCGTCTTCACGCTCCTCACCGTGAGCGTGGGGGGGCTGGTGGAAATCGTTCCGCTGTTCCACATGAAGTCGACCACCACCCCGGTGGAAGGCCTCAAGCCCTACGACCCCGTTCGTCTGGTCGGTCGCGATATCTACATCCGTGAAGGCTGCTACAACTGCCACTCCCAGATGATCCGCCCGTTCCGTGCCGAAACCGAACGTTATGGTCACTACTCCGTGGCCGGCGAGTACGTCTATGACCACCCCTTCCAGTGGGGCTCCAAGCGTACCGGCCCGGATCTGCACCGCGTGGGTGGCCGTTATTCCGACCAGTGGCATCGCATCCACCTGCTGAACCCCCGCGACGTCGTTCCCGAGTCCAACATGCCGGCTTTCCCGTGGCTTGACCGCCCGGCCAAGGTCGATGACATCGAGGCCAAGATGAACGCCCTGCGCAAGGTCGGCGTTCCTTACTCTGACGAGGAGATCCAGGGTGCCCGCAAGGCTCTGGAAGGCAAGACCGAGCTGGAGGCCGTCATCGCCTACCTGCAGGGTCTGGGCACCGCGCTGAACGCGGGCAAGCCGTCGGTTGCCGTTTCTGCTGCTCCGGCCGAGGCGCCCGCCGCCGCGCCGGCTGAGGCTGCGGCTCCGGCTGCTGCTCCGGAAAACAAGTAACCGATTCGGCGAACGAAAGGGAGCGCTACTGTGGATATCAACGACGCACGTGCAGCACTGACTGTCCTTGGGTTTGTGTGCTTCATCGGCATCGCCCTGTGGGCGTATAGCGGTCGCGCGCGAAAGGGGTTCGACGAGGCAGCGCTCCTGCCGTTCAGCGAGGACGACTTGCCGGTTCCCAACGCGGGCCGGCAAACCAAGGAAGGAAATAAAAATGGCTGACTTTGTTAGCGGTTTCTGGAACGCCTATGTCATGGTGCTGGTGTTCCTGAGTATCAGTTTCTGCGTGTTCGTGCTGGTTTCGAACACAACGAAGCGTCCCTCCGGGCCCGTCGGCCTGCACGATCACGTGTGGGACGAAACCCTGCAGGAGTACAACAACCCGCTGCCGCGCTGGTGGATGTACATGTTCTGGATCACGATCATCTTCGCGATCACCTACCTGAGCATGTATCCGGGCTTCGGCAACAACCAGGGCAAGCTGGGCTGGTCTGCGGTTGGTCAGTGGGAAGCCGAGCAGAAGGCTGCGGCCGAGAAGTACGGCCCGATCTTCGCCAAGTACAAGGGCATGGACCTCAACGCCGTGGCTGCCGACAAGGAAGCCAATGCGATGGGCCAGCGCCTGTTCCTGACCTACTGTGCCCAGTGTCACGGTGCGGATGCCAAGGGTGCCAAGGGCTTCCCCAACCTGACCGACTCCGACTGGCTGTATGGTGGCGAGCCTGACACCATCAAGACCACCATCCTGGGTGGCCGCATGGGCATGATGCCTCCGTTCGGTCCGGCTCTTGGTGCGGATGGCGTGAAGGACGTGGCGAACTACGTGCGTTCCCTGTCCGGTCTGGCTCATGACTCCCTGCGCGCCCAGCGTGGCAAGGAGATCTTTGCCCAGAACTGCGTGGCCTGCCATGGCCCCGAAGCCAAGGGTACCCCGGCCATGGGCGCCCCCAACCTGACCGACAAGACCTGGCTGTATGGTTCGGCCGAAGCCACGATCATCGAGACCGTGACCAAGGGTCGCACCAACCAGATGCCTGCTTTCCAGGCCTTCCTGGGTGAAGACAAGGTACACTTGCTGGCAGGTTATGTGCTGAGCCTTTCCAAGGCTGCGGCGCCGGCGGAAGCCCAGAAGTAAGCCTGTCCGGGACTAATCTTGTTCCAGGTCAGCAATTCCCCGGGGAAACCCGGGGAGTTTTTGATGTGAAATATTAGAATATTATTAATTGGCAATCATGGCCCAGCCAGACACACAATCCCCGAAGAGCGCCGATTCGCAATCGAAGGCAGGTCAGGAACTGGATGACACGCTTTATGCGGTACGGCAGAAAGTTTACCCGCGTGCGGTAAGCGGTCGTTTCGCAACCTGGCGCTGGATCCTCGTCTGGGCGACCCAGCTGATCTTTTACGGGCTGTGCTGGTTGCCCTGGGGAGATCGCCAGGCCGTTCTGCTCGATCTCGTCGAGCGCAAGTTCTACATCTTCGGCTGGGTGTTCTGGCCTCAGGACGTGTTTTTCCTGGCCATCCTGCTGATCATCAGTGCCTATTCGTTGTTCTTCTTCACTGCGGTGGCCGGGCGTCTGTGGTGCGGGTATGCCTGTCCTCAGACTGTCTACACCGAGATCTTCATGTGGATCGAGGAGAAGATAGAAGGCAACCGCAGCCAGCGCATGAAGTTGGACCAATCCCCGATGAGCGCCCGCAAGCTGGGCATCAAGGCCGCCAAGTTCGGTGCCTGGGGTGCGCTCTCCCTGTGGACCGGCTTCACCTTCGTCGGCTATTTCACCCCGGTCCGGGAACTGTTCAAGGAAGCTGTCAGCTTCAGCTTCGGGCCGTGGGAGCTCTTCTGGATCTTCTTCTACGGCGGCTTCACCTACCTGTTTGCCGGCGTGATGCGCGAGCAGGTCTGCAAGTACATGTGCCCCTACGCCCGCTTCCAGGGGGTGATGTTCGACCCGGATACGCTGATCATCACCTACGACCCGGAGCGGGGTGAGCCGCGTGGCCCGCGCCGCAAGGGCGTGGATCCGAAGAGCGTCGCCAAGGGGGACTGCGTGGATTGTGGTATCTGCGTGCAGGTCTGTCCGACCGGTATCGACATCCGCAACGGCATGCAGTACGAGTGCATCGGCTGTGCAGCCTGTATCGATGCCTGCGACCAGGTGATGGAGAAGATGAACTACCCGAAGGGGCTCATCCGCTACACCACCGAGAACGCGATGAAGCGTCACTGGGGGAGCCGCGAAATCCTTGGTCACGTGATGCGCCCCCGGATCCTGATCTACGCGGGCGTGCTGGTGGCGATTTGCAGCGCGTTTGTCTGGGGGCTGGCGACCCGCTCGACCCTGCGGGTGGATGTGATCAAGGATCGGTCCACCTTGAGTCGGGAAGTGGAGGGGGGCTTGATTGCGAACGTGTACAATCTCCAGGTGATGAACATGACCGAGAAGCCGCGTCGCTACGCGCTGAGCGCGAGTGGCCTGGACGGGATCAGGATCACGCCGAACACGCCTTTCGAGGTCGATCCGGCGGGGCACCGTTCCGTCACCGTCGAGGTTGCCGTGCCACCCGAATCCGGCAAGCCGGGCTCCAACACGGTGTACATCGAGGTCAAGGCACTGGACGACGAAACGGTGTCTGTTCGCGAGAAAACCGCATTCCTCATTCCGCAATAAAGAGATCGATTCGATGAGCACTCCTGCCGCCCCCCAAGTCAGTTCCGTCCGTAATCCCTGGTACAAGGAGCGCTGGACCTGGCTGCTCATGGTGATGCCCGCGACTGCTGTCGTTGCCGGTAGCATCACCATGTGGCTGGCGGTGAAGACCTTCGATGGTCTGGTGGCCGACGACTATTACAAGCAGGGGCTGGCGATCAATCAGACCCTTGCACGTGCTTCGGCTGCCCAGGAGAAGGGGCTTGTCGCCAACGTGCGCTTCTCGGCGGAAACACTGGCGATCGAACTGACGGCCAATCCGGGGGTTGCCCTGCCGCAACGCCTGGACGTGACCCTGGCTCACCCGACCCGTGGTGGCCTTGATCAGAAGCTGCTTCTTGAAGGTGCGGGTGGCAAATATCAGGGGGCGATCCCGGTCGCCCTCAACGCCGCGCACTGGAAGGTTCTAATAGAAGACGATTCCCACAGCTGGCGGCTGTCAGGGAACGCATTCCTCCCCGCAGAGACGGAGATCCGGATCAATTCGGCCGATCTCAAGCCCGTTGACTGATATGGAGGAAATATGGCCTGGAAAGAACTTTTTAGTACCGATATCGGACTGCTCAGCCTGTTCACCATCGGCTTTGTTGTGGTGATGGCGGGTTACCTTTACCGCTTCGCCAAACAGCACATTGCAGAAGACGAGAAGCGGTCGCATACGTGACTTTTGATCGGCTTGATGCCTCACCGGGAGCCAGAGCATGCAGAAACTGATTCAGGTCTTGTGGCCGTCCTTTCTCGTGGCCGGGTTGGCCGAGATACTCTTCTTCACCGTGATCGCCCCACAGGAGTTGTACCTGTTCGGGCAGCCGGTCCATTTCTCGGCCATCGCAACCTATTCCATCGGCTTCTTCGGCTTCTGGCTCGTGTGTGCGGCGTCCAGCCTCACCACGCTCTTCTTTCAGCGGACCTCGGAAGAAGTGAACCGGCTGCCCACGGACTGAGGCGGATGTTCTGAATACAAAAGGCCACGCAATGCGTGGCCTTTTTCGTTGTGGAGCCGGCTGTGCTCAGCGATAGACCAGCACCGGAATCTTGCTGTGAGTGAGCACCTTCTGGGTTTCGCTGCCAAGCAGGAAGCCACTCAGGCCGCGACGGCCATGGGAAGCCATGAAGATCAGGTCGCAGCCGTTGCGTTCGGCGGACTCGATGATCGCCTCGTAGGGCACCTCGCTGACCACGGTGTCGCTGCTGGAGGCGACGTCTGCAGCCGTGGCTGCCTCCTTGGCCTTGGACAGGATGCGCTCCGCCTCGGCGAGGGCCGCCCGGCTGAACTGTTCCGGGGTGGTGGGGTCGATCAGTGCACCCTCGCCGTAGATCGGCATCGGAAAGTCGGGCTGCGCGTAGAAGAAGGTCACCCGGGCGCCGGCATCCTTGGCGAAACTGATGGCCCTCGCCACGGTCGATTCAGAGAGTTCCGAGCCGTCGGTGGGGACGAGAATGTTCTTGAACATGGCGCAACTCCTTTTGGGCGATGGGGTGACTTCATTATAAGGCCGGGGCTGATCGCTACAGGCTTGACGAAAGTCAATCGTCCTATCGAAAGGCTGGATCAGCATTCCAGTCAAGTCCGCGGTCGGCCTGCATGCCTGTTTCAGGCCGGTCCGCTACCAACAGAGTTCTAGGAGGGTTCATCATGGTACGTCATGCTTCTGCGCCGCCGCTCGATCTGGCCCGCAAGTCGATCCGGCAGCTCCACGATTCGGTGGAGTCATCGATAGACCCGCTGGGCATGGCGGCGCCGCTGGTCCATGCCCAGCTTGCCTGGGCGGCGCATCCTCAGGAGTTGGCCGAGGCACTGACCAAGGTTTCATCCAGCCTGTGGGATCTGCAATGGCACAGCTGGCGTCGTTTGCTGGGGCTACCCAGCACCGATCCGCTCAAGCCCCACGCTGACGATACGCGTTTCGCCGATCCGGTGTGGGCCGAGTCTCCAACCTGGGATCTGGTCAAACAGTGGTATCTGGTGCTGACCCACCATATGCAGGACATGCTCTACGACACCCCCGGGCTTTCCCAGGCAGAGCGTCGTCGCGCTGCGTTCTGGTGGCGTAACTGGCTCAATGCGGTGGCACCGACCAACTTCCTGCTCACCAATCCGGTCGCGATGCGTCTGGCCGTGGAGACGCGAGGGGAAAGCCTGAGCAAGGGCTTCCGCAATTTTCTGGCGGACCTCGAGGCAGGCAACATCCGCATGACCGATCCGGGGGATTTCAAGGTTGGCGAGAATCTGGCCGTCACGCCGGGCAAGGTGGTGTTCCGCAACCGCCTGCTGGAGGTGCTGCACTACACCCCCACGGCGAACAAGGTGCACCGGACACCCATCGTGATCGTCACCCCGTGGATCAACAAGTTCTACATCCTCGATCTGACGCCGCGGAAGAGCATGATCCGTTACCTGCTGGAGCAGGGCTTCGACGTCTTCATCACCAGCTGGAAGAATCCCGGGGCGGAGATGCGCGACGTCCGCTTTGATGACTATCTGCTGGAGGGTATCCAGGCGCTGGTGGATACGGCCCGGGGGCTCACCGGAGCGCCCAAGGTCCATGCGGTCGGCTACTGCATCGGCGGCACCGCACTGACTACCTACATGGCTTGGGCCAACCGCCACTTTGCGCCTGAGGACGTGCCGGTCGCCCACTGGACCCTGTTCACCACGCTGGTGGATTTCCACAAGCCTGGCGACATCGAGGTCTTTGTGGACGAGGGAAGCATCCGATACATCACCCAGAACATGGAGCGGAAGGGCTATCTCGATGGCGCCGAGATGGCTTCGTCCTTCCGCCTTCTCCGCTCCAACAGCCTGATCTGGCATTACGTTGTGCACGGCTGGCTCTACGGCGAGGCACCGCCTCCCTTCGATGTCCTCTACTGGAACATGGACACCACCCGCATGCCTTATGCCATGCATGCCTGGTACCTGCGCGAGCTTTACCTGAACAACAAGCTGATCAGCAAGGATGCGCTCACCGTGGCGGGCGAGCCGATCGATCTCGCCGCCATCAGCCAGCCTGTTTACGCGGTTTCTGCCGAGGACGATCACATTGCGCCCTGGCGCCAGACTTTCCGCACCATGAACCATGTGGTGGGGCCCAAGCGCTACGTGTTGTCGAGTTCGGGGCACATCCTCGGCATCGTCAATCCGCCGGTCAAGCCGCCCAAGCGCAGCTACTGGGTTGCGCCGGCTCATCGTACCGATACCGCAGAGGGGTGGCGGAATGGGGCCCAGGAGCATCAGGGCAGCTGGTGGGAGGACTGGATGGCCTGGCTCAAGCCGCAAGCCGGAGAGCTGGTCGATGCAGGGCCGGTCGCTACCGATGCCTATCCTGCGCTGGCGGATGCACCGGGTACCTACGTGCTGGAGCGCTGAGGCCTGCCGATTCAAGGGGGCGGGGCCGTCTGCCGGGTCACGTTGTCTGGCAGGAGGACCTGCCAGGCGCTCAGGTGCTTTTCCAGCGTGAAGCGCGCATTCGCCGGACTGGTCGAGGGCAACCGGACAAGCTGGATGTCCGGCAACGGCAGGCGGCTCAGGACATGGCGTCGGAAGGCTGTCTCGGCGGTTGCGCCGTTGAAGAAAATGCGTTTGATGTGTGGATGTTGTCGCAGGAAAATCTCGAAATTGTTGGGTACGATGCTTTCCCGGACGATACTGCTGTCCAGGCTACCCTGCCGCTCGCAGGTCTCGAGTACATCCCACAGGGCGAAACCTGCGGCGGTCAGCCGCTGCAGCCTGAGTGCGTAAGGCAGATCGGGCCCGGCGTCGAGCAGCTGCCCCATGACCGACCAGAAATGATTGCGCGGATTCGCGTAATATCGGCCCGCCTGCAGGGACGCCTCGCCAGGCATGCTGCCAAGGATCAGGGTGTGGGCGGAGGGGCTCGCGACGGGAGGGAAACCTTGAATCTGAAGCATGTTGGGTCAGGTTTGGCTACGATTGGACAAGACGGCACGCCCGTGCCGAGATCAGGCTGGCCGGAGTTGTGACTGCAGGGCGGATAACATGAATATCAGGACCAAGGCATGAAACAGCGCGCCCATGTGTTGATTGTGGACGACCAAGCGGACAATCTCCTGATTCTGGAGGATGTCCTGTCCGAGCATTACGACGTGCATCCGGCCTCCAGTGGTACGGAGGCGCTCGCCTATCTCACCGACGGTGGAGTGGCCGACCTCATCCTCCTGGATGTGATGATGCCCGAAGTGGATGGCTTCGAGGTTTGTCGTCGGCTCAAGGCATCGGAGACTACCCGGATGATTCCGGTGATGTTCCTGACCGGGCTCGATCGGCCGGAAGACGAGGAGCTCGGCTTCTCCCTTGGCGCGGAGGATTTCATCCACAAGCCGATCTCGCCCACCGTGGTGCTTGCCCGGGTGCGTACCCACCTGGCCCTGTCCCGCGCCACCCGTGCCCTGGAGCGTCGCAATGCCGATCTGGAGCTGATCGTCGCCGAGCGGACGGCTGAGATCAGTGAGCAATCCCGCCGGCTGGTGGCGAGCAAGCAGGAGGTGATCGCCGCTCAGGCCGCCACCATCACTGCGTTCTGTGCCCTCGCCGAGGCGCGCGACAATGAGACCGGCAACCACATCCGGCGCACCCAGCACTACGTGAGAATTCTTGCCGAAGCCTTGCGTGATCACCCACGCTTCCGGCATGAGCTGAACGAGGATGTGATCCAGCTGCTCTTCAAGTCGGCTCCGCTGCATGATGTGGGCAAGGTTGCCACGCCGGATGCCATCCTGCTCAAACCGGGCAAGTTGACGCCGGATGAGTGGTTCATCATGAAGCAGCATTGCGAGTATGGTCAGAAGGCCATTCTGCAGGCGGAGAAGGCCCTGGGCGGTGAGGCCGATGCCTCCTTCCTGCGCTATGCGGCCGAGATCGCCTACGGTCACCACGAGCGCTGGGACGGGAGCGGCTATCCGCAGGGGCTGGCGGGGGATGCGATCCCCCTCTCGGCGCGCCTGATGGCGGTGGCCGACGTCTACGATGCGTTGATTTCGCGGCGCGTCTACAAGCCGCCCTTTCCCCACGAGCAGGCTCTCGAGATGATCGCCGCCGAGAAGGGCCGCCATTTCGACCCTGATCTGGTGGAAGCGCTGATGCGGGTGGCAGGCGATTTCGCCGCCATTGCCCGCAATTTCCGCGACGAGCCTGAGGACGAGGAAGGCAATCTGTCCGCCAGCGCGGGTTGAACGTCCTGACGGGGCCCACCCGGCAAGGTGGGGCCCCGGCGCCGGGCTTACGCAGCCAGGACGCCGTTCCTGTAGTCGTCGAGGGCTTGTTCGATCTCCTCGCGGGTATTCATCACGAAGGGACCGTACTGGACAACCGGCTCGCCCAGGGGGCGTGCCGCCAGCAGCAGGAAGGCCGCGCCGGACGGTCCGGCTTCCACCGCGATCTCCTTGCCCGCCGAGAGCACCCCGGCCTGCCGGGCAGCCAGGGCTCGGGAGGTCCCTGCATCGCCGACCTGCAGGCTTCCCTCGTAGGGGTAAAGGAAGGCCGAATGCCCCTCGGCTACCGCTTGGACGAAGCGTGCGCCGGGCTCCAGCCTGACATTCAGGAAGAGCGGCGCCGTGCTGAGGCCCTGGATCGGTCCGGCAATGATTTGCCCGTGCTTGTCCTGCAACTGGCCCGCGACGACCTTGGCCGTACCGCCTTCGACGCTCACGACAGGGATTTCCTCGGGCTGGATGTCCCGGTAGGCCGCCGGCTTCATCTTTTCGGCGGCAGGCAGGTTGATCCAGAACTGGAAGCCATGCAGGCGTCCGGACGCCTGCAAGGGCATCTCCGAATGGATGATGCCGCGCCCGGCCGTCATCCACTGGGCTCCGCCACCGCGCAGGTGGCCCTTGTGGCCCAGATGGTCCTCGTGTTCGAAGTCCCCGGCCAGCATGTAGGTCACCGTCTCGAAGCCCCGGTGGGGGTGCGGCGGGAAACCGGCGATGTAGTCGTCCGGATTGTCCGAAGCGAACTCGTCGAGCATCAGGAAGGGATCCAGACGCAGCCCCTGGCTCTGGCCAAGGCTGCGCCTCAGCTTGACCCCGGCCCCATCGGAGACGGGGATGGAGGGGATGATCCGTTCGAGGCTGCGTGTGGTCATGATGGGCTCCCG
>JAFLDU010000091.1 GCA_017309145.1 Zoogloea sp. | reverse complement strand
GGCGGCGAAGAGGCCGGCGATGGGCTGGCCGTCGCCGTCCAGCACCTCGCCGCCGGGGCGGGTGGCCAGCCCGCCGAGGGTGAAGGCGTGGGCCTCCAGGTCCGGCGTGCAATAGCTGATGGCGGCGAAGGGCGCCTCGGTCAGCGGGCGCAGCCAGTCGGCGGCCTTGTGGAAGAGGGGGTCGCGGCCGGCCTCGGCCTGTGCGTTGAAGGCCTTCACGGTATGCACCAGGCTGCCGGGCGGCAGGCCCAGTTCGGCTTCCACCTCCTCCCAGGTCTCGCCCACGGCGGCGACCGTGACGTCCGGCTTGATCACTGGCCGGCCGAAGATCTCGTTGTCGACCAGCAGCCAGGCCTTGCCCTCCGGCTGGCGCAGCACGTAGTGGGCGACCCGGCCGTGGTAGGCGTCCTCGTTGATGAAGCGCTCGCCGCGCCCGTTGATGAAGATGCCCTTGACCAGGGAGGCCGGCGGAAAGAAGGGCACGGTGGCGAAGAACTGGTCCATGTGGATGGCTGCGCCGCCCACCGCCATGCCCATGCGGATGCCCGAGCCGTCGTCGTTGCCGCCGGAGACCTCCTTGTTGCAGGCCAGCGCGCCGGGGGTGAAGCGGGCCAGCATGTCCTTGTTGAGGATGAAACCGCCGGCGCACAGGATCACGCCCTTGTGTGCCCGGATGAACTTCTCCGTGCCGTTCAGGCGCGCCACCACGCCGACCACCGCGTGTGCCTCATCCAGGATCAGGGTGAGGGCGCGGCTGTCGGTATGCACCTCGGCGCCCAGCTCGGCGGCGCGGGCGCAGAGCTTCTCCATCAGAACCTTGCCGCCACCCCAGCCCTTGAACTGGGCGGTGTGCCCGCGGGGCGCCGGACGGGCCTTGTCACGGAAGGGCCAGGCCTGCTCGCTGCCGGACCACAGCAGCGTGTCGTCGCTGGTGGGTTCGATCCACTTGCCCGGCAGATAGCTGCCCTTGAACGGGACGCCCTGGTCCTGCAGCCAGCGGAAATGGGCTTCGGCGCCATGGGCGTAGGCCTGCACCCGTTCGCCATCGGCGCCTGGGCCGCCGGCCATCATCAGGTAGGCGGCCAGGTCCTCGGTGCTGTCCTCGAAGCCATGGGCCTGCTGCACGCTGGTACCGCCGCTGCCACCCACATACACCTCACCGCCGGACCAGGACGCGCTGCCACCGCCGGCCGACGCCACCTCCAGCACCCGCACCCGGGCACCCGCCTGGCGGGCCTCGATGGCGGCACAGGCGCCGGCGGCACCGAAGCCGACGACGAGCACATCGGTGTCCAGGTCCCAGTGGGGGACATCCTTGATGAAGCAGGGGCGGGCGGGGTTGAAGCGGTGAGGGTGGGGCATGGGGGTCTCCGGGGATTTAATGGGGTTGGGTTTGTGGGGGGCTTTACTGGGCGGCTTTCCTTTTTTCCGCGTTGGATTGGCCGGGATTTCGCCCCGGCGGGCGACTCACTTCTTTGCTTCGCCAAAGAAGTAAGCAAGAAAGGCGACCCGCCTCCCCGGTCATTCGCTTACGCGAATGACTCCCCTGCGCTGCTCACGCCAGGCGGCCGGCGCGGAACTCGCCCTTCGGGCTCAGACAGCCGCGCCGGACTTCCCCGCCTGCCGTTCCGCTGCTCGGCGGGTCGGAACGGGCTTTTCGCAAACACCGCGCGTTTGCTGAAGCACGGGTTGGCTTTCAGGGGAAAAGCAAACCCCAGCGTCTCGCACCCACCGGTCTTTCCGTAGAGGCTCGGTGCTTGCTGAAAGCCCGTTCTGACCCGCCGAGCAGCGCAGCAGCGGGCGGGGCTTTCCGGCGCGGCTGTCTGAGGAGGCGCAGCCGACGAGTTCCGCGCCGGCCGCCCGATGCGAGCAGCGCAGGGGAGTCGTTCGCGCAGCGGACGACCGGGGAAGCCGGGTCGCCTTTCTTTCCCCCTTTCTTTGGCGACGCAAAGAAAGGGGTCGCCCGCCGGGGCGAAATCCCGGCCAATCCAACGTGGAAAAAAGGAAAACCGCCCAGCAAAGGCACAAACAACAACCATCTCCCCAAATCATCAATCCCCCCCCGCCCACCCCGCATCGGCCGATCGGACTAAGCCGGGCCCGGGCCTCATGGCCGGATTGAGCTAGTCCGCTTTGACGATGGCTGCATCGGATGCCCGCGGGAACATCAGGGCCGACATCCATTTCAGTGAGGCCAGCGTGAGCGCACAAGATCAGTCCCAGACCGCCTTCGACGTCATCGTCGTGGGTTCCGGCGCAGGTGCCATGACCGCGGCGGTGACCGCCGCCGATCAAGGCCTGTCGGTGCTGGTGGTGGAAAAGAGCGACAAGTTCGGGGGGACCTCGGCCATCTCCGGCGGAGGGATCTGGATTCCCAACAACCACTATTTCAAGCGCATGGGTGGGCGGGACAGCCACGACCAGGCTCTCACCTATCTGCGTGCCGCCACCGCCGGCCGGGTGGATGAGCGCCGCCTGCTGGCCTATCTGGAGCACGCGCCGAAGATGATCGCCTACCTGGAGGCGAAATCCCGGGTGCGCTATGCAGTGGCCCACAAGTATCCGGATTACTACCAGCACCTGCCCGGCGCGCTGCCCGGGGGGCGCAGCCTCGACCCGGAGCTGTTCGACACCAGCCTGCTCGGCGACGAGCTGAACAACCTGCGCACGCCGTCGCCTTCCACCCTGCTGATGGGCCGCATTGCGTGGACCGCCCGGGATGCCCACAAGGCGATGGCCAAGGAGCGTGGCTGGCGTTTCAAGATCATGGGCCTGATGCTGCGCTACCAGCTGGACCTGCGCTGGCGCCGCAAGACCCGCATGGACCGCCGCGCCGGCCTGGGCAGCGCCCTCGTATGCGCCCTGCGCCGCTCGCTGATGGACCGCAATGTACCCCTGTGGCTGAAGACCGATTTCCAGGAGCTGGTGCTGGAGGGCGGCAAGGAGGGCGGGAAAGTGAGCGGCATCGTGGTCGATCAGGGCGGTGTGCGCCGCACCCTGACGGCCCGCAAGGCGGTGATCTTCGGTGCCGGGGGCTTCGAGCAGAACCAGCAACTGCGCGAGAAGTACCTGCCCGACCCGACCCGCGCCGGCTGGAGTGCCACGCCGCCGGGCTGCAATACCGGTGCGGCGCTGCTCGCCGGCCAGGCGGCCGGGGCGGCCACCGACCTGCTGGAATGGTGCTGGTGGGCTCCGACCATCGCCGTGCCCAAGGAGGAGAAGCCCCGTGGCGTGTTCGCCGAGCGGGCCTTTCCGGGGGCCATCGTGGTCAATGGCCTGGGCCGGCGCTTCGTCAATGAGGCGGCGCCCTACCTGGAGTTCGTGGACAGCATGTACCGGGACAACGCGGTCACCGGCGGCCGCTCGATCCCGGCCTGGGTAATCTTCGACGCCCATTTCCGCTTCAACTACGCCATGGGGCCGTTGATGCCCGGGCAGGTGATGCCCGACAGCCGGCTGCGCAAGGCATGGTTGGGCAGCGTGTACTGGAAGGCCGACAGCCTGGCCGGGCTGGCCGAGCAGATCGGCGTGGATGCCGCCGGCCTGGCCGCCACCGTCGACACCATGAACGACTACGCCCGGACCGGTATCGACAAGGACTTCGCCCGCGGCGGCAATGCCTTCGACCGCTACTACGGCGATGTGAACGTGAAGCCCAACCCCTGCCTGGCGCCCATCGCCAAGGGACCGTTCTACGCCATGCGCCTGGATGCCGGCGACATCGGCACCAAGGGCGGCCTGCTGACCAACGCCGACGCCCAGGTGATCCGCGCCGACGGCAGTCCGATCCCCGGCCTCTACGCCATCGGCAACACCTCGGCCTCGGTGATGGGCACCGCCTATCCGGGGGCCGGCGGCACCCTGGGCCCGGCCATGACCTTCGGCTACATCGCCGCCCACCACATCGCCCGGGGCGCCTGAGCCCCCCCACACCGGAATTCAAGGAGAGAGACACATGGCAGGACGCGTACAAGACAAGGTGGCCCTGGTCACCGGCGGGGCCAGCGGCCTCGGCAAGGCCACCGTGGAGTTGCTGGCCCGCGAGGGTGCCCAGGTGGTGATCACCGACATCGCCGAGGAGGCCGGCCTGGCGCTGGCCGACCAGATCGGCGGCGCGGCGCGTTTCCTGCGCCACGACGCGGCCTCCGAGGCCGACTGGCGCCGGGTGATGGCCGCGGTGAAGGAGGCTTACGGCCGCCTGGACATCCTCGTCAACAACGCCGGCATCCTGATCAAGGGCTCCATCGAGGAGGCCAGCCTGGACGATTGGCAGCGCCTGATGCGGGTCAACGCCGACAGCGTCTTCCTGGGTTGCCGGGAGGGCGTGGCGCTGATGAAGGAAGGCGGCGGGGGTTCGATCGTCAACATGTCGTCCATCGCCGGCCTGGCGGGCAAGGACGACTATGCCGCCTACTGTGGCTCTAAGGGTGCCATCGCTGCGCTCAGCCGGGCGGTGGCCGCCCACTGCCGGCGTCAGAAGTATCGGATCCGCTGCAACTCGGTGCACCCGGACGGCGTGCTCACCCCGATGAGTGCCGCGGCCTATCCACCGGGCCTCGATCCGGCCCGCTTCACCATCGACGTGGACCCCATGTTCCGCGCCTGCCAGCCGCAGGATGTGGCCGCGGCGGTACTCTTCCTGGCCTCCGATGAAGCCCGTGCCATCAACGGCATGGAGCTGCGGGTGGACAGCGGCCAGTTCGTGATGAGTGTCTGAGCATGAGTGACGCCACCATCCCCGCCATCGCCGCCACCATCCCGGCGCTGCTGTTCTCCGCCGCCTGCCATCACGGCGAGCGGACGGCCCTGGAAGAAGCGGGCCGCCGCATCACCTACGCCGACCTGCCCGAGCAGGCACTGGCGGTGAGCCGTGCCCTGATCGCCCACGGCATCCAGCCCGGTGACAAGGTGGCCATCTGGGCCCCCAACTGCATCGACTGGGTGCTGGCAGCCCTCGGCATCCACTGCGCCGGTGCGGTGATGGTGCCCATCAATACCCGCATGAAGGGCGTCGAGGCGGCCGACATCCTGGCCCGCAGCCGCGCCCGCCTGTTGTTCTGCGTGGGTAGCTTCCTGGGCATCGACTACCCGACCATGCTGGCGCCGGTGCGCCCGGCCTGCGTCGGCAAGATCGTCGTGCTGGGCGAGTGGCAGGAGGCCTGGCAGGGTGGTCAGCCGTGGGCCGCCTTCCTGGCCGATGGCGCCGCGGTCAGCCCGGCGGAGGCCCGCGCCCGGGCCGATGCGGTGCGTCCCGACGACATCGCCGACCTGATGTTCACCTCCGGCACCACCGGCAAGGCCAAGGGCGTGATGAGCGCCCATGCGCCCACCTTGCGGGCCTTCGCCGAATACGTACGGATCATCGGCCTGCGCGCCGGTGACCGCTACCTGGTGGTCAATCCCTTCTTCCACAGCTTCGGCTACAAGGCCGGCTGGATCACCTGCCTGATCGCCGGCGCGACCATCCTGCCCCATCCGGTGTTCGACGCCGAGGCGGTGTTCCAGCGCATCGAGGCCGACCGGGTCACCGCCTTGCCCGGCCCGCCGACCCTCTACCTGTCGATGCTGGCCCACCCCCGGCTGGCCGCCGCCGACCTGTCGTCCCTGCGCATCGCGGTGACCGGCGCCTCGACGATCCCGCCGATCCTGATCGAGCGGATGCGCCGCGAACTGGGCATCCGCGTGGTGACCACCGCCTACGGCCTGACCGAGTGCGGTGGCCTGGCGACGATCTGCGATCCGGATGACGACGCCGACACCATCGCCGGCACCAGCGGCAAGGCAATACCCGGTACCGAGGTGTGCATCCTCGACCCGAAGGGGCACCCGTTGCCGCCGGGAACACCCGGCGAGATCTGCCTGCGCGGCTTTCATGTGATGAAGGGCTACTTCGAGAACCCGGAGGCCACCGCCGAGACCATCGACAGCGACGGCTGGCTGCATACCGGCGACATCGGCACGCTGGATGCGCGGGGCTACCTGCGCATCACCGACCGGCTCAAGGACATGTTCATCGTCGGTGGCTTCAACTGCTATCCGGCGGAGATCGAGGCTGCCCTCACCGCCCACCCGGCCATCGCCCAGGTGGCGGTGGTGGGGGTGCCCGACGAACGGATGGGCGAGGTCGGCTGCGCCTGCGTGGTGCGGCGCCCTGGGGCGAGCCTCGACGAGACCGGCCTGATCGCCTGGAGCCGCGAGAACATGGCCAACTACAAGGTGCCGCGCTACGTCCGCTTCTTCGATGCCCTTCCGGTGAATGCCTCCAACAAGGTCGTCAAGAATGAACTGCGCGCCCGGGTAACCGAGGCGCTCTGAGTTCCCGCGCTCGGGGGCCGCCGGGCACCGGGGAGGCTTGTCCCGGGAGTCCCATCCGGTGGACACTCCCGCCCATGAGCTTCTCGTTCCGCACGTTTGTCGCCCTGATCCTGGCTGGCCTCTTCGCGTTGGCCGCGTGGGGCGCCGGGGCCGCTCCGCCGGTGCGGATCCGCGTGCTCGCCTGGCAGGGGCTGGAGGAGGCGGAGGTCCGCTGGTCGTCCCTGATGAACCAGCTGGAGGGTCGTCTGGCCGGGCGGCGCATCGAACTGCGCCATTTCGATCTGGCCGGCATTGCGGCGGCGCTACAGGCCGGCGAGCTGGATTTCGTGGTCACCAACCCGGGGCACTATGTGTTTCTCGAGGCGGAGCGCGGTGTCAGCCGGATCGCCACTCTGGTGGCCGATGCATCGACCGACCCCGCCCATGTGGTGGGTTCGGCGGTGGTAGTGCTCGATGAACGCCGGGATATCACCGCGCTGGCCGACCTCAAGGGACGGAGCCTGGCCGCGGTATCGGTCGACGCCTTCGGTGGTTACCAGATCGCCTGGGCGGAGCTTCGCCGCCTCGGACTCGACCCGGAGCAGGAACAGCCCCGGCCAGTGTTCACCGGCTTTCCCATGTCCAGAGTGGTGGAGGCCGTGCTCAACGGCGATGCGGATGCCGGAGTGCTGCGGGCCTGCCTGCTGGAGCGCCTGGAGCAGGAGGGCGCGTTGAGGCCGGGCCAGCTGCGGGTCTTGTCGCCCCGTACCGAGGTGAGCACCTGCCGGGTGTCGTCGCCTCTGTATCCGGGCTGGGCCTTTGCCGCCGCGCGGACCACGCCGCCGGCCCTGTCCCGGGATGTGCTGGTGGCGCTGCTGTCCCTGTCGCCGGATGCGGCGGGCCAATCCTGGAGCGTGCCGGCAGACTACCATCCGGTGCACGAACTGCTGCAGGAACTGCAGATCGGCCCCTACGCCTTCCTGCGTGAAACAGCCTGGCCCTCCCTGTGGGAGCGCTACTGGCCCTGGGTGTGTGGCCTGCTGGCAAGCTTGCTGGTCTGGGGGGCATACACCCTGCACGTGGAACACCTGGTCCAGCGGCGGACTCGGGAACTGACCCAGGCCATGGCGGCCCGCCAGCGCCTGGAGGTACAGCTGCGTGAAGGGCAGCAGCAGATGGATCACCTGTCGCGGCTGTCCATTCTCGGCGAGTTGTCCGGCACCCTGGCCCATGAGCTGAACCAGCCCCTGGCGGCCATTGGCAACTACGCCCGCAGCCTGTTGCGCCGGCAGGACAGCGGCAACCTGGCCCCGGCTGCGCTGCGTCAGGCGGCGGAAGAGATTGCCAGCGAGTCCGAGCGGGCGGCGGGTATCCTCGGCGGCATCCGTGCATTTGCCCGCAAGCGCAACCGCGTGCGGGAAGCTCACGACCCGGCGGTGCTGGTCCGGGAGGCCAGCCGGCTTCTGGCGGGCATGCTGCCGGGCGTCCCCGAGGTGCTGCTCCGGCAGGATGCCGCAGTGGCCGGGCTGCGGGTGTGGGTGGATCCATTACAGGTCCAGCAGGTCTTGCTCAACGTGTTCAAGAATGCCTGGGATGCCCAGCAGGCGGTGGGCACCGAGCGGCCCATCGAGGTCAGCCTGAGCCGGGACGGCGAGTGCTGCAGCGTGGCCGTCCGCGATCACGGCCCGGGTCTGCCGGCAGAACTGCAGGCGCGGCTGTTCGAGGCGTTCTTCACCACCAAGCCCGAGGGGCTGGGGCTTGGCTTGTCCATCTGCAAGACCATCATCGAAGCCCATGGCGGGGGGATTGCCGCTGCCGGGGCTGACCCCGGTCCGGGGCTGGTCATCCGTTTCACGCTGCCCCTGGCCGATGGGGGCGCCACCGTTTTCCAGGAAAGTTCATGACAGCCTCCCCCGACGTGCCCGTGATCCATGTGGTGGATGACGAAGCGCCATTCCGCCGCTCCCTGCTGTTCCTGCTCGAGTCGGTGGGCTGGCAGGCGGTGGGGCATGAGTCCGCCGAAGCCTTCCTTGCCGCCGCGCCGGCCTTTCCGGCCGCCGGGGGCTGCATCGTCCTCGACATCCGCATGCCGCGGCTGGGCGGGCTCGAGCTGCAGCGGCGCCTGCTGGCCGCCGGGTCGCTGTTTCCGGTGATCTTCATGACCGGCCACGGGGATGTCGAGCTGGCCGTCCAGGCGATGAAGGATGGCGCGCTCGACTTCCTGCAGAAGCCCTTCAAGGACCAGCTGTTCCTCGATGCGGTGGAGCGGGCGGTGCAGGTGAGCCTGGCGCGCCATGCCGCCCAGCGCCGTCAGGACGAAGCGCTGGAGGTCCTGGCCCGCCTGTCGGTCCGCGAGCGGGAGGTGGCCCGCCTCCTGGCCCTGGGGCTGGCCAACAAGGAGGTCGCTCGCCTGCTCGGCATCAGCGACAACACCGTGCACGTGCATCGCCAGCACGTCATGGACAAGACCGGTACCGGCAGTGCGGCCGACCTGGCCCGCCTGATCCTCCGCGCCGATCCTGGAGGGCTCGACTAGACGGTTTCGGCTATTGCGCTAGCCCGATGTCCGGATGGCTGGGCTTCGGGGCGCTCCCTAGACTTGTGAGCAAAACAAGTGGCAGGGAGAACACCATGCGCAGTATCGATACGGGCCGGCCGAGCAGCCGGCTGTTCGCCGGCCTCGTCCTGACGGGGGCGGCCCTTCTTGCTTCGGGCGGCGGCCTGGCACAGGCGCCCGACACCGCCGCCGTGGAGCGCGGCCGCTACCTGGCCCGGGCCGGGGACTGCGTGGCCTGCCACACCGCAGACAAGGGCGCGGAGATGGCCGGCGGGCGGAGCCTGGAGACGCCCTTCGGCAAGCTCTACTCCACCAACATCACCCCGGACCGGGAAACCGGTATCGGCAAGTACAGCTTCGAGCAGTTCGACCGGGCCATGCGCAAGGGCGTGGCCGCCGACGGCCACAACCTCTATCCAGCGATGCCCTATCCGTCCTACGCCCGGCTGACGGCGGAGGACATGCGGGCGCTTTACGCCTACCTGATGCAGGGCCTGGCACCGGTCAGGCAGGCCAACAAGCCGTCGGACATGCGCTGGCCCTTCAACCAGCGCTGGGGCCTGTCCCTGTGGAACTGGGCCTTCCTCGACGCGACGCCCTTCACGCCGGATGCCAAGAAGGACCCGGTGTGGAACCGGGGTGCCTACCTGGTCCAGGGCCTGGGACATTGCGGTGCCTGCCACACGCCGCGGGGACTGGCCTTCCAGGAGAAGGCCATGGGTGACGGGGGGCCGAAGGGTCGCCACTTCCTGGCCGGGGAGACCGTGGAGCACTGGCGCGCCTTGAGCCTGCGCGGCTTGTGGACGGTGGAGGACACGACGCTCTTCCTGAAGACCGGGCAGAACCGCTTTGCCGCGGCCTCGGGCAACATGGCCGAGGTGATCCTGCACAGCACCCAGCACCTCAAGGATGAGGACCTGGCCGCCATCGCCACCTATCTGAAGGCCCTGCCGCCGGGGGAGAGCGAACTCCCGGCTCCGGCCGTGCCCCGCAAGGTGGTGGCCGGCACGCTGCCCGAAAAGCTCTATAGCAGCCGTGGCGGCCTGGGCTACGTGCAGTTCTGCGTGGATTGCCATCGCCAGGATGGAAGCGGCGTGCCCAAGGTCTTTCCGCCTCTGGCCGGCAACCCGGCAGTGCTGGCCAGGGACCCGGCCACCTTGCTGCACATCGTTCTCACGGGCGGGCGGACGGTGACGACTGCCGCTCATCCGCGGGCTTTCGCCATGCCCGGCTTTGCCCGGCTGAAGGATGCCGAGCTGGCCGAGATCCTGAGCTTCGTGCGGGCCAGCTGGGGCAGTGGGGGGGCGCCGGTGAGTGCCGATCAGGTCAGGCAGATGCGCGCCGCCCTGGACCCGAAGGTCGACACGAGCGCCTTTGAAACGCCGCGCCTGGCCGACATGCTGGGCAGCCCCAAGGCGCAGCAGCTGGTGCGGGGCATGCGCCTGCACCTCGAAACGCGCGACCTGCTGCCCCAGCACGTGGGCAATGCCCTCAACTGCACGAGCTGCCACCTCAATGCCGGTACGGTGGCCGACGGATCGCCCTTCGTCGGCGTGTCGGCCTTCTTCCCCAGCTATGCGCCGCGGGCGGGGCGGGTGATCACCCTTGAGGACCGCATCAACGGCTGCTTCAAGCGTTCCATGAATGGCAAGCCGCTGCCACCGGATTCGCCCGACATGAAGGCCATGGTGGCCTACTTCGACTGGATGAAGCGCGAGACCAGGCCGGATGACAAGGTGCCGGGGCGTGGTGTGGGCAAGATCGACCGCAACATCCAGCCCAATCCGGAGAACGGCAGAAAGGTCTATGCCGATCAGTGTGCGGTGTGCCATGGCAAGGACGGAGAGGGCCTGCGCCAGGCGGATGGGCGCTATGTCTATCCGCCGCTGTGGGGGGATGCCTCCTTCAACATCGGTGCCGGCATGGCCCGCACCTACACGGCGGCGGCCTTCGTCAAGCGCAACATGCCGATCGGCTTTCACGGCAGCTTCCCCCTTGGCCAGGGTGGGCTGTCGGATCAGGAGGCGGTGGACGTGGCCGAATACTTCAGCCATCAACCGCGCCCCGATTTTCCCGAGAAGGTGAAGGACTGGCCGAAGGACAAGAAGCCGGCCGACGCCCGTTACTGACCACGACGACAACACGAGATCACCCGACCCCAGGAGTCATCCATGTCTGCATCCCCCAATCGCGTTGCGGCTTCGGCCCTGTGCCTGTCCGCGTCACTGCTGACGCTGTCGGTGCCGGCCCGGGCCGCCGATGGCGAGGCCATCATCCAGAAAGGCGGCGCCAACCCGGCGGCCATGCCGTGCATGAGCTGTCACGGTGCCGACGGCAAGGGCATGGCGGCGGGCGGCTTTCCGCGCCTGGCCGGCCTGCCCGAAGCCTACATCGCCAAGCAACTGACCGACTTCAAGGCCGGCCGGCGTGAGAACCCGCTGATGCAGCCCATCGCGCAGGCACTCGACGATGCAGAGGTGGCCGCCGTGGCCAGGGCTTACGCAGTCTTGCCCAAGGTTCAGGTCAAGGCCGGACCCGTGGAGCGGCCCAAGGAGGGCAGTGGTGCGTGGCTGGCCCTGCGGGGGGCCTGGGAGCGCAACATTCCCGAGTGCACCTTGTGCCACGGCCCCGCCGGGGTGGGGGTGGGGGAGGCCTTTCCACCGCTGGCCGGCCAGTCGGCGGAGTACATCGAGGCACAGCTGCGGGCCTGGCGCGGCACCCCAGCCCGCTTGGCCGGCAGGAAGGGCAAGGCCGTGGCGGCCGTCCCCCCCACACGCCGGAACGACCCCAACGGCTTGATGCAGCATGTTGCGGCCGACTTGAGCGAAGCAGAGATCAAGGCGGTTGCCGCTTACTTCGCGGGCCTGGGAGAAAGCACCGAGCCTTTCGATGCCAGCCAGCACCGTCTGCGCTGAAGCGCCGCTCGCGCCCTTGACCTCATCCCCCGAGAACGATCCCGGAGCTGCCACCATGCCCATCTCCCTCCGCCGGCTGACCGCCGCCCTGCTGCCGCTGCTGGCCGTCCATGCGATGGCGGCCGACAGCCCCCGCAATGCACGCCTGGACGACCAGACGCAGCTTCCCAGGGCCCCGGCGCGCCCGGCTGGCAAGGCCTATTTCCAGCCGCCGGCCGAAGCCGACATCCCCAGCAACGCCTACGGTGATCTGGTACGCCGTGGGCAGGACCTGTTCATGAACACGAAGGCGCTGGCGCCCGAGTACGTGGGCAACGAGATGAACTGCGTCAATTGCCACATCGACCGGGGCCGCAAGGCCAACTCCGCGCCCCTGTGGGCGGCCTATACGATGTACCCGGCCTTCCGCAAGAAGAACAACAAGGTGAACACCTTCGTCGAGCGCATGCAGGGCTGCTTCCAGTTCAGCATGAACGGCAAGGCGCCGGCCGCCGACAGCGAAGTCCTCACCGCCCTCACGGCCTATGCCTACTGGATGTCCGCCGGTGTGCCGATCGGCAAGGTCCAGCCGGGGCGGGGCTTCGACGAGCCGCCGCCGCCCAGGGGCGGCTACGACATCGCCCGCGGTCAGCAGGTCTACGAGAAGCAGTGCGCCCTGTGCCACGGGGATGACGGCGCCGGCCGGAAGGTGGGCGCCACCTCGGTGTTCCCACCCCTGTGGGGCAAGGATTCCTACAACTGGGGGGCGGGCATGCACCGGATCAACACCGCGGCCGGCTTCATCCAGCACAACATGCCCCTGGGGCGTGGCGGAACCCTGAGTGACCAGGAAGCCTGGGACGTGGCGGCCTACATCAACGCCCACGAGCGCCCCCAGGATCCCCGCCTGGTCAATGGCGACATCGACGAGACGCGCAGGCGTTACCACGCCGACGACGGCGTGAACCTCTACGGCGTCGTGGTGGATGGCCGCAAGCTGGGGCAGGGGGTGAAGTGACGCCTCGTGGGCGGGCAGGCCGGTGGCATGTCCGCCCGGCGGCCTCGGGATGCGTCAGGCGGTGAGCGCCCCGCCGTTGAGGGCATGGACCTGGCCGGTGACCCACTCCGCCTCGCGGGAGGCCAGGTAGGCCACCCCGGCCCCCACATCGGCCGGCGAGCCGGCGCGGGGTACGAAGGCGCTCTTGCAGGCCACCGCATCGGAGCCTTCCCAGTTGTTCATGGTGCCCAGGGACAGGGCATTCACGGTGATGCCCTTGCGGCCGGTCTCCGCCGCCAGCTGGCGCACGAAGCCCACCACCCCGGCCTTCGAGGCGGCGTAGGCGGCAATGCCCATCGGTACGCCGGCCCGCCACGACTCGGAAGTGATTGCCACGATGCGGCCCCAGCCCTTGTCCAGCATGCCGGGCAGCACCGCATGGCAGCCGTTCATCAGCCCGTACAGGTTGAGCCTGACGAAGCGCTCCCAGTCCTCCGGGCGGGACTCGAGGAAGCGTGCATAGCCCATGCCCGAGGTGGGCACGCCGGCGTTGGAGACGTAGATGTCGATGCCGCCGACGGCATCCTTCACGTCGGCCACCATGGCCTGCACCGCCGCGTAGTCGGTCACGTCGGCCGGTGCGGCGAGAGCCTGCAGGCCCAGGGCGCGGATTTCGGCGGCGGCCGCTTCAGCGCGCTCCGGGTAGAAGTCGTTGATCGCCACGGTGGCGCCCTGGCGGGCCAGGGTCTCGGCCACGCCACGGCCCATGCCGCGGCCGGCGCCGGTGACCAGGGCCACGCAGCCGTCCAGCCTGAAGAGGGGTTGGGACATTGTTTTTCCTTGCGGGGTTGAAAGGAGGGCGCCGGAATCAGCGCCCCTCGAAAACTGGGGGGCGCTTGTCGATGAAGGCCTGCATGCCTTCCTTCTGGTCGCGGGAGGCGAAGAGCAGGGCATTGGCCTTGCGCTCCAGCGCCAGGGCGGCTTCCAGCGGTGCATCCATGCCCGCCAGGATCACCTCCTTGATCTGCTCGGCGGCCAGCGCCGGCATGGCCGCGATGGTCCGTGCCATGTCGAGGGCGGTGGCCAGCACCTCGCCGTCGGGCACCACCTCGCTGACCAGCCCCGCCACCCAGGCCTCCTGCGCCGTGATTGGCCGTCCGGTGAGCGCCATGCGCATGGCCTTGGCCTTGCCCACCGCGCGCAGCAGCCGTTGGGTGCCGCCGATGCCGGGCATGATGCCGATGCGGATCTCCGGCTGGCAGAAGCGGGCCCCTTCACCGGCGATCAGGATGTCGGCCAGCATCGCCAGCTCGCAGCCGCCGCCATAGGCATAGCCGCAGATCGCCGCGATCACCGGCTTGGGGCAGTGCTGGATCGGCGCCCACACCCGTTCGGTATGGCGCTTGTGGATCTCGATGGGGCCGACACCGGCCATGCTGTGGATGTCGCCACCGGCCGCAAACACCTTGTCGCCGCCGGTCAGCACGATGCAGCGCACCGTCGGGTCGGCACCGAGTTCGGCGAACATCCGCGACAGCAGGGCCTGCAACTCCAGGCTCAGGGCATTGGTGGCCTCCGGGCGATGCAGGCGGACCACGGCGACGCCGTCTTCCGGGCGTTCCAGCAGGGCTGGCGGAGGGGCTTCCGCGGACGCGGGGGAGGGGGGGGCGGCAGACATCGGCATTCCTCGCAACGGACGCCCGGGGCTCGGGCAGGCTGGGAACGATTATTCGGGCCGCAGGGGATGGGCTCATCGTCCGTCCGGACGACGAGGGGGCGTTTCCGGGTTTCGGGTGGGCAGGGGCCGCCTGAAACTGGGATCGGGCTAGGCCAGCCGGGCGATCTGCGCCTGCGCGTCGTCCAGGTGCCGCGCCAGGGCCTGCCTGCAGGGCGCGAAGCGGGGGCTGAAACCGGGGGCTTCCAGGATGCGGGACAGGAAGCTGCGGGCCAGGTCCAGCGCGGAGCGCCAGGTGTCCGGGGCGATGCCTGGCCGGATGTCCGGCGCCGGGATGGCGTCGGGCAGTCCGCCGCTGCGCCTGGGCGCGAAGGCCATCGGCGTCATGTCGTAGGCGGGGGCGATGGCGTAGGGGCGCCCCGGGTCGGGGATGAAGGACAGGTTGCCGCCGTGCATGTCGGTGTTGCCGATGAGGTGGCCGAAGGCCCACAGCAGATGGGCCCTGTCTGCCGCCTCGCGCCGGATGTGTCCGGTAGCGGCAAGGGCGGTGGTGATCTCCGGCCACGGGCCGCCGCGTCCGACGAACTCCGCGTCGAGAGCGGCCAGCGAGATCAGCCCCCGGCGGCCCAGCCCGCCGACCCGATCAAAGCGCTCCACTTCCAGGAAGGTCTGCCCTTCGAGGCTGAGCAGTTCGCTGCGGGCAGCGTCGATACCGGCCTGCGCGAGGGTTTCAAGGGCAAGGTGTTCGGCCAGGAGCAGGTCTCTCCAGCGCTCGCTGACGGGGCCCGCCACCGGCTCGCTGAACTTGACGAGCACATGCCGGGGCCCCGAGGCGGTCATGGCCCAGGCGGCGAACTTGGGCTGTTCTCCCCCCGCTGACGACCCCGGCGCTTCACCGTTGGCGGCGTCCTGTGCCATCCGGGCGTAGACCCCGGTCTTCTGTTCGATGCCGATCGGCTCCCGCGCGGCCTCCAGGTGCAGGAACCGGGCGCGTGCCCGGTCACCCAGCAGCAGGTTGCCGACGACATCGTGACCCTGCGCGAGCAGGGCCTTCAGCGCATGCGTGTCCGACCATTCGATGAGGCGCTCCGGAAGGCCCAGGTCCCGCCCGTGCCGGGCCGCATAGGCTCGCCCCAGGTAGCCCTGGGGGCGCATGTCGAGCAGCCACCAGGGCAGGCCGGGGCAGTAAAGCGTGGCCCCGTCGGCTTCGCGCATCACGAAGCCGTCCGGCCGGACCGGGGTGAGCGTGCCGAGGTGATGGACCCTGGCCTCCGGATCCACCCGGTAGATCTCCACGTCTGACAGCCCCCGCACTTCATCACGCAAGGCGTACTGAATGGATCGCGCCGCACCAATACGAACCACCTCGTCCCCCAGCTCAAGCATCGCACGGGACAGTGTTGGTTGGCTGATTCCCAACGCTTCAATGAGTTGGCGCGCACCAAGCGGACCTCGTGCAAGGTGAAGCCGGATCGAATCTGCGTGGAGGGACATGCGGAGACTTACGGCATGAATGGATTTGTGAATGGATATTCTAGGCGCTTTCCATAGCCTGGTTCGACAGTCTGGTCGTCACGGGGGGACTCTGCCTGTAGCCCCCGCGCCCCCTCCATCTAGTCAGCCTGGACGATGCCGCGAGGCAGTGCAGGCCCAATCATGGGCACTGCCTGGGGGCCTGCCGCCCCCTTTCCAGACACACAACGCGAGCGTGGAGGCGAGCATGAAGTTTTCCGACAAGGTGGTATTCGTTACCGGCGCAGCCCAGGGCATGGGGCTGGCCATGGTGCGGCGCTTCGCCGCCGAGGGGGCTAGCGTGGTGGCCGCCGACATCAATGGCGAGGCGGCCGCCCAGGCGGTGGCCGGGCTGGGCCCGCGCGGCCTGGCGGTGAGCTGCAACGTGGCCGACAGCGCCTCGGTGGTCGAGGCCTTCCAGGCCGTGGAGGCCCGCTTCGGCCGGGTGGATGTGGTGATCAACAGCGCCGGCATCGGCTCAATGGATGCCTTCGTGGACACCCCCGATGAGGCCTGGGCGCGGGTGATCGGTGTCAATCTGACCGGCACCTTCCTGTGCTGCCGTGAAGGCGCACGCCTGATGCAGAAGTGCGGCGCGCGCGGGGCCATCGTCAATGTGTCCAGCACCGCCGCCTTCTCTGGCGAGGGGCCGGCCCACTACTGTGCCTCCAAGGCCGCCGTGATGGGGCTGACCCGCAGCGCCGCGCGGGAGCTGGCGCCCACCGGGATCCGCGTCAACACCATCGTGCCCGGCCCCACCAACACCCCGATGATGGCCGGCATCCCGGACGAATGGACCCAGGCCATGATCCGCGCGATCCCCCTCGGCCGGATGGGCGAGCCGGAGGAGATCGCCGCCGCGGCAGTGTTCCTGGCCAGCGACGAGGCAGGCTTCATCACCGGTCAGAACCTGGCCGTGAATGGCGGGATGAGCTTCCTGTGAGCAGCCCGGCCATGAGTGACGCAAGCCTTGCCGCGCGGGTGGACCGCCTGGAGTCCATCGAGGCGATCCGCCAGCTGGCGGGCAAGTATTCCCTGTCCCTCGACATGCGTGACCTGGACGCCCATGTGAACCTCTTCGCCCCCGATATCCGGGTCGGTCGCCGGGGCACCGGGCGGGCCGCCCTGAAAGCCTGGGTGGACGAAACCCTGCGGGAGCAGTTCACCGGCACCTCCCACCACGTGGGCCAGCACATCATCGAGTTCATCGACCCCGACCACGCGGTGGGCGTCGTGTATTCCAAGAACGAGCATGAGACCGGCCCCGAGTGGGTGATCATGCAGATGCTCTACTGGGACGACTATGAGCGCATCGACGGCCGCTGGTATTTCCGCCGTCGCCTGCCGTGCTACTGGTACGCCACCGACCTGAACAAGCCGCCCATCGGCGAGCGCAAGATGCGCTGGCCGGGCCGCGAGCCCTACGCCGGCACCTTCCATGAGCTGTTCCCGTCGTGGCAGGCCTTCTGGGCCCACCGCCCGGACAAGGACGCGCTGCCCGAGGTGGCCGCTGCGGCCCCCGCCGAGGCCTTCCTGGCCACCCTCCGCCGGGGGGCGCCGGACCCGAAGATCCGGGTGCGCTGATGAGCTGGAAGATGATCTACCTGGCCCGGCGCAACCCGGCCCTCAAACCCGAGGAGTTTCCGCAGGCCTGGCGCGAGCATTCGGCCCTGGGGGCAGGGTGCAGCAATGTCCGTGACAAGGTCAGGAGCGTGCGCCAGTGCGCCCGCGACCTCGACAACAGCGCACGGCTGGCCGGCGCCTCGGTGAGCTACGACGGGGTGAACCTCCTGGAACTGCGCGACCGCCAGGCCGCCGACGACATCTGGAACGACGAGGAGACCCTGCGCATCATGCGCCCCGACGAACCCCGGGTGTTCTCGACCTGGGTCCGTGACTTCACCCTGGTCGCCGAGGAGGGCGTGCTGCGCGACGGCGAGGCCACCGACTGCGTGGTGACGGCCTTCCTGGGCCTTGCCCCAGGGCTCAACCAGGCTGACCTGGACCGCGCCCTGGCCGCTGCGGGCCCTGAGCACTGGCTGGCCGACCCGGCCCTCGGCGCCACCCGCCGGCTGGTCCTCAACCGGGTGGATGGCACGCCGCCGCCGGGCTATGACTACGCCCTGATCCTCGAGGCCTGGTTCCCCGACCCCGACACCGCGATACGCGCCTTCGACGGCGTCGCGCTGCCCGCGCGCCTCCCTCGGGTGGTGGCCGCCTGCATCGACCCTGCCCGCTCGGTGACCCTGCTGACCCGGGTCACCCACCGCCGTCCCTGAGGGGGCGCGGCCCTCACCCGACTCAATTTCCCCAAGGAAGACATGCCATGACTGCACGCCTGCAAGACAAGATCGCCTTCATCACCGGTGGAGGCTCCGGCATCGGTGCCGCCACCGCCGAACGCTTCGCCGAGGAGGGCGCCCGGGTGGTGATCTGCGGCCGCCGCCAGGCGCCCCTCGACGAAGTGGTCAGCCGGATCCGCGCCGCCGGCGGCCAGGCCGAAGCGGTGGTCGCCGACGTGAGCGACGAAGCCGCCTTCACCGCCGCGCTGGAAGACTGCGCCCGCCGCCACGGCCGCCTCGACATCCTGGTGAACAACGCCATGGCCTACACCTGGGGGCCCATCGAGGCGATGAGCAGCGCCGACTGGCAGGCCAACTTCGGCACCTCCGTGGACGGCACCTTCTGGGGCACCCGCTGCGCCTTGCAGCTGATGAAGGCCCACGGCGGTTCCATCATCAACCTGTCGTCGATCTGCGGCACCCTGGGCACCCCCTGGATGGCCGGTTACTCGGCCGCCAAGGCGGCGGTGATCAACTTCTCCCGCGCGGCAG
>JAFLDU010000090.1 GCA_017309145.1 Zoogloea sp. | reverse complement strand
GGACAGCTCCCGCACCAGACTCACCGCCGCCTCGCCCCCCCCCAGCACGACCACCGGTTCGCCGAGGGCCCGCAAGGCGCCATACAGATGGAATTCCTTCCAGGTCCGGTACAGCGCACGGGTGCCGCCCGCGTAGATCGCCAGCAGCAGCGGCTGCATCAGGAAGACCAGGCGGGGCACCTCGGGGTGGTAGCGCACCACCACGACCACCACCAGCGGCGTGACCAAAGCCGCCACCGCCACCGCCCTCGCGATGCGCAGCAGATCCGGCAGACTGGCAAAGACCCACACCCCCCGGTACAGCCCAAAGGCCCGCAGGATGCTGCCTTGGACCACCACGGCTACCCCCAGCCCCACCAGGGAGGCCGGCATGAATTCCTGGGGAATGGAGAAATTGAAGCGCACGAGGTAGGCCAGCCACCAAGCCAGCACGACCCCGAACACGTCGGACAAGAACACCAGGAGGGAATAATAGTTTTTGCTTATCAAGGCTTGAGACTCCCAGCTTCGTGGCACCGCCAGGCGCGGTCGATCCGATACCCCAGGAGCAGATGGACAAGTAACGTCATTGTAATGATGATGCACTGCAGCGAGAACCCCAGGGGCAAGGCCAGCAGCCCAAACCCGCCAGCCCCCGCCATCAAGGCATAGGCCAGCCACGCCGTTTTCCGATGCCCAAGACCCAAACGCACCAGACGCTGATAATAATGGCTGCGATGCGCCTGCCATACCTTCTCGCCACGCAGGGCCCGTTTTGCCAGGGTCACGCTGGCATCAAGGATGAAGGGCGCGAAGACCAGCAAAGGGAACCACAAGGGCCAGGCTCCCCTGAACCAGCCTGTGAGCCCCAGCGCCCCCGCCAGGAAGCCGAGGGGTACCGAGCCGGCATCGCCCATGAAGATCCGTGCCGGATGCAGATTGAAACACAGGAAGCCTGCGGCTGCCGCTGCCACGGCCGCCGCAAGCGCGGCCAGCCCGGTCTCCTCCGCCAGCCAAGCCGCCCCGGCCAGGAAGGTAAAGCCGAACAGGGCCATGCCACCGGCCAGACCGTCGGCACCGTCCATGAAATTGTACAAGTTGCTCATCCAGACCAGTCCCAGGCCCAACAGAGGCCAGGCCCACCAGGGCAGTTCAAACCCCGCCGCGGCCAGGAACAGCCCGGCCACCGCCACCTGGGCCAGCAAGCGAATCCGAGCCGACAGGCTGTGACGATCATCCACCAGCCCCAACCCCGCCAGCAGCCCGGCCCCGAGCAGCGCCAGGCCCTCCGGCCAGCCGGGGCTGCTCAGCACGGCGAGCCACGCGCCGGCGGCCAACACCCCCGCCATCACCCCCACCCCGCCGGTGCGGGGCGTCGGAGTGGCATGCAGGGAGCGCTCGTTGGGCATGTCCAGGAAATGCAGCCAGGAGCCCGGCCTGCAGCAGGCCCGGGTAACCCCCCAGGCCAGGCCGAAGGCCAGTAGCACCGCCGACACCAGCAGGACGTCAGGCGCCACAGAGCATCTCCCGCAGTCCGGCCTCAAGGCTCACCGAAGCGCGCCAGCCCAACTCCCGTTCGATCCAGCGCGAGCAAGGCATTGGGATACTGAGCGACATACTTGCCAACCAGATCGAGATTGGCATTGAAGCGCATCAGGTCGGCACGCAGGGCAGCCTGGGGAGCCGCCGCCTTGAGGAGGCGCTCATTCTTGTCGATGGCATCAAGAGTCTGCTCCCTCAGCTGCAGCAGGGGAGTAAGAGCCACCAGCGCAATGAGCACGAGAGTGAGGAACACCAGAAAGAGCGTTGCGGCACGGCCGAGCCCACCCTTTCGCGGTGCTTCATCACCAAAGCCTCTAAGAGCAATGGGTGCAGACCCACCGGCCCAGACCTCGGGGGTACATCCCTCGAGCAGCGGCGCAAGGCTGTCGAGATGCCGCCCGATCAGGGCACGTGACGACAGCACGGACTCGATCTTCAGCGACTGCCCCCCAACGGAGGCGACACGCGAGAAGCCCCATACCAGATCGGCCTCGGGAAAAGGGCTGGCCCCGCGGGCGTCCAATGCCACGGCGGCCTCGAGATCTGCGTCCGACAATTGCGGCAGCACCAGACTCCGGCGCAGCACGAGATCTTCGGGTAGTTCGACGGCGACGGCGTCGACCGGCCCCTTGAAGTCAACCGCCGCGGCGGATCGCCCGAGACGCACGCTGGCCTGTCCGGTCGCGTCCAGGACGCGTACGGGCCTGCGAGGATTCATCCAGCGGAACACCGGCCACTGAGCAGCCTCCCGCCACCCTTCGACGAAGTAGCGCCCAGCCACCGCGAGATCCAGCCCGAACAGGCTGTATTGATTCTTTACGGAGGTCATTCAGCGAGGCGCACCGGAAATTTCACCGACGCCATAGGGGGGTTCGACACGGATCACGCGCCACGGCAATCGGGGAGAGGACGTGGGGCTGGCATCGATAACCTGGGTACGAACGATGGCCTTGCCGTCACCCGTGGGGACAAAAGCCTGGAGTCGGAAACGCGAGGAGGGGGATTGATCGATGAATTCCTGCATCAGACTGGTGGTATCAAGCTGCACTTGCCCTGCATCCCGCGCAGCGGCAATCCTGTCGGCGACAGCGGCATTGCCCTGAGCCAGCACCAGCAAGATTTCCTGCGGCGCCGCCAGCGGATTGGTGAGTGCCGAACCACCATCGACTGTGATCAAGTCCCTGATTTTATCATAGGTTTCCAGGTCCACTCCAAGCACCTGAAGCAGATCCTCCGGCGCCTCGAAAGGGCCGTTGCGAGGACGGAAAGAGCTACCGGCCGCCACATAATCGGGGGCTTCGGCCCCACGCGGCTGTGGATCCGAGTCCGTATCCCGCCAGTCGATGATCCGCTCGGCAAGGACTCTGGCAAAGCCTGGGTCAAGCCCGGCAACACGCACGAGCAAGGCCTCGAACAGCACGGCAGGTGCGCTGTTGAGGGAAACCAGGCCATTGAGTGGCGTCACGACCACGCGCATCCCCTTGCCCTCGAACTCCACCTCGAGGCTGCGCCGGTACAGGAAGGCACTCGGATCGGCCGCCATGGCGGCAAGCACCAGCTGGATAGCGGCATCGCCATGGGTCGCCGCAGTCTGGGCATCACGCCCCGCGGAGACGATGCGGATCTCGGTACGGGCCTGAAAGACGAGCGCGGAGACCAGGATCATCAGGGCACTGACCATCCACATCACCGCAACCAGGGCATAGGCCTGCTGCCGCTGCCGCGAGGCACCCCGCATGGGCATCCTAGGGTCCATTGACAATCTGCACCTTGGGCTGGGGCTTCGCCAGGACGCGCACTGGCACCACCAGCAGGGGCCACTCCACCCCCCCAGCCGCCAGGGCCACACCCACCCGGCCCAGCTGACCTGACTCCGCCCCCATCCGCCACTGATCCAACCACGCCCCCCCATCTTCACGCTGATAGCGCAAGGCAAAGCCACTGACGGATTCGACCAACACGCGGCGTTCCGCCAGGCTCCAGTCCGGCAGCACCTCCAGGCCGGCGTAAGGCAGATAGGCAAGCATCAAGGCCGTGCTGCGCCCATCGCCCGCCCAGTAGAGCCGAAAATGGTACAAGCCCCCGGCGCCATGCCGCGGGGGCATCACCCCGATCCACTCCAGGCTGTCCGGGGTGCCCAGAAAGCTGCTTTCCTCGGGCTTTCCCAGCATCGAGGAACGAGGCCTGAACACTGCCTGGCCGAGCACATCCTCGAGAAAACCGGAGACCACGCGCCGCTCGTCCGCCTGCGCCAGACGTTTTTCGAGCTTTTCGTCAGTAAGGCCGAAAGAGCGCATGGCAGTCAGCAGGCCAACCATGATGACGGAGACGATGGCCAGGGAGATGAGCAATTCGACCAGCGTGAAACCACCTTGCCGCCGTATCCGCGTATGCCTCACCGCCCGCCTCCTGGCGCGACCTTGAGCTGGGGCAACAGCCCGGCAAGACTGATCGAACGGGCACCGTCATTGCCAAAGAAAACCACCACCTCGACCCGGTGCAGGGGCACCACCGGCCCCTTGGCCACCGGCACGGGATAGGGCGAAGTCCGCAACTGCCAGCGCATGCCGGCATCTTCGCCATCCAGGGACAACCCTGAGGGCGGGACGCCATCCTGCATGGCCAGCACCGAGCGGGCCGTGCGCACTGCCCGCTCGTAGAGTTCGGCGTCGGCCACCGCCTTTACACTCCCGCCGCTGGTGCGGTAGAGCACCACCAGGGACATGGCCATGATGGCGAAGGCCACCAGCACCTCAAGCAGGGAAAAGCCCCTCTGACGACGGGCAGGCAGAACACTCATCGGCTGATCGGCTCCTGACTCACCGAGCCGAGCAGCCAATCCACCCGCAAGCGCACCCCTTCTCCCGACAGGCGCATGACGTCCACGCTGCCGCCGGTGGCCCCGCCACCGGGGTAGAAACGAATGCTGCCGCCGCGCCGATCCGATTCGATGCCTGCCACCACCAGGCGCACCTGCACCGACTCGGGGAAGCTGTTATCCATCTTCCCCTCCGGACCGAACAGCCGCTTCTCGAGATCCACCGAGAAGGCAGTGCTCTGTCCAGTCGTGATGGACTGCTGGCGTGCCGCCACCATGCCCGCGAGCACATGGCGGACCGTGCTGCGGTAATGGGAGGTTTCCATCAGCTTGCCGAAGGCCACCGGCGCCAACCCCAGGAGCAGCGCGGCCACCGCAAAGGCGACGATCAGTTCGATGAGCGTGAAACCACCGAGGGCGCGACGCACCCTCGTGAGGCCCGGCCTGACGACCGGACCCGCAACACTACTTGCCATTACGGACGTCGGCGTTCTCGCCCTCGCCACCCGGCGCACCGTCGGCGCCCAGGGACAGGATCTCGACTTCAGCCCCATTCGGCGAGCGCTTGTACTTGTAGGGGTTGTTCCAGGGGTCGAGGGGCACCGTGCCGCCCTTCAGGTAGGGGCCATCCCAACCATTCGCGGAGGCCGGCTTCTTGACCAGGGCCTCCAGCCCCTCCTCGTCGGTGGGGAAGCGCCCGACGCTGAGCTTGAACAGCTCGAGGGACTTCTCCAGATCACTGATCTGCACACCGGCCGTCTTGCTCTTGGCTCCACCCAGCTGGTTCAACATGCGCGGACCGACAAGGCCGACCAGCAGGGTCAGGATGGCCAGCACCACCAGCAGTTCGACCAGCGTGAAGCCGGCGACCTTCGCGCGGCGGTTGGAAGAGGACTCATGCACCATGGAAACTCCGGATTTCAAAGTAATTACAGGCTAGACAGCCAGATCATTGACGGACAGGATGCCCATCAGGATGGAGACGATGATCCCGGCGATCATCACGCCGAGGGTCAGAATTAGCAAGGGCTCGAGCAGGGTCAGACCCCGCTTGATGCTGGTTTCCACCTCCCGGTCGAGGATGCGGGCAAGCTCCAGCATCATGCTGTCGAGCCTGCCGGTCTCTTCTCCGACACGGACCAGGTTGATCGCCATCGGTTCAAAAAGGCCGGTCTTGTGCAACGCCTCGGTCATCCGACCGCCGCCCTTCATCGCCGGGGCGACGCCACCAAAGGCGCTGCGCACATGCACATTGCCCACCGTCTCGGTGGCGATGTTGAGAGCCGAGATGACCGGCACACCGTTCCCCAGCAGCGTTCCCAGGGATCGGGTGAAGCGGGTGATCTCGTATTTGAGGAAGATGCGCCCGAACACCGGCACCCGCAGGATCCACCCCTGCCACCACTTCCGCCCTGCGGGCGACGCCAGCCACTTGGCGGCCGCACCGCCTGCCAGGAACACCCCGACCGCCAGGAACAGCCCGTAATCGGTGAAGAAATGCCCCACCGCCACGACGACCCGGGTCGGTGTGGGCAGGGCATCGCCCATGTCCTTGAAGAGGGACTCGAACTGGGGCACCACGAAGCCCAGCATCGCCACCACCGAGATCACCGCCACCAGGAGCAGGATGGCCGGGTAGATCATCGCCGAGATGACGCTTTCGCGCAGGGCCCGGATCCGCTCCAGGTGCTCGACCAGGCGCGTCAGCACCTCGCTGAGCTGGCCGCCGATCTCGCCCGAACGCACCATGTTGATGTAGAAATCACCGAAAAACTCCCGGTGCGGCGCGATCGCCCGGCTGAGCGGCGCGCCCCCCTTCACCGCGTCCAGCACGCCGGCCAGCAGAGCCCCCACCGAAGCCTTGTGGCTCATGCCGATGAGCACCTTGAGGGCCCGGTCAAGGGACAAACCGGCGCGCAGCATGATGGCCAGTTCGGAGGTAAAACCGAGCAAATCCGCCTGGGTCGGCTTGCCCTTGGCCGCCACCCGGGCACCGGTGGCAGGAATCGCGCCCGAGCCGGGCGCCGCCACATCGGCCTTGGCGGATACACGCAGGGGCGTCAGCCCCCGGGCGCGCAGGGCGCGCAGGGCTGCGTCCTCGGAGGCCGCCTCGATGACGCCATCACGACGCGCCCCCCGGGCATCGGCCGCCTGGTAGGCGTACTCAGGCATGCCCCTGATCCTGGGTTACGCGGAGCACTTCCTCCAGGCTGGTCTCCCCTGCGGCAACCTTGCGCAGACCATCCTCGTACAGGGTGAACATGCCGGATCTGCGGGCCGTCTCGTGCAGCTCGGTGGCATCGGCCCCGGAGATGATGGCCTGGTGCATGTCCTCCCCCAACACGAAGAGTTCGTGGATACCGGTTCGGCCCGAGTAGCCCGTCTGACGGCAGGCCGGGCAGCCCACCGGGTTATAGACCTGCCGGCTGCCGGCCGGCATGAAGCGCTTCAGGCCGCTGCGCTCGAGCACGCTCTCATCCAGCTCCAGGGGCGACTTGCAGGCGCCACACAGCTTTCGCACCAGACGCTGGGCCAGCACCCCGTTCACCGACGAGGTGATCAGGTAACGCTCCAGCCCCATGTCCTGCAACCGGATCACGGCCCCGGCCGCGGTGTTGGTGTGCAGGGTGGACAACACCAGGTGGCCGGTGAGGGCCGACTGCACGGCGATCTGGGCGGTCTCGCCGTCCCGCATTTCACCGATCATGATGATGTCCGGATCCTGGCGCAGGATGGCCCGCAGGGCGCTGGCAAAGGTCAGTCCGATCTGCGGATGCACCTGGATCTGGTTGATCCCGCCGAGCTGGTACTCGACCGGGTCCTCGACGGTGATGATCTTGGTGGCACGCGCATCCAGCTTGCCCAGTGCGGCATACAGGGTGGTGGTCTTGCCGGAACCGGTCGGGCCGGTGACCAGCAGAATGCCGTGGGGACGCTGCAACAGGGACTCGAAGACGCGCAGGGTGTCCTGACTGAAGCCCATCTCGTCGAGACTGAAGCGGATGCTGGCCCGGTCGAGAACCCGCATCACGACACTTTCGCCATGCACGGTGGGCACGGTGGACACCCGTAGATCGAGCTCGCGCCCCTTGATCCGCAGGTTGATGCGGCCATCCTGGGGCAAGCGCCGCTCCGCGATGTTGAGATGGGCCAGCAGCTTGACCCGCGATACCACGGCGGGCGCCATGGAGGGCGCCACCACCTCGCCGACCTGGATCACCCCGTCCACCCGGTAGCGCACGTAGAGCCCGTCATCGAAAGGCTCCAAGTGGATGTCGGAGGCCTTCAGGTCGATGACCCGCGCCACGATGTGATTCACCAGGCGGATCACCGGCGCCTCGCTGGCGAGGTCCTTGAGGTGCTCGATGAAATCGCCACCTTCGTCGAAGTCACCACCCTGGCCGAGCTCGTCGTCCTCTTCGGACGGCGCCTCGAGCAGGTTCTTCAAGGCGGCCTCGATCTCCGTCTCGAGGCCGATGGCCAGGCGCACCCGGAGCCCGGTGGCCAGGGACAAGGCCTTGGCGATGAAGGGGTTCTGGGGCTCGACGCAGGCCACCGTCAACACCCCGTCCGCCTGGGACAGGGGCAATACCCGGTGGGCGTTCAGAAAGTCGGGGGAGACACCGTCGGGGAGGGGGAGGTCGGCCGGAAAGGAGTCCGCGGTGCGCAGCGGCACGTCCAGTTGCCGGGACAAGGCCCGCGCCACATCGAGGTCGGAGACCACCCCCAGGCGCACCAGCACCGTGCCCAGCATGCCGCCCATCTCGGCCTGCGCCGACAAGGCACGCTCCAGGTCACGAAGCCCGAGCTTGCCATCGGCGATCAGCATTTCGCCCAGCATGGCGCGGGCGGACTGCTCGGAAGAGGCTGTCTGTTCAGTCACTTGAAAATCCATGTACTTGGCATCCACCGGCGGCGCTGCACACGGGCCGGGCAGAACCGGATAGGCTCACTGCGCGCCGCCCTTGTCCTTGACCTGGCCCGTGGCACGGGTCGCGTCGAGCATGCGGCGGATGCCCGCCTTCAGCCCTGCCCCCTGGGGATGCGTATCGGCGATGGCCCGAGCCCGCTCGAGCAGCGGCACGGCACCGGCCGAATCGCCGCGGGCGATGCGCAGGCTGGCGACATTGTTGAGGGACGTGGCGAGATCCAGGTCGGTCGGCGCCAGGACCTGCTCGCGGATGCGCAACGCCTCCAGCAGGTGCGGTTCGGCCTCGGCCAGGGCCTTGCGGTTGAAAAGGGCGATACCGTAGTTGTTCTCGGTGTTCGCCAGCTCGGGATGCTGCGGCCCGCCGGCATTGCGCAGGATGGGGATGGCACGCAGGTAGCAGGCCTCGGCCTCCTCCACCTTGCCCTGCAGACGCAGGGATTCGCCGAGGTTGTTGAGCAGCACGCCGGTCTGCACGTTGCCATCATGGAAGACCGCTGCGCGGGTCTCCAGCAGGTAGCGGTAATCGGTCGCCGCATCCGCGTAACGGGCCTGGGCAAAGGCCAGGTCAGCCAGCATCAGACGCAGCGAGGGAATCGACGGATCCGCATCCGCCCCCGGGCGCCCCTCCCGCAGGGCCAGCAAGCGCCGGTAAAGCTTTTCGGCCTCGGCCTGGTTGCCGTTGGCCTTGTGGATACCGGCCACCCGTTCCAGCAGGGCATCGAAGGCCGGGCTGGCCGCACCCAGGCGGAGTTCGCTGCCGGCGATCAGGCGCGCGTACAGCGGCGCGGCATCGGTATAGCGCTTGCTCGCCAGATAGGCATCGGCCTGGGCCTCCAGCGCCGCCAGCACAGCGGGGTTGTCGGGCCCCAGCCAGGCCTCCTGCACGGCGAGGAGGCGCTTCTCGTAGCCTTCGGTGACGCGCTGCTCGCCCTTGGCCCGGCTGATCGCCGCAAGCCCTGTCAAAGGCGCCGTCAGCTCAGGGTGGGTCGGTCCGAAGATCTTCTCAAGGGCGTCGAGGGCACGGGTGAACTGGGGCACCGCATCCACATAGCGGCCTTGCAGACGGTACAGCTCGGCAAGCTCGGCACGCGCTCGCGCCACCACCGGATGCCCCGCCGGCAGATTCTTTTCCTGCATCGCCAGCGCACGTCGGAGAAGCGGCTCGGCGCGCGCCAGGTCACCTCGCGCCACGGCAACCCGGGCACGCGTCAACTCGGCCAGATTGAGGGCGGGATGGTCTGCCCACACCGTGCTGCCCAGAATCAAGAAAGCCTGATCGAGCGCCTCATCGGCCTCCTGGTGGCGCCCCTGCAGGCTTGCCACCCGAGCGAGCCGGACGAGGGCGTCGGCGTATTCGGGATGGTCCCGCCCCAGCCGATCCTCCCGGATCTCCCGGGCCTGCTGGAGCAGGCGCTCCGCCAGCGGATACTGGCGCTGGTCCATGTAGAGCTCGGCCAGGCGGATCCGCGCCGTGGCGACCTCCGGGTGCTTGCGGCCGAGGCGCTTCTCGAAGATGTCGAGGGCGCGCCGGTAAATAGGTTCGGCCGCCGCAAAGCGATACTGGGCTCGATACAGGTCAGCTTTGACCAGCAGCGACCGCGCCACGTCGGGATGCTCACCGCCGAGGGCCTTCTCGCCGATCTCCAGGGCCCGCTTGCACAGTTCTTCGGCCTGAGCGTAGCGCCCTTGCTCACGCATCAGCTCACACTGGTCCGCCAGCGATGCGGCCAGATCGGGATGCCCCGCCGGCAGGGCCTTCTCGCGGATCGACAGGGCCCGCGTCTGCAGGGTCTCGGCCGCCGGAAAGAGGCCCTGGGCACGATACAGCTCAGCCAGGCTGGCCAGAGACATGGCCACATCCGGGTGGGTCGGAGACAAGGCCCGTTCACGCAAGGCCAGCGCGCGCTTGTGCAACAGCGCAGCACGGGCGTACTCACCCGAGGCCTTGCGGAAGGCCCCCAGATTATTCAGGGAGTTGGCCACCTCGACGCTGGCATAGCCGCGCACATTCTCGCGGATCGCAAGAGCCCGCTCGAGGGGCGCCGACGCCTTGTCCAGTCGGGCCTGCCCCAGGTAGACGAGCCCCAGGTTGCCAAGCGAGGTTGCCACGTCGGGATGGTCGGCCCCCAACTGCCGCTCCCGGATGGCAAGGGCCCGCTCGAGGGCATCTTCCGCCTCTGCGTAGTCGGCATTCAGGAGATGGACGACGCCCAGTTCATTCAGGGCGAGGGCCAGCTTCAGCACATCCGCCCGCCCCCCCTGCTCGGCCCTCTCCACAGCATTCCGGGCGGCCTGCAGGCGTGCTGGATAGACCTGGAACGCAACCAGGGGAGCCGGTTCGGATGCGGGGGTGGTGGCGGAACAAGCAGGGCCAGGCAGACTCAGCAGGCTTGCGGCGAGCATGCCGAGGGCGAAACGTGGTTTCATCGTTCAAGGTAATCCGACAGACGCAGCCGACAGTTTAACCGACGCGCCATCGGACGATCACACAAACTGCCACCCGCCCCTTGCGCGCGGGCGGGTGGCAGTGCATACGATCACTTCCCGTAGTAGCCCCGGTACCACTCGACGAAACGGCCGATACCCACCGGCACGGGGGTGGCCGGCACGAAGCCGGTCCAGGCATTCAGGGCGTCGGTGTTGGCGTAGGTGGCAGGCACGTCGCCGTCCTGCAGGGGGAGGAAGTTCTTTTTGGCTTCCATCCCGAGGGCATTCTCGATCGCCTCGACGAAGGTCATTAGTTCGACGGGATCATTATTGCCGATATTGAAGACCCGGTAGGGTACGTTGCTGGTGCCGGGATCAGGGTTGTCGGCGTTGTAGGCGGCATCGGGCTCGGCCACATGATCCAGGGTCTTGACCACACCCTGAACGATGTCATCCACGTAGGTGAAGTCGCGCTTCATCTTGCCGTGGTTGAAGACATCGATCGCACGACCTTCGAGGATCGCCTTGGTGAACAAGAACAGCGCCATGTCGGGCCGGCCCCACGGGCCATACACCGTGAAGAAGCGCAGCCCGGTGGTCGGCAAGCCGTAGAGATGGCTGTAGGTGTGGGCCATCAGTTCGTTGGCCTTCTTGGTGGCCGCATAGATGCTGACCGGATGATCGACGCTGTCGTGCTCCGAGAACGGCATCTTGGTATTGCCGCCATACACGCTGGAGCTGCTGGCATAGACCAGGTGCTGCACCTTGTTGTGGCGGCAGCCTTCCAGGATGTTCATGAAGCCGGCCAGGTTGCTCTCGACATAGGCATGGGGATTGACCAGAGAGTAGCGCACGCCCGCCTGGGCGGCCAGATGGATGACCCGGTCGAATTTCTCTTCGGCGAAGAGCTTTTCCATGCCCTCCCGGTCGGCCACATCCAGCTTCACGAAACGGAAGTTCTCATGGGGCGTCAGACGGGCCAGCCGGTCATGCTTGAGCTGGACTTCGTAGTAATCATTGAGATTGTCGAGACCGACCACCTGATCGCCTCGTGCCAGCAGGAGCTGGCTGGTGTGCATGCCGATGAAACCGGCGGCGCCGGTAACGAGAATTTTCATGATCGCAGAAGTATGTCGTGGAGTTGAGCGCGACGGACCGGCTCAGGGCCAAAAAAGACGACCGAATATACGGCCAACTGCCCCAGATTCTCGCACGGGAGCATGACAGGGTAAATCGGCGCAGCAAGGCAAGCGTGTCGTCTGCAACGGCAGTTATACTTCGGCCTCCTGCCGCATACGCTATCCCCTTGATCCTTCGAGCCCTTTATACCGCCCTGTGGTACCTGGCACTCCCCTTGGCGGGTTTGCGCCTGCTGTGGCGCGGACACCGCCAGCCCGAATACCTGCAGCATTTAGGGGAAAGAATCGGTCGTCATACGCTCCACCTCGACGGGCCGGTGATCTGGCTGCACGCCGTATCGGTCGGCGAAACCCGGGCCAGCGCACCGCTCGTGCACGCCCTGCTGACGGCGCATCCCGAGTGCAGCCTACTGCTGACCCACATGACCCCCACCGGACGGGCAACCGCAGCCGAGCTCTTCGGCAAGCTGCACCCCCGGGTGCAGAGCGTCTATCTGCCCTACGACCTTCCCGCGGCGGTGGACCGCTTCCTGCGCCATTTCCGTCCCCGCATCGGCATTCTGATGGAGACCGAGGTGTGGCCCAACCTGATCGCCGGCTGCCAGCGCAAGGGCCTGCCGCTGGTGATCGTCAATGCGCGCTTGTCGGAACGCTCGGCCCGGGGTTATGGACGTGCCGGCGCGCTGGCGCGGAATGCCTTTGCCGGCCTGTCGGCGATCGGCGCCCAGACGGAGGCCGATGGCCAGCGCCTGAGCCAACTCGGCGCCCGCTACGTGGTGGTGACCGGCAACATCAAATTCGACATCACTCCGCCCCCCGCCATGCAGGCCCTGGGCGCCGCATTCCGCAACCGCTTCGGGCCGCGCCAGGTGCTGCTCGCCGCCAGCACCCGCGAGGGTGAAGAGGCGCTGCTCCTGGAGGCCTTTGCCAGCCTCTGCCCGCCCGAGGTCCTGCTGATACTGGTACCCCGCCACCCCCAGCGTTTCGACGAGGTCGCCCGCCTGGTCAGGCGCACAGGGCTCAGCATGCAGCGGCGTTCGGGCAACGACCCCGTGCTGGCCGACACCCGGGTCTGGCTGGGCGACTCCATGGGCGAGATGTACGCCTACTACCATGCGGCCGACGTAGCGCTGATCGGGGGCTCCTGGAAGGAGCTCGGCGGGCAGAACCCGATCGAGGCCAGCGCCACCGGTTGCCCCGTGATTGTCGGCCCGCATACCTTCAACTTCAAGGTGGTCTGCGAACAGGCCATCGAGGCCGGCGCCGCGCTGCGCGCCGACGACCTTACCGAAGGACTGACGCTGGCGATGGATTTGCTGCGCACCCCGACCCGGCGCAAGGCCCTCGGCGCCGCAGGCCTGGACTTCGCCCAACAACACCGTGGCGCCACCCAGCGGACCCTGTCCCTGCTGACGCCCTTGCTGCAGGCACGGAGCAGGCCCGACAGACCTTAGCCGGCGACCTGCGCGTCACACCGGATGCGCCAGACCTTCCGCAGCGTGGCCTCGAAATCACGGGCAAAGGCATGCTGATCAAATATCGGCGAAGCTTGCAGGCGCGCCCGCAACTCACCCCGCAGTCGGGCCAGGGCTTCGATGTCCGCCGCCTGCCGGACAGCCGCCGCCAGATAAGCTTCAGCACTGTCGGCCAGGCAGTCCTGCAAACCAACATGGGTCAGCAAGCCCACCCCCTGGCGTGCCATGAAGGTCGTGCCGACCAAGCTGACCACTGGAACCCCCATCCACAGCGCCTCGACTGTCGTGGTGATGCCCGGATAGGGAAAAGGGTCGAGACCGATGTCGACCTGATCATAGATCGCCAAGTGCGCATCACGAGGTACATGCCCAAGCAGCAACAAACGATCGGCGGCAACACCCCGGGCTTCGAAAAAACCGGTCAGGCGCCCACGCACCGCCTCATCGGCAAGCTGACGGGCCTTGAGCAGAAGCCGGCTCGAAGGCACCGCGATGAGGATCCGCGCCCATAGGGCCAGAACCTCATCATTGAGCTTGCTGAGGTTATTGAAACTGCCAAAGGTGACCCCGCCCTGCGCCAGGGCAGGCAGAGCCGCCACGGGCGCCTCGTCCCTCGGCGGCGTGAAGCACACATAGCTCTTAGGCATGCGGACGACGCATTCCGTGAAAGCGGCTTCCGCGGCAACAGGCAGCACCTGCTCGTCCGCCAGGAGGTAGTCCATGCCCGGCACGCCGGTGGTCGCGAGGTAACCCAGCCAGGTCATCTGGACTGGTGCTGGCCTCCAGGCGAAGACCGGCAGCCGGTTATACGACGTATGCCCAGACAGATCGATGAGGATGTCGATGCCATCGCGGTGGATCTGCTCTGCCAGCGCGGCATCGGACATGCCTGCGACCATCCGCCACCCCTTGAACAACGCTTTCAGCCTCTCTGTAAGACCGTCTGTGTAATGCTGCGCATGATAGGCATGCAGCTCGAGCTGCCCTGCATGGGCACTCTTCAGTGCCGTCAGCACATGCTCAATGAACTGGCCCACTGGATGCTGGCAGAAATCACCGGATACAAAGCCGACCTTCAAACGGCGCCCGGCCTCAGGCGTCCCGCTCCAGGCCGCAAATGGCCGAGCCTGACGGCTTGCGACCTGACCGAACAGACGCGCCTCCTCCAGGAGTTCGGCAGCAGCGCGCCCCGGCTGATAGTTCAGCACGAAGAGCAGGGCGCTGCGGGCCTCGAGGGAATCCGGCGTCTGCGCCAGGGCCTCGCGCAGTCCCTGTTCTGCGCCCCTCATGTCGCCCTGGTCGCACAGACTCATCGCCAAGCCCATGCGGGCGGCAACAAAGTCCGGCTTGACCGCAAGAGCACGCCGGAAGATGTCCTCCGCCTCCCCGGGGCGCCCTTGCAGGCGAAGGACCATCCCCAGATTGGTCAGGGCCTCCGGGTAGTCGGGCTGCAGCGCCAGGGCCCGGCGTGAACACTCGGCAGACTCACCCAGCCTCCCGAGGTCCTTCAGCACCGCGCCAAGATTCAGGTGCGCCCTGGGATTGTCGGGGCGCAGCGCAATCGATCGGGCAAAACAGTCGGCAGCCTCGAGCAGTCGCCCCCTATCCTTCAGTGCATGGCCGAAGTTGTTCTGGGCCGTCGGATCACCGGGCAACAGGCTCGCCGCCCGGCCGAGGGCTTCGAAGGCATCTCTGGCCTGGGCCAGCTGGGCGACCCCCAGGAAGTTCCAGCTCGGCCCATGGCCCGGCCAGCGGGCCACCAGGGCTGCCGCCTGACGCTCCAACTCGGGGAACAGGCCAGCCCGGAACAGGGCGACCAGATGCTGCTGCGCCTCGGGCGTTGGCCCCCCTGCCGGCGTACGCCCGCAACACAGCTTGAACTTCCGCCCGCTGCCACAGGCACAGGGTGCATTTCTGCCGTCTTTCATTGTCATTCCGCCGTGTTTCAGAACGACGCACGAAACAGATAGTCCGCCGCCCAGCCGGCAAAAATCGTCGCGCCGACCCAGTTGTTATGCAAAAAAGCCTTGAAGCAGCGGGGTCGGTCCCGCTCACGGATCAGGGTGTAGTGGTAGGCCATGAGCCCTGCAGCCCCCGCCAGTCCGGCCAGGAAGAAGAGCCCGGCACCGGTGCGCAGGCCAACCCAGGCCAGCAGGGTGAGGGTGACCGCATAGCAGATCATGATGGCGGTCACTTCAAAACGGCCGAAGGTGATCGCCGAGGTCTTGATGCCGATCTTGAGATCATCGGGGCGGTCCACCATGGCGTACTCAGTGTCATAGGCCACCGCCCAGAAGACATTGGCCAGCAGCATCACCCAGGCCTCCACCGGCACCGCCCCGGTCAGCGCGGCGAAGCCCATCGGGATGCCGAAGCCAAAGGCGATCCCCAGGTAGGCCTGGGGAATGGCCAGGAAACGCTTGGTAAAGGGATAGCTGCCCGCCAGGAACAGGGCCGGCACGCTCAAGGCGATGGTCAGGTCGTTGAGCGGCAGGATCAACAGCAGCGACAGCAGCGACAGGCCGCCTGCCAGCAGCAGGGCTTCCCTGGGGCTGACCCGACGGGCCGCCAGGGGGCGGTTGCGGGTGCGCTCCACATGACCGTCGAAGTCCTTGTCCGCGTAGTCGTTGATGACGCAGCCGGCCGAGCGCATCAGCACCGTGCCGACCGTGAAGATCAGCACCACCAGCGGCGCCGGGCGTCCCTCACCGGCCACCCAAAGGGCCCACAGGGTGGGCCACAGGAGCAGCAGGATGCCGATCGGCTTGTCGATACGCATCAGCTTGCCGTACTCGGACAGGCGCTGGGAAAGGCTCAGGCTACTCATGGGGCAAGATTCCGGATTGCAGGCAGGAAGACTTCGGTGACCAGCAGCGGCGTGCCATAACGGCGAAAGGCAGAGCGGCGGGCCCACAGGGACGGCAGGTCCGTACGCAGAATGGCGGCGGACGCATGATGCCAGCGCGGATCACGGGCATCCAGGCGGGCCGCTTCAAGGGGCGAGCGACGCACCCGCGGATCGTCGAACAGGACCGCCGCCAGCGGCCGGCCGCCCAGCCCATGCAGCAGATGCCAGGCGGCGGGGATGGTCGTGGTAGCCACCAGCGAGCGGGCAAACACCACGGGCTCACCATCGGCGATGAGCAGGACTTCCCGCTGCCACAGATTGGCGTGGTGGTGGATGCCGAGGGCGGCCATCTCGTCGGGCAGCCCCCTCCCCTTCCCCTGGCTGACGACCTGCAGCGCAAAACGCCCGCAGCGGGAGCGGATGCGCGCCGTCAGGGAGCGGTCGTCGGTGAGCCAGCCGCGCATGCTGCGGGGCGCGCGCCAGGCAGCCATGCGGAAGGGATCGCGGCCCGGGAAGTGGGCGAGGGTCATGGACGGATCGGGTCAATGCTGTGGATGAAGCCGCCGCATTGTAGTGCGCCACAGCATGGGCGGCCAGCCGCCCCCGGAGAATGGCCAGATCAGGCCTTGAGCAAAGCCGCCCTGCCGCCGAACCAGCGGGCGGTGACGGCATCCGCCACCCGCGGCATGTCGCGCAGGATTTCCTCGGCCAGTCCGCGCGCGACGTCCACCAGCACGGCGTCCTCCTCCAGGTCGGCATAGCGCAGCAGGGGCACACCGCTCTGGCGGGCACCGATGAACTCGCCGGGCCCCCGGATGCGCAGATCCTCGCGGGCGATCACGAAACCGTCGGTATGTTCGTAGATGGCCTTCAGGCGCTCCCGGCCGGTCTGCGACAGGGGCTGGGCGAAGAGCAGGATGCACACGGATTCATGCACACCACGCCCGACCCGGCCCCGCAGCTGGTGCAGCTGGGCCAGCCCGAAACGCTCGGCATGTTCGATGACCATCAGGCTGGCGTTGGGCACATCCACGCCCACCTCGATCACCGTGGTGGCCACCAGCACCTGCACCTCGTTGGCCACGAAGGCGGCCATGGTGGCAGATTTCTCGTCATTCTTGAGGCGCCCATGGACCAGCCCGATCTTCAGCTCGGGCAGGGCCGCCGAGAGCATCTCGAAGCTCTCCTGGGCAGTCTTCAGCTGCAGGGCCTCGGACTCTTCGATCAGCGGACACACCCAGTAGGCCTGGCGCCCCTGCAGGCAGGCATCCCGGACGCGCTGGATCACCTCGTCGCGGCGCTCGTCCTTGATCAGCTTGGTGACGATGGGTGTGCGCCCGGGCGGCAGTTCGTCGAGCACCGACACATCCAGGTCGGCGTAGTAGCTCATCGCCAGGGTGCGCGGGATGGGCGTGGCCGACATCATCAGCATGTGCGGCGATTCGCCGGCCTGCCCCTTCTCGCGCAGGGCCAGGCGCTGGCGCACGCCGAAGCGGTGCTGCTCGTCCACCACGGCCAGGGCCAGCAGCGGCAGGGCCACCGGGTCCTCGATGAGGGCATGGGTGCCCACCGCCAGCAGGATCTCCCCGCTGGCCAGGCGGGCCATGGTGGCCTCCCGCTCCTTCTTGCGGCGGCTGCCCGACAGCCAGGCCACTTCGATGCCGAGCGGCGCCAGCCACACGGCGAGCTTACGGTAGTGCTGCTCGGCGAGGATCTCGGTGGGCGCCATCAACACCGCCTGACGGCCGTTCTCGGCGGCCTGCAGCATGGCCAGCGCGGCGACGCAGGTCTTGCCACTGCCCACGTCGCCCTGCAGCAGGCGCTGCATGGGGTGATCCGACGCCAGGTCGCCGGCGATCTCGGCGAAGGCCCGGCTCTGGGCACCGGTCAAGGCGAAGGGAAGCTGCTCCAGCAGATCACGGGTGAGACGGTCCCGGGGGGGCAGCGACGGCGCGTTCTTGGCACGACGGGCGGCATAGGCCCGGCGCAGGGAGATCTGCTGGGCCAGCAGCTCATCGAGCTTGATGCGCTGCCAGGCCGGATGCCCCCGGTCCTCGATGTCCAGGGCCGACACCGAGGGCGGCGGCGCATGCAGCAGGCGCAAGGCATCGGGCAGGGACGGCAGGTTGAGGCGACGGCGCAGTTCATCCGGCAGCTCGTCGCGCAGGGCGTTGTGGCGCATCGCGCCGGCCACCAGCTTGCGCAGGGCCGACTGGGCCATGCCGGCGGTGGTCGGGTAGATCGGCGTGAGGCTCTCCGGCAAGGGCTCGCCGACGCTCACCGGACGGACCCGGGGGTGGATCATCTCGGCCCCGAAGAAGCCGTCGCGCAGCTCGCCGAAGATGCGCAGGCGGGCCCCCACGGCCAGCTGCTTCTGCTGGTTGGGATAGAAATGCACAAAGCGCAGCGTCACCTCGCCACTGGCATCGGCGGCGCGGGCCACCAGCTGGCGGCGGGGCCGCAGGGCGACCTCGCAGGACAGCACCTCCACCTCACACTGGGCCGGCATGCCAGGACGCACGTCGGCCAGCAGGGTCAGGTGGGTTTCATCCTCATAGCGCAGTGGCAGATGGAGGATCAGATCGGCCGCCGAGAAGACATCGATCTTCGCCAGGCGCTCGGCCAGCTGCGGCCCGACGCCCGGCCAACCCCGCGCGGCGGGCTTTCTGGACGGGGCGGCGGGCGCGGCGGTGGTCTCGGCCACCGCTCCGGCAACGGGCTCGACGCTCACGGC
>JAFLDU010000089.1 GCA_017309145.1 Zoogloea sp. | reverse complement strand
TCCAGGTAGCGGTGCACCACGGACAGGAAGATGATGGCCGTGGCGCCGCCCATCAGGAAGGTGATGATCCACTCTTCGAGACGATCGAGTATTTTCATGACGACGCTCCGAGAGACGGCCTATCAGGAAAAATGCCGCTCGAGAGGCGGCGTTATCCCTGATGGGCGAGGGGGCCGCCGGGCCGGGGCCCCGGCGGCAAGAAGATACGTTCGAGGAAACGTGGGTCGCTCAGAGCTTGTCGGGGTCGAAATTGATCTCTTTGTAGATGAGCTGCAAGGTGTCGGCGCCCACGCGGGACTCCATCTTTTTGTGTACAGGCAGCATGGCCCTCTTGAAAGCCAGCTTCTCGGCGTCGGTAGGCTTGTAGATCTGGGTCTTGCCGGAGGCGCGGATTGCTTCGAGGGCCTTGTCGTTCTCTTCTTGGGCGATTCTGTTGGTGTAGTCGGTGGCTTCCTTCATCGCTTTTTCGAGCTGTTCGCGGATGTTGGGTGGCAGGCCGTCCCAGAACTTCTTGTTGGTGATGACCGCATAGCCGATATAGCTGTGGTCGGTCAGGGTCATGTGCTTCTGAACCTCATGGACCTTCTGTGTGTAGTAGTTGGAGATGGTGTTTTCCGTTCCATCAACGACCCCCGTCATCAGGGCGTTGTACACCTCGGAAAAGCTCATGACTTGGGGGATAGCCTTAACCTCTCGGAACTGTTCCTCGAGTACCTTGGAGGACTGGATACGCATCTTCTTGCCCTTGAGGTCATCCGGTTTCTTGATCGGCGTGTTGGCGGACAGCGCCTTGAAGCCGTTGTCCCAGTAGGCCAGACCCTGGACTCCCTTCGGAGTGAGTTTGGCCAGCAGCTTCTGCCCGACGGGGCCCTGAGTGACCTTTAGCAGATCGCCATAGCTGCCAAACAGGTAGGGTAGGTCGAACACTTCGTATTCCTTGACACCCAGCGGGCCGAACTTCGACACAGAGGGAGCCAGAATCTGCACTGCGCCCAGCTGCAAGGCCTCGATTTCCTCCTTGTCCTTGTAGAGAGAGCTGTTGGGATAGACCTCCACCTTCACTGCGCCGTTGGTGTATTTCTGCGCCAGCTCTTTGAAGCGGTTGGCGCCCTTGCCCTTCGGCGTGTCGTCGGCAACGACGTGGCTGAATTTGATGACGATAGGCTCTGCAGCGAACGACGCTGGGGTGAGGAGCAGGGATGCGGTGGACAGGGCGGCACAGAGCAGGGTGCGACGGGTATGGAATCGGGTTCTCATTTTTGTCTCCTCCAGTGGAAGGCGGTACAGCAGGAAATGATGGGAACGCGTCAGATGACGCCTTTCTCGCGGAGCGTCGTGGCTTGCCCGGCATAGCCGAGCTCTTCGAGGATCGATTCGGTATGGGCGCCGAGGGTCGGTATCGGGTCCATGCGCGCAGGGCGCTCAGGGCCCATGCCAGGCGGGTAGAGTGCGGGCAGCGGGCCAGCCGGCGAGTCGACGGTGACCCAGCGCCCCCGTGCCTGGAGCTGAGGGTGCGACCACATGTCGGTCATGGTATTGACGTGCGCGTTGGCAATGTCGGCGGCATCCAGGCGGGCGATCACCTCATCGGCGCCGAGACTGGCGAAGCGTGTCTCGATCAGTGCGTGGAGCGCATCGCGGTTGGCGGTGCGCGCCGCATTGCTGGCGTAGCACGCCTCGGTGGCCAACTGCGCGTTGTTCAGCACTTTGTCGCAGAACACCGCCCACTCACGCTCGTTCTGCAGGCCGAGCATCACCGTGCGGCCGTCGCCTGCGCGGAAGGGGCCGTAGGGATAGATCGTGGCGTGTGCTGCGCCGCTGCGCCTGGGGGGCTCCTGGCCTTGGTAGGCGTAATACATCGGGAAGCCCATCCACTCGACCATGGCGTCTATCATTGCGACCTCGATGCGTCGGCCGCGGCCGGTCTTGCCGCGCTCGAGCAGGGCGCCGAGGATGCCGGTGTACGCGTACATGCCGGCGGCGATGTCAGCGATGGAGATACCGGCCTTGGCCTGCTCCTCCGGGGTGCCGGTGATCGACAGGAAGCCTGATTCGCTCTGGATCAGCAGGTCGTAGGCTTTTTTGTGGGTGTAGGGGCCGCCGTCGCCGTAGCCGGAGATGTCGCAGACGATGATGCGCGGGTTGTCTTCCGATAGTGCTTCGTAGGACAGGCCCAGGCGGGCAGCGGCACCAGGTGCCAGGTTTTGCACCAGTACGTCGGCTTCGTCGAGGAGCTTGTGCAGGATCTCCTGGGCTTCCGGCTGCTTGAGATCCAGGGTCAGGCTTTCCTTGGAGCGGTTCACCCACACGAAATGCGAGGCCAGGCCACCGACCCGGTGGTCGTAGGCACGGGCGAAGTCGCCGACGCCGGGACGTTCGACCTTGATGACGCGTGCCCCCAGGTCGGCGAGATGGCGGGTTGCCAGGGGGGCGGCAATGGCGTGCTCGAGCGAGACGACCGTGACACCTTCGAGCGGGAGGGGGGCGGCTTTGGGCGGGGGCATCGGGATTCTCCAGAAGGGGGTCACAACAGGGCGCTGATGCGGGGGGCCTGATGAAGGCCCCAGATTCGGGCGATCAGCGCATCGACTTCGGCAGCGTTCGCAGCACCGGAGAAGCGCACGAGCCGGCGCGCCTTGTCTTCCAGTTCGACGCGCGACAGGGTGTTGCCAGGATCACCCTTCGGTTCGTCGATAGCGCCGTAGTGGGTCGTGCCGGCCCGGGTCGTGACCTCGACGCGGCCCAGCCAGCGCTGCGGGTAGGCGGCGTCGACATCGGCAACAAGGATCATGCTCACCTTGTCGCGGAAGGCGGCGACGGCTGGCTCGGAGAGCGCGTGATCGCGGAATTCCTCAAGGCCTGCCTTGCCATGTACGGCGATGAGTCCAAGTACCGTGCCCATCGAGAACTTGGCTTGATGTACGGTGGTGGGTATGCCCACTGCGCCAAGCACGTCGATGGCGCCCTGATGGACGCGCGTCACGACGGAGGTGATGTCGCTGTGGGCCAGATGCTCGCGCTGCATCACGGCGAGGAGGGCGTCGGCGGCCGGGTGGGTGTGCCGGCATGAGGCGTGGAACTTGAAGGAGGTCTCGAGCAGCGCCCAGCGGCTGCCGAGGCGGTCGGTGAGGTGGGCCGGCTCGGCGTCGGACGACATCCCGGCGGCCAGCCCCTTCGTACCATCAAGAATGCGTTGGGCGCCGGTGACGCCCTGGCGCGCCAGGTAGGCGGCGGCAAGGCCGCTGGCGGAGGCATGGGCGGTATGGAGTTGTTTGGAGTCGGCCGCGTTGCGCAGAAACTCCCACAGGCCTGCGGCCTGGGTGCCGGCCGATCCGAGGGCGTGCACCATCTGGGCCGGGCTCAGCTTCAGTATGCGGCCGACGGCCACCGCCGCGGCGAGGGTGCCGACCGTAGCCGTGGTGTGGAAGATGCGGTAATGGGAGCGGCCGAGGAACTCGCCGATACGGATGCCCGCCTCGTAGCCGGCGACCGCTGCGGCGATCAGATCGGGGCCGCTCGCGGCGACGTCCTGCGCGGCGGCCAGTGCCGCTGGAAAGACGACGGTTGCGGGGTGCAATACCGAGCTGTTGTGCAGATCGTCCTGCTCCACCAAGTGGGAGGAGGCAGCATTGACCCAGGCGGCGAAGTAGGCGGAGCTGCGGCTACGGTTTACGAGGATCTCGGCCGTACCGTCATTGGGCCCCATTGCATGGGCGAAGGCCTCGAACTGGGGGATCGGATGCAGACCCTTGGCCGCCAGCGCGGAGGCGGCCCAGTCGAGGAAGAGCTCTTCGGTGCGCGCTACCACTTCGGGTGGGAGGGCCTTGAAGCTCAGGGTGGCAGCGAATTCGCAGAGTTGGGCGGCGGGATGGGGGGATGCGTTCGTCTTCATGGGCTGTGCCTCAGAACGAACGCGGCAGCCCGAGCAGGTGCTCGGCCACGTAGGCGTAGATCAGATTCGTTGAGATCGGCGCAACCTGGTACAGGCGGGTCTCCCGGAACTTGCGCTCGATGTCGTATTCGTTGGCGAAGCCGAAGCCGCCGTGGGTCTGCATGCATACGTTGGCCGCTTCCCAGGAGGCTTTGGCGGCCAGGTACTTGGCCATGTTGGCCTGGGCGCCACAGGGCTGGTGGGCGTCGAACAGCTCGGCCGCCTTGAAGCGCATCAGATTGGCAGCCTCGATCTCGATGAAGGCGTCGGCGATGGGGAACTGCACGCCTTGGTTCCGGCCGATCGGGCGGTCGAAGACGATGCGCTCGTTGGCGTAGCGGCTGGCCCGCTCGATGAACCAGTAGCCGTCACCGATGCACTCCGCCGCAATCAGGGTGCGCTCGGCGTTCAGACCGTCGAGGATGTACTTGAAGCCCTTGCCTTCCTCGCCGATCAGGTTTTCCTCGGGGATCTCCAGGTTGTCGAAGAACAGTTCGTTGGTCTCGTGATTGACCAGATTGGGGATGGGGCGCACGGTGAGGCCCTTGCCGATGGCATCCTTCAGCTCCACGATGAAGATGGACATGCCCTCGGACTTCTTCTTCACGTCGGCGAGGGGTGTGGTGCGTGCCAGGAGAATCATCAGGTCCGAATGCTGGACCCGGGAGATCCACACTTTCTGGCCATTCACCACGTAGCGGCCGTCCTTTTTCACCGCCGCGGTCTTGATCTTGGTGGTGTCGGTGCCGGTGGTGGGCTCCGTCACGGCCATCGATTGGATGCGCAGCTTGCCGGCTGCGATGTCGGGAAGGTATTTCTCCTTTTGCGCCCGGCTACCGTTGCGCAGCAGCGTGCCCATGTTGTACATCTGGCCATGCACGGCGCCGGAATTGCCCCCCGAGCGGTTGATCTCCTCCATGATGACGGTGGCTGCCGTCAGGCCGAGGCCCGAGCCGCCATATTCCTCGGGGATCATCGCCGAGAGCCAGCCCGCGCCGATCAGCGCATCGACGAAGGCCTCCGGGTAGGCGCGTTGTTCATCGATCTTGCGGAAGTACTCGTCGGGAAACGCCTGGCATAGGCTGCGGATCGCGTCGCGGATCTCCTGATGTTCGTCGGGAGCATTGAGGATGGTCATGGGTTGTCTCCTTTTCTGATCGTGCGAAGCGGAAGAGCAGGGCGCTCCACCGCGGCATGGCGGTGTATTCGACGGGCTGCTTGGGTGCTGCGGGCGGGGGGCCGCCCTGAGGGCAGGCGTGCGGCGGGTCAGTCGAAAGCCGCTTCCGCGTTCATCGTCAGACGGCCCCCGCAGTCGGTCCACAGCCTGGCCGTGCCCGGTCCGGTAAGTTGGCCGCAGACATCGAAATCGCAGGTTTCGAAGAGCGGTCCCAGCGCGCGGAAGGTGTAGTGCGTTACCCGCTTGTCCGGATACGCTTTGCGGAAGGCTTCGAGCAACAGTGTGGCGATCAGCGGGCCGTGCACGACGAGGCCCGGATAGGCCTCTTCCTGCGTGGTGTAGGGCTGGTCGTAGTGGATGCGGTGGCTGTTGAAGGTCAGCGCCGAATAGCGGAAGAGCAGCACTGGATCGGGGTGGATACGCTCGCGGAAGGCGGCCTGGGCTGTCACCTGGTCTCCGGCGAGGGGCGCCCCTTTTGCCGCCGGTTGGCGATAGACGATGTCCTGTTCTTCGACCAGCGCGACGCCGCGGGTGGTGGATATGGTGTGCTCGACGGTCACGAACACCAGGTCTCCGCTGCGCCCGCTCTTGCGTTCGCAATCTTTGATGCGGGACAGACGGCTCACCGCGTCATCCACCTTGAGCGGCCGCAGAAGCTTGAGGCGGCCGCCGGCCCACATGCGGTTGGGGAGCTCCACAGGGGGCAGGAAGCCGCCGCGCCTGGGATGGCCGTCGCTCCCGATCTGGCCGCGCCGGGCATTCGGCGTGAAGTACACCCAGTGCCACAACGGCGGCAGTTCCGTGCCTTGAGCGATTCCGGCGGGGTCGAGGTCAAGGGTGGCGGCGAGCGCCTGAGCGGTGCGCAGGTCGATCAGATCGGTGCGGGTTTCCTCACGACCAATCCATTCCGTCAGATCGACCCCGGTAGCGGGGGCGTGGTCCGTCATCGCGTGTCCTCCGTATGGGCTCCTCATGCGGGAGCTTTGGAGCGCATGATCGGTCCGGCTTCGGTCGGGGACAATTTTCGATTCCTTAACCCCGCCTTCAACATTGCTTGGCCGGGCAAGCAACAGTAAGTGGCGCGCGCCAGCTCCCCTTAGAGCAGCCGCTCGGCCAGACGCCTGATACCGTCCAGAGCCCCCAGTTCAAGGACGAGCGCATCCTGCCGGGGACGCTGGGCGTCCCGCGGGTTGATGCGGATGAAGGTGCCGCCCACCCGTTCGCCGAAGTGGCGCACGGTAGGGATGGCGATGCCCGCGCCCACCTCGATGACCACCGGCCGCCGGACCCGGGCCAGCCAGTCGTCCAGGCGCTGGCGCTGCTGCCGTGTCCTGTCCTCCCGCCAGTTCCAGTCATCGAACATCAGGATGTTGGGGCGGGCGATGCCGCCGCAGGCTGGGCAGGGGGGAAAGGTGTTGCGGAGCAGGCATTCGGCCTCGTCGACCACTGGCACGAAGCCTGCCGCAGGCCAGATGCCCGACCGGCAGGCCGACGAGAGGCATTGCAGGTGGTGGATGGACCCGTGGCATTCGAGGATGCACGCCTCCGGGACCCCCGCCTTCTGGAACTGACCGTCCACATTGCTGGTGAACACAAAGAGCCCGTGGGCCAGGGGGGCTGCAATGCGTTGCAAGAGCTCGAAGCCCTCGTGAGGCCGGGTCTCCCGGTACAGCTTGAGGCGGTGCCCGTAGAAACCCCAGGCCAGCCGGGGATTGGCGAGGAAGGCGGCAGGATTGGCGATGCGGGTGAAGTCCAGCCGGGCCCGGCCGAGGGCCGGGTAGGCCGCCCACAGGCCGGCGTTGCCGCGGAAGTCGGGCAGGCCGGAATCCACCCCCATGCCGGCGCCGGCGGTGACCAGGAGCCCGTCGGCCTCCTTCAGCGCGGCGACGGCGTGGGCGAGGGGAGCGTCGATGGCAGAGTGGTTCATGGCTTTCCTATGGCGGGAACCGGGGCGGGCCGTGGCTCGGCTCCGCCCCGATGGGATGGCTGCCAGTCTGGCATTCAAGTTCAGGCGGCGACAGGGCCTTTCGCGGCCGCATCCTTCCAGCGGTATTCGCTCATCAGGCGGCGCAGGAAGACTTCGGCACCGAGGGTCTCGCCGAGTAGGCGGCCCTGGCGCACCACGTTGGCGAAGTCGCCCGGCGTGAGCCCGTCCATGCCCTTGAGCCGGTTGGCGACGATCGCCGGGACGTCCGGGGTACGGCTGGCGTCGCCGAACACCTCGCGGGCGAACAGGGCCAGGCGTTGGTTCGGGGTGAGCGGGCGGAAATGGAGCTTGAAGTCGAAGCGCCGCAGCGCCGCGGCGTCGAGCCCATCCATCAGGTTGGTGGCGGCGACGAAGATGCCGGGAAACTGCTCGATGCGCTGCAGGAGCTCGTTGACCTGGGTCGTCTCCCAACTGTGGCGGGCCTGGCGGCGGTCGCGCAGCAGGCTGTCCACCTCGTCGAGGAAGAGGATGCTGCGTTCCGCGTCCAGCTCGTTGAACAGTGCAGCGATGTTCTTCTCGGTTTCGCCGACGTACTTGGAGACGATGTCCGAGGTGGAGCGCACCACCAGCTCCCGTTCCAGCGCATCAGCCAGCAGGTGGGCGAACTCGGTCTTGCCGGTGCCGGGTGGGCCGAAGAAGCACAGGCGGCCCTGGCCCGTGCGCAGCAGGGCGCTGGCGATGCGCTCCGGGGCGACCCCGCCGGTCAGGTTGAGGAAGGCTGTATCGAACACGGTGGGCGACTGACGCTGGCGCGGGGCGGCGTTGCCGATGAGCAGGCGCCGGCTGGCGGCGACGCCCTCGCGTACGGTGCGCGCCGGGTCCTCGTCGCGGTACAGCTCGAGCAGGCGTGCGGCGGCACCCAGCTGGGCCGGCAGCAGGGCGGCATCGCCGGCCAGTTCGTCGAGCAGGTCGGGGGGCAACTGCTGCGCGCCCAGATGGCGTTCGGCAATGCGCCGACGCACGCTGCGGGGCGGGGTGGTGAAGGCCACTGGCAGCAGGAAGCGGCGCAGAAAGGCCGGGTCCATGCTGGCGGTGTCGTTGGTGATCCAGATCGCCGGGACGGGGTTGCCCTCGAGTGTCCGGTTCATCCAGCCCTTGTCGCCGTGGCCACCGCCCGAAGGTTTGCCGAACAGGGCCAGCAGCACGTTGTCGCTGTTGCTGAAGGCGTCCTCCACTTCGTCGAAGATCACCACGCAGTCGCGGCGACCTTGCAGAAGGCGTTGCAGGAGCTGGAAGGCGGCGAGGCGGCCGCGCCGGCTGAGGCCCTCGCCGTCCTCGCCGGCGGTCTTCACCTGGTAGGGGCTCAGCCCGGCTTCCCGGGCGAGGCTCAGGGCGAACTCGGTCTTGCCCGTCCCCGGGGGACCATAGAGCAATGCGTTGACACCCTCCACCTGACGAGCCGCGGCCTGGGTGAGGGCCTCGCGCAGGCGGAGTCCGTCCCGCTCAAGGTGGGGGAAGTCCTCCAGCCTCCAGGTGGCGGCGGGGGGCGGTGCGACGATCAGGTCCATCAGGGCTGCTTCGTCCTCTGGTGCCATCACCAGCACCTCGGCGAGCAACTCGTCCGGGGCCGCGAAGTCCTCGAGGTCGTCGCGGCTGCGCACCGGGCGGAGCAGGGCCAGCTGGTGCAGGGGGCCGCGCGGGCTCAGCACCGGCTTGAGGTTCGCCATTGGCAGGGCCAGAGCGGCCGACAGGTAGTCGAAGTTGGTTCGCAGCCCCTGCAGCCGGAGCTCCCTCAGGAAGGTGGCGAAATGCGGGAGCTGGCCGCGTTTCTCGGCGAAGTCGAGCACCGCGACTTCGTCCGCGGACAGCCCGGCGCAGCGCGCCAGCGCGGCGATGCCCGGATGGGTGGGGGCCTGCCCGTCCTGGTGCGCGATGCGGGTGAGGACGGCATCCGGCACCGGGCGCAGGATCCGGTTGAGGTAGGCGCGCACGTGGTGGGCGTACTTGTGGTGCACGCGTCCCAGGCTTCGTCCGTACAGACAGTCGGGCAGGTCGTCACTGGCGAAGTCCTCGTCCTCGTCCGCGTCGGAGGTGCTCTCGTCGGGCTTGATGCTCCAGGCCGTCTGCAGGCTGGACAGGATGGATGGGTCGAGCAGCGGCAGGCACAGGGTCCACAGGGCGCTGGTGAAGTCGGGATCATCCAGGCGTTTGAGGCTCTCGGGGCGGCCGTTGACCAGCTGCAGGGCGTATCGGGCGGCGCGGAGGGTATCCGCGGGAACGCTGGAGAAGTCGGTGCGCCAGGGAGCGTAGAGGCTGGGGCGCGGGCTGCGGCGACGTTGTACGGCCATGATCAGTTCTCCCCCTCGTGCCAGTGCTGGAAGCGGCGGGCATCGACGTGCCATACCATGAAATCCCCCCGGTGGAGGCCATCCTCGACGAACACGCCCAGAGTCATGCTCAGCGGCTCCCGGAAATACGGGCTGCCGGAGTTCTTCTCGGCATCGAATACGGGGGGATCGAGCAACTCGATCACGATCGCCGGCTTGCCGTAGGACGGCCACAGGCGGTTGCGCAAGCCCTCCTTCCATACCACCGTGTCGCCGGGGCGCAGGGGGCTGCCACTGGTCAGCGCCGTGAAGCGCTGCTGCAGGGCGCGGGCCAGGTCGTCGAGGGGCGAGGCGAGGGGCTCGTCGTCATCGAAGCACAGGGTTTCGGGATCGCTTTCCCCGGCATGGTCGATGCCGTTGATGCCGAGCTTGGCGAGCACTTCGCGGGATGAGAGGGGTGGGGTCTTCTTGCTGTCCATGGTGGGCTCCTGAATCTTCCGACCCAGGCATTGGACCGCGAAATCGCGACATGGAATGTCGTACCATGAGCGCCTTTCACCCCACCGGAGGCTGGCCATGGCGGCCCACAAGGATCGTATCGAGCGGCTCAATCTGCTCACTAGCCTGATTCCCCGGGAAGCCAGCGGCCGGGACTTCCCCGATGCGCGCACCCTGTTGACGCTGACCGCAGAGCGCTACGATCACCACGCCAGCCCGGAGGCCCGCCTGCGGGCCATCCAGCGTGACCTGCAGGATCTGGTGGGCGAGGGACGTGTCGGCATCGTCAACCCCAAGGGCAAGCCCCTGCGTTTCCGCCGTGGGATGGATCTGGAGGATGACGACGTGCATCTCTGGAACTACGCGCGGCAGCTCATGGTGTCCCTGGTCCGCGAGGCGCTGCCCGAGAAGCGCCTGGAGCGCGTTTGGGCGCGCCTGCGGGACGACGGCGCGACCTTCGGCCTCGGCGAGGACAAGCTCCGGGTGCTCAGCGACAGCCAGCGCCTCATCCCGGCCGATGTGCGCGAGGAGGTGCTGGTGGTCGTGCTGGAAGCGCTGGCCCAATCGCAGACCCTGCAGGCCGGTTACCGGGACAACGAAGGCACGCTGACCCACCCGGTGCTGCATCCCCAGGCCTTGCTTCAGCGGGGGCCGCGGCTCTACCTGTTTGCCCTGAAGAACGAAGAGAGCGAGCCGGTGCGAATGTATGCTCTGCACCGTTTCATCAGTGCCAGGCCCGGCCAGGCGCCGGCCCGAGAGGCGGAAGACTTCAGCCTCGAGCGGGCCGTGCAGGGCGGGCAGGCCGATTTTGCCGGTGGCGGGGTCGTGGACCTGGAGCTACGTGTCAGGGGCTATGTGGCCGACCTGCTGCATGACTGTCCACTGTCCGGGGATCAGGTGATTGAAGCGGAGCCGGAAGGTAGCCCGTTTGCCGCCCGGGTCAGCGCCACGGTACCCGGCACCGGCCAACTGCTGCGCTGGATCCTCGGTTGCGGCGCCAATGTGGAGGTGGTGGAGCCGGCGAGGCTGAGGGCCGTGGTGGCCGGGCAGGTGGAGAAGATGCGGGGGCTGTATGGGGGCTGAGGCTGGGGAGAGGCCCGAGGCTGCGGGCTTTAGCCATGCTGTATTGACCCAGCAAATCCTGCATGGGCCACGCTGAGTGAATGCCTCAGCCGGGTCTTCTTAGCCGGCGCCTGATGGGGGTGCTGGTGGTTCCAGAGCTTGATCCAGTCGGCGATCACGCGGCTGGCGTGTTATGGCACAGCTCCGTCGCCCAACGCTCGTTGGGTTTGGATGCCGTTGAGCGCCGAGCCTCAATGCTGGGCTGGAAACCGACCGGGCGCTTTCCCACTGGCTAAGAATTCTGCAGCAACCCGCCCTGTCTGACGGGCGCTGTCCAATGCAATGGTGCCCTGCGGAGGCAAACCGAGAGCTCAGACCTGCTTACTCAAGCCCCCCTGCAAGAATCCGATTGCACAGAGCTGGGATATCGAGGGATGGGAGGTCATCCATCATCACGAACTCACTGTCAAATTCATCTTCATCACTTTCCTCTTGAGGCTCAATCTCCAGGATCTGACTTGCATAGCTGGTAATCCAGACCTTCCTTTGATCCAAGGAGAGTTCCAGTCCAGATTGTCCCTCAATCTCTTTGGGTAATGCCCATCCCCGCTTTTCCATTTTGGCTACCGTAAGTACGATGTGAGCCAGATAGGGAGAGCTTGGGAAAAGCCGCTCATGAATGTAGGGCCAGAATTCGAGATCGCCACCGGATGCTCGCCAGCCCTTGATTTCGCGTACTTCCTTCAGGTTTTCGTAGGGGTGGGAGTGAAAAGTGCCAACGACCTCGAGATGGGGCCAGTATTTACGTACAAATTCAATCTTAAGCAACAGAGAGTTCAGGTCGGGCTGAACCGAGCCATTCTTGCGTAATGCAGACGTCTCAACCGTCGCCATGGTTGCAACTGCACGCGGATTTCGATCCTCTCGTTCTGGAATAACGTAACCCCACAGCAAACCGAATGTCTCGAGACGATCCTCCCTCTTTCTGCCATTCGGATGCTCGATGTCGTAAGCTTCAAGGGCAGACGTGAATAGCTGCGGCGTCACATGGTCTTCGATCGTGATGTTCAGGTGCATTGGCGTGCTCTCCTTGCAAGAAAATAAAATCAGGCTTTGGCGTGGCGGTGGGGCCGTGGGTGGTCCGTCCTCACGTACAGGTCAATTGTCAGGGCATCACCCGGCAGTCCCGGATCGACTTCAACGAAGTACTTGATGAAAGCATTCTTCGGCGCTTCCGCCATGATCGGCATGACCAGATTGCGCAGATTGGACATCGAGAAATTCGGCCCCCCTTCGACATACACCAGAACCGTGGCGGCGTCGCCCAGAGGGAGGCTCATCCTGGCTGCGGTGGCGCATTCTGCAGGCGGCGTTTGCTGCTGTGCGGCCCAGCGTTGATAGTGAAATCTTAAATCGATTTCCTGTTCTGGACGTGCTTTGCAGGGCTCGCCCCACCCGAGGAGCGGAGTACGAAGGTCCTGAAAGTCGAAGCCGACGAGCCTTCCGTTGGGTTGGCAAAGGAATTTTGCGAGGACGTTGGCGCAGTCGATCAGATTGCCAGCCTGCCTTGAGACAGTGTTTCCGAGGCGAACGCAAGTGATGTCTTCAGGGGCGCAGTCGTCTGCCGCAAACACGTACGAGGCATCTGAGCTTGCCATGATGCGGGCGAGATCTGCCGCTGCACGATTCCGCCCCGGCGCATCGGCAGGGGGCAGGCTCACCAGGGACAAGGTCATGATGTTCCTGGCCTTCCCCAGTTCAACCAATGCTGCTGCAGCGGCGCATTCCAGTGGGTCGTCCAGCCCTGTCAGCAGCAGAATCAGGTGCGCGTCATGAATGACGTGCTCAAGGGTCTCTACGCCAGTGCCATTGTCGGAGACGTTCCCCAGATAAAACCCCACATCGGCGCTGCTGCAACTCAAGGTGTCGATATCGGTTTCTGCGGCGATATAGCGGATAGCTGCGATGGCCGGGTATCCGTCGGCATCGAGTTACTCGCGCAAGCCGCGCGCGATCACGCCGTCGAGCAGGCTGCAGCCCTGGCGGCCGATACCGATGGTCCGGATCTGCGTCTTCATGCTTTTTCCTACACGCTGTGTGGCTATGGCGCCGCCTGGCGTCCCTTTATGCGGGTTAGGGACGGAGAGGGTAGGGTATGGGTGCGACGTAAAATGTCGCGTATGCACGATGCGACAGATTTGCCGAAGTCTTTCGGGTTTGCGGGACGGCCTGACAATCCGGCTCTGTGAAAAGGCCGGGGGAAGCAGCACTGAGAGTCGTGTTTCCGGGAGAACAGCCGCCAGATCTTGAGTGACAGGATGATCGCTGTCTGGGCACAAAACAAAAATGGGCTAGATCTTTCGATCTAACCCATTGAATTTGTGGCGCGCCCGAGACGATGAAAGTGGGCTCTGGGAAACGTTGGTCTACCTAAAGATGTCGGGTTAGGAAAATAGCTAAATACGCACCAAATCAGGGTTTTAGTGTTCTGGCGTATCTAGCTAAATGACCTTTGCTCGTGACATATACTGTTTTCCGGCGTTGGTCGGTGTCGTCACGAGCACTACTGAGCAAATCAACTTTTTCTAATTGAAGAACATTGGGACGAAGGGCCTGGGGGGTATCGTAACCGAATTCTTGATGCTGCCCAGGAGAAAAACGCCCACCAAGTTCAACGGCTTTCTCAAAAACACGCCACGCAGCTGGAGTTATTTGTCCTTGTACTGCTTGCAATACCGAATTTGCTTCCATTGACAACCATTGATCAAAAAAAGCATTTTTTTCTTCGTCAGATGAAGGCTTTACTCCTTCATCGATTATCCAAGTGGAATATGAATCTGCCCGGTTTAGTAGATTTCTGAGGTTAAAGTTCAGCACTTCATACAACTTCTCAAATCGTTCTTTGGTTATAGGTAAATAGAATTCTGGTTGCTTTCCTCCAATTGAGGAAGGCGGATACCTAAATGCCTTAACTCGGCTATCAAAAATCTCCGGCGCAAAATTTTCCTCTACGTTAGGCACATCTATTACAGGCGTGCTCACGTAGCCCTCTAAACGAGGCGAGGAAGCAAGGCTTAGGATTATTCCATTGGCTCCACATAGAACCCAGCGCAACCCTGGAATATTAAAAAGTCGATCGCGCAGCTGTTCAATAGCCTGCTTTGCTTCATCAGAAGTTTGCAACAATTCTAAATTGTCGATCAGACAAATTAGTGCTCCATCTGATGCTTGGGGGAAAATTGCCGAAAGCCAGCCCTCTACAATCTTGCGGAGTCCACTCTTGCTAAATCCGCTAGATTCGTTAGGAGCCTGCCCGCCACCGATTGAAAAAGCACTCAAAGTGCCTTGCCAGCTTGCATAAAATGGGGAGTTTAGCCACCGATCCAACGAAGCCTTCCCGTCCATTCGGATGCCAACGTCTTTTATATAGGCCCCGCGCTCGATTAATGTCTGCGCCACTTCGTAGAGAACATTGAACTCGAAATCATCCAAGTTCATGTTCGGAGTTAGCTGAAAAGCTCTTCGACAAGGAATAATGAGTGTGGAGTCAGTACCGTCTATATAGTTTTTGAAACAGTTGTATGCGGCTACATTGACCAAGCTTGTTTTTCCAACCCCATTTGCACCTTCCAAGCAGGGCATCTTTGGATAAGTCTTCAAACGATTTTGGATTTTTCGTAATTCTTTTTCTCGACCGATCAAGAGAGTTCGACCAGCTTCATCGGCCTCCAGAGGGGTTGTTTGGAAAGGATTTTCAACAAAACCCCAATCGTTGTACATATCTGACATTCTGCGCGCCTCGTAGTCCCCGGTTAAGTAACACGGGGGGGGATGGATACAGATGGGGACGAATATAGCCCTTCGGCATACAAAGACACAAGCCGGCTCGGCGCTCCGGGCGACCACTTCGTGGGCGGACGGTGTGTCGGGGCGGCTTGCAGGATGAGAGGAAAGGGTTTTCGATCCCCTTCCTGGGTGCTATGGTTAAACACCGTGTTTACCCCGCAGTTCACGTCATGACGAATCCCCACCGCGAAGCCAACCTCCTGAAGCTCGCTCAGCGTTCGCTGGAGCAGGAGGCCGAACTCCTGCGCATCGAGAAGGAGGCCATCGCCAACTTTTCGGGTGATCTGCCGGATCTGGAGGCTGCGCTGGGTATGCTGCGTATGGGGGATCACATGGGCTGGCGCGTGCTGGTGCTGATCCACAACAAGCGGACCATCCGCAAGTACGAAGACATCCTCGGAATCAAGGTGCGGGAGTTCTTCCCGGAGGTCGGTCCCAGTGCCAGCCGTTCGGTGGGCTTCAAGGTCGCCACGGTCGTCGGTAACTTCTGGAAGGCGGTCAGTGGTGATATCAAGATCGAGCGGCGTCAGGAGATCTCCTCCAACTCGGACTAAGGGGCTTGACAGACCCCTTTCATGAATCTAGCCTGTAAGGGTGTTTAAATACCCCTTGAGGTCCGTGTGTTCTCCTTCCTGCTTTTCGGCCATGACACGGTTGAGTGCGCGTACTACCTTGCGCCAGGTCCGCACGCGTGCCTCGACTTTGAGCGGTTGGCTACGCTGAAGGAGACGGCGAAAAGCGCGAAATCGCGTCACCCCACGCCTCTTCGACTTGGCACCGAGGAGTTTCTGCTGGCATCGCATGGAACAGGCTCCGGTTATCCTTTCCTGATCGAGAACGAGGCCTTCAGTATTCAGTTCGGGGAATTCAACAAGCCGAATTTCTTCATCACCTTCCGCAGTTTCGCACTCTGGCAGTTCGGGGCTGCGGCAATGCACCAGCGAGTGCTCAGGTGGGCCGAGTCGTTGGGCTATGCACCGTACCGCCAGGAAGCTTTATCCCGAGTTGATTTCACCTTCGACTACCAGCTTGAGCTGGACTTCGACGAGAACAGCTTTGTTACGCAGGCGGCCAAGGACAACAAGCACCGGAAGAACGGCCGCGCGCAGACCTTCCGGTTTGGTGAGGGGCCGCTCGTCCTGAGGGTGTATGACAAGTGCGCGGAGATCGGCGAGAAGAGTCAGAAGACGTGGTTTTTTGATCTCTGGGGCGTCAAGGAAGATGTCTGGCGCTTCGAGTGGCAGACCCGGAAGGACTGGCTGCGTCGGCTCGGGATTCGAACCTTCGAAGACTTGCAGGACCGGCAAGGAGATTTGCTCCGGGTGCTCGCGTTTGATCACACGAGCTTGAGGACGCCAAGTGCGGACAGCAATCGCTCCCGGTGGCCTTTGCATCCCGTGTGGGCGGATATCCAGGCGCGTGTGGGCGCTTTGGAGGGGCTTGGCGTTGTGAAGGAAATCGACCCTGCCGGATTGCTGGATGAGCGCCTGGTCCGCATGGTGGTCAGCGTGTATGGCTACATGAAGCGGATCGCCGCAATCAATGGTCTGCGCAGCCAGCGCCTTGAGGTCGGCCTGGATGAGACCCTGGAGGTGCTGAGGCGTCGGCTATGGGCCGTCCATGACCCTCTTTCCTGGGAGTCCGATGTGGATCGTCGTATGACGGAAATGAGGCTGGGGCAATGGTAGGTCTTCTCTCCCTCATCCTGCAGGCGCTGGATCGCCGCAAGAGCAATCTGCTGCTGGTGGCTCAGGCGTCCCTGCCTGAGTCGCAGTTTCAGGCGTTCAGGAAGATTGTTCTGAACGAGTTTGGGAAGAGCGGTCTCCAGGCGGAACTGGAGGAACTCTTCAAGCGTAACAACAAGGAAAGGTAAGGAACGGGCAGGCCCAAGACGGCACGAAAGGAGGTGCATCATGCTTGAGCCAGGAACATACCGTTTCCATCATTTGGAACCCGGCAGCACTCGCCGCGCCTACTGAGCAGGAGATTGATCTGTTGGCGTCCGTACTCGCGGAGCTCCTTCAGGACATGAACCAGTTTGGTGAAGACGACGAAAGCTAAACGCTGCCACAGCTTGCCGTCGTTCGCTTGGCGACCAGAATAGTGGAGAAGCTCGGACGGTCAAGGCCGCGAAGCGCCGAAGGCTTGGCCTTGAGGGGCCGAGATTCGGAACGGAACGTTCAGCCACGCGGATGACGGGAAGCCCACTTTGCAGGAAGCACCATGCAAGTTTGCCTCTACGCTCGCGTCTCCACCTCCCGGCAGGCAGATAACGACCTGTCGATTCCCGATCAGCTTCAGCAGATGCGCGACTGGTGCAAGGCACATGGGCACCTGGTCGTTGCTGAGTATGTAGAGCCTGGCGCGTCGGCCACCGATGACAAGCGGCCCGTCTTCCAGCGGATGATTGCAGATGCTGGCAATAAGCCACCCTCGTTCGAAGCCATCATCATCCATAGCCTGTCTCGCTTTTTCCGGGATGTGGTGGAGTTCGGCGTCTATGAGCGGAAGCTGAAGAAGAGCGGGGTCAGGGTTGTGTCGATCACCCAGCAGACCAGCGACGACCCGATGGGGGAGATGGCCCGGAAGCTGTTCAGCCTCTTCGACGAATATCAGAGCAAGGAGAACTCCAAGCACACCTCAAGGGCCATGCGGGAGAACGCCAGGCAGGGCTTCTTCAACGGTGCCCGGGCGCCCTTCGGCTACCGGGCAGAGGCCACCGAGATCAGCGGCAGCCGGGGGCGAAAGAAGAAGCGCCTGGTGATTGACGTAGGAGAGGCCGCCATTGTCCGCAGGATCTACGACCTTTATCTGAATGGTCACCGGGGTTGCGTTCTGGGGATCAAGGAAATCGTCAAACACCTGACGGAGCGCAATCAGCTGCCACGTGGGCGTGCCTGGACGGTGCATAAGGTGCATGACATTCTGTCCAGCCTGACCTATGTGGGCGAGTACTACTTCAACATGCACGACACGAAGGCCAAGTGCTACCGGCCTCCGTCTGAATGGGTGAAGTGCGAGATCCCGGCAATCATTGACCGTGCGACCTTCGAGCGCGTCCGCCAATTGCGTGAATCGCGTTCGCCTGCCAAGACGCCACCTCGCCGCGTAGGAAATCAAACCTTGCTGACGGGCCTGATCCGTTGCGGCGAGTGTGGATCACACATGACACTGGTGACGGGCAAGAGCGGGCGTTACCGCTATTACAAATGCACGAAGAGACAGGCGGAGGGGAATCATGCCTGCAAGAGCCCGAATCTGCCGATGGAGAAGTTTGACGAGCTGATCCTGACCCATCTGACCGACCGGATTCTGACGCCTGGGAGATTGCAGGTCTTGATGGCGGAGTTGAGAAAGCGGAACCAGGCGGCGAAGGAGACCGAAAGTCAGACGATCAAGGCGCTGGAAGCCCAGCTCAAGGGCGCGGAGGACAGGCTCAGGCGTTTGTACGAAGCCATCGAAGAAGGCGTCGTCGAACTGGATGAAACGCTGAGGGGACGGGTGCAGACATTGAAGGCGTCTAAAGAGTCAGCCTTGATTGAACTGGCGGGGGCACGTCGTCAGCAAAGCATGCCGACTGCACGCATACTGCCCAGCACCATTGATGCCTTCAGCCAGGCCATCCGCAAGCGGCTGACAGATCCCCGCAAGGACTTCGCCAAACGCTACTTGCAGGTGTTGGTCGATGAGGTGGTGGTGAATGGAAGCGAGGCCACCATCCGAGGCAGTTACGACAAGCTCGCTATGGCCATGCAACAAAAAAAAGAGGACTACTTGGATCAAGTGCCCTCTTTAATGTGCTGTTGGCGCGCCCGAGACGATTCGAACGTCCGACCCCTGCCTTCGGAGGGCGGGAATGAAATTCTAAGAAGGTCTCGGTGGGATGTTTGGTGACTGATTTATAAGGAATTTTGTTATGTTGAAGTCCAGTAGCGTCCAGCGTAGAATTTCCGTACAGATTCCGTACGGACAGGTGCCATGGCAAATGCAATCGACAGCAAGACCAAGCGCGACAAGCTAGCGTCTCGGCGTGAGCCGTATTGGTCGCCCTTGCAGAAGGGTGTTGTTGCCGGCCGAAAACTGACCATCAATCGGGGTGAATTCCGGTTGAAATTTGACCAGGGTGTTTAACCTCCCTGCCTCTTTTTGAGGCAGAGGAAGCGAGGTGATCACCATGGAAATGCTGGG